>NZ_CP039457.1:1474904-1812372 GCF_004843545.1 Streptococcus pasteurianus | reverse complement strand
TAAAGGAAATGGGCGCGTGCTTCGTGTCAAAGGTGCTTCTGAAAATAACCTGCAAAATATTGATGTGACTTTCCCACTTGGTAAATTCATTGCGGTGACAGGTGTTTCGGGTTCTGGAAAATCAACCTTGGTTAACAGTATTTTGAAAAAAGCTGTTGCTCAAAAATTAAATCGCAATTCTGCCAAACCTGGTAAACACAAGGCACTTGAAGGTATTGAGAACATTGAACGCTTGATTGACATTGACCAAAGCCCAATCGGCCGTACTCCGCGTTCAAATCCTGCAACTTACACAGGTGTTTTTGATGATATTCGTGACCTTTTTGCTAAGACCAATGAAGCTAAGATTCGTGGTTACAAAAAAGGACGTTTCTCATTTAACGTCAAAGGTGGACGTTGCGAGGCTTGCTCTGGTGACGGAATTATCAAGATTGAAATGCACTTCTTGCCAGATGTTTACGTACCTTGCGAGGTTTGTCATGGCACACGTTATAATAGTGAAACGCTTGAAGTTCATTACAAAGACAAAAATATCGCTGAAATTCTTGATATGACAGTCAATGATGCGGTTGAATTCTTTGCACCAATCCCTAAAATCGCACGCAAATTGCAAACTATCAAAGACGTTGGACTTGGTTATGTTACTCTCGGACAACCAGCCACAACGCTGTCTGGTGGTGAAGCACAGCGTATGAAATTGGCGAGTGAACTTCACAAACGCTCAACTGGTAAGAGCCTTTATATCCTTGATGAACCAACGACAGGACTTCACACAGATGACATTGCTCGTCTGCTTAAAGTCCTTCAACGCTTCGTGGATGATGGAAATACCGTGCTTGTCATTGAACACAATCTTGATGTGATTAAGACAGCTGACCACATTATCGACCTTGGACCAGAAGGCGGTGTCGGTGGTGGACAAATCGTTGCCACAGGCACACCAGAAGAGGTCGTCAAAGTCAAAGAATCCTTCACAGGACAATATTTAAAAGACAAATTGAAATAAAAAATACACTCCGAAATCTGGTTTTCGGGGTGTTTTTCATCAACTTTCCTTCACCGCTTAAGCTTTTTTGGAAAAAGTCGGTAGAATACGATTGTCTTGGTGTTTTTTTGGTATAATAATTTTAAAATATCTACTAAGGAGAGTTGTATGCTAGCGAGAGTTGAGAGGTTTGAGGCTAAGTTGAATCAATCAGAGGTTGATGCGTTTTTGGTGACTGGTCAAAATAATATTTATTATTTGACAGGGTTCTGGGGAACGTCAGCGACTGTTTTTATTTCTAAAAGTCGTCGGTTGTTTGTGACGGATGCTCGTTATACCTTGATTGCTAAACAGTCTGTTCAAGGATTTGACATCATTGAAAGTAGAGATGCTCTCCAAGAAATTGCTAAGGTGATTCAGGCGGATAATCTAAAGAAAATTGGTTTTGACAGCCAAGTATCTTTTGCTTATTACCAGACTTTACAAGGCGTGTTTGCAGGTTATGATTTGGTAGCTATGACGAATTTTATGGAAGAATTGCGCATGATTAAAGACTCTTCTGAGATTGCAACGATTCGTAAGGCTTGCTCGATTTCCGACCGCGCTTTTGCTGACATGCTTGATTTCATCAAACCAGATCAGACAACAGAATTACAAGTGGCGAATTTCCTTGATTTTCGTATGCGTGAATACGGTGCTTCTGGTGTGTCTTTTGAAACCATTGCAGCTTCTGGTTACCGCTCTGCCATGCCTCACGGCGTAGCCAGTGAGAAAGTCATCCAATCTGGTGAAACTTTGACGCTTGATTTTGGTTGCTACTACAACCACTACGTCAGTGATATGACACGTACCATTCATATTGGTGAGACAACTGATGAAGAGCGTGAAATTTATGACGTGGTTTTACGTGCTAATCAAGCGGTGATTGATTCGGTCAAAGCAGGAATGACACGCCGTGATTACGATAAATTGGCGCGTGATGTGATTGCAAAAGCGGGATATGCTGAGCAATTCACGCACGGTATTGGACACGGCATTGGGCTTGATATTCATGAAATTCCGTTCTTTGGCAATTCAGATGAGTTGGTTGAAGTTGGTATGACTATTACGGATGAACCAGGAATTTACCTTGATAACAAATACGGTGTCCGTATCGAAGATGATTTGGTTGTGACAGAAAATGGCTGCGAAGTCTTAACCTTAGCACCAAAAGAATTGATTGTGTTGTAGAGTTAGATAAGGAGGAAAATGATGACTGATAGACTTTCTTGGCAAGATTATTTTATGGCAAATGCGGAGCTGATTTCCAAGCGTTCGACTTGTGACCGTGCTTTTGTTGGTGCTGTTTTGGTGAAAGATAATCGCATCATCGCGACTGGTTACAACGGTGGTGTGTCAGAAACTGACAATTGTAATGAAGTTGGGCATAAAATGGAGGACGGACATTGTATCCGTACCGTTCATGCTGAAATGAATGCGCTTATTCAGTGTGCTAAGGAAGGTATTTCAACCAAAGGTACAGAAATTTACGTCACACATTTTCCATGTATCAACTGTACCAAGGCGCTGCTTCAAGCGGGAATTAAAAAAATTACTTATAAGACTGCCTATCGCATGCATCCATTTGCTATCGAATTAATGGAACAAAAAGGTGTTGAATACGTTCAACATGACGTTCCAGAAGTTAAATTGGGAATGGATGAATCGGAAGATTAATGAAGTTTAGGGAAAATGATTTATGAAAAATAAGGGAATCATTCTTGCAATATTAGGGATTTTAGTTTTATTCTTTAATCTCTCTCAACCAGTCTATGCAGGAGTTGACAATACTGGAAAGTAGGGGTAGTGTCACGACTGACGGAGGCTTTGGCTCTTTTGGTGGTTTTCGAGTGGTCTCTAGCGTTTCAAGCTCGAGCAGTAGCATGCCAACATCTAGTGGAGACGGCGATTTATTCGGCGTTGTATGTTTACTTGTCATGCTCTATGTATTCAGGAAAACAGGCAATGATGGGAAAGTAGAGCCTGAAAATGACGAGAAAGCCATTGAAGTTATCAAATTGGTTCATCCAGATTTTGAAGAATACGATTTTATTTCATACACTAAAGAATTGTATTTAGAATTGCAAAATGCGTGAATGGACAAAGATTGGGAACGCGTTCGGCATTTAGAAATAGAGAGTCTTTTCCATCAGCATAATATGCAGTTGAAAGAGTACATTGATAATCACATAGCTAATCATTTGGATAGAGTTTGTGTTGACCGAGCTGTCATCAAATCATTTAAGAGGTCAGATGACCATGATGTGATTAAAGTGATTTTGTCATCGTACATGTATGATGACATCAGAAATGATGGCACGGGTGAATTAATTCAAGGTGACTCAACAGCACACCTCTATACTGTTTACAATATGGAATTTATTTATGAAGAAGATGATGTTTCTGACTCAAATCCTTATTAACATTGGAAATGAAATACCTATGAAGTAGTGGACGGAGATGAATTTTATTTGTTAAAAAACGCGCTCATCATTTGAGTGCGTTTTTTAGAGTGTGGACAAACCCACTATTACCTCAAAATAAATTATAAATAATTGTTGACTCTGTTCGATTTTAGATAACACTCCACTGGGCTGTTAGAGCTGCTGAATGGACTTAAGAAACAAATGGATAGTTTGAGGTCCGAACCTATAAATTGAAAAGTGAGGAACCCAGAGGAAGTATCAAAAAGCCTTTTTTCTTCAGCCTAAAAATGAAATTTTTTATCTCAATTTATCATTTAAAATTTTGTCATCAATTTCTGAAGCAGGCCCAACCCTTGCTAGCAAATCGTTGATATAAAAATTATTATATAAAACAGCAAAGGCGATGTTAAGAACAAGACTGGCATTAGCATCAATATTGAGAGTTGTCGTTACAAACCTGCAATGATTGAGTCAATTACAATTTCCAGCCATTTCCAATCCTTGCGAAACAATGGCACAAATAAGAAAAAGAAAAGTGTTGTCCAGATAAAGCCACCTTTGACTTCCTTGATTGGACTGCTTGCATTTTTAAGTCTTACTGTCATCCATAAATCTTCGTTAGAATAAATAATTGATAATTCATTTTAGCAGAGTGAAATTTCTTTGACAAGAAAGATGTAGTAATGCCTTTTCAAAAGATTAAAAACATTTGAGCCATAGCGTATTTTATGGTAGAATGAAGTGATAAATAATTTATAAGAGGTAATTAATAAATGATTGAAGCAAGTAAGCTTAGAGCAGGTATGACCTTTGTAACATCTGATGGAAAACTCATCAAAGTTCTCGAAGCAAGTCACCACAAACCAGGTAAAGGTAATACTGTTATGCGTATGAAACTTCGTGATGTACGTACTGGTTCAACCTTTGATACTACTTATCGTCCAGAAGAAAAATTTGAACAAGCAATCATCGAAACACGTGCTGCACAATATCTTTACAAAATGGATGACACAGCATACTTCATGGATACTGAAAGCTACGAACAGTATGAAATCCCAGTTGTTAACGTAGAACAAGAATTACTTTACATCCTTGAAAACTCTGAAGTTAAAATCCAATTTTACGGTACAGAAGTTATCGGTGTAACTGCTCCTACAACAGTTGAATTGACAGTTACTGATACTCAACCATCTATCAAAGGTGCTACTGTTACTGGTTCAGGTAAACCTGCAACTCTTGAAACAGGTCTTGTTGTTAACGTACCAGACTTTATCGAAATCGGTCAAAAATTGGTGATTAATACGCAAGAAGGTACTTACGTATCACGTGCTTAAGCTTGCTAGTAGAGAGAGCATCGTTCTCTTTGCTTTTATCCTTATATTTTAATTTAGAAAGGAATGCTTATGACAACTGAAAATATCGGTGATATTGTTATTTCACCACGAGTACTAGAAGTTATCACAGGTATTGCTGCAACAAAAGTCGATGGCGTTCATTCACTTCGTAATAAAGCTATGACAGATAGTTTCAGCAAAACAGTTTTAGGTAAAGGAGTTTACCTTCAAACAGAAGAAGACGGCACAGTTAATGCAGACATTTACGTTTATCTTCAATATGGTGTTAATGTTCCTGCTGTCTCAATCGCAATCCAACAAGCTGTGAAAGCAGCTGTTTACGATATGGCAGAAGTAACAATTTCATCTGTTAATATTCACGTTGAAGGTATCGTTCCTGAAAAAACACCAAAACCAGATTTGAAAGCATTATTTGATGAGGATTTCTTGGATGACTAATAATTTTACAAATTCGAGACGAGACCTTCGTGAACGTGCTTTCCAAGCGCTCTTTAGCCTAGAATTTGGTGGAGAATATTTAGCAGCCGCACAGTTTGCCTATACTTATGACAAGACAATCGAAGAAGACGATACTATTGATGTTCCTGTCTTTCTTTTAAATCTTGTTAAAGGCGTACAAGATTTAAAATTTGAAATCGACCAACAAATTGAGACACATTTGAAGTCAGGTTGGTCATTAGAACGTTTGACACTAACTGATAGAGCCTTGCTTCGCTTGGGGCTTTACGAAATCAAATATTTCGAAGAAACTCCAGGACGTGTAGCGGTAAATGAAATCATCGAAATTGCTAAAAAGTATTCAGATGACACTTCAGCAAAATTTGTCAATGGCTTGTTGAGCCAATTTGTCGTAGAATAATAAACAGAGTGAAAGTTATAGGCTTTCGCTCTGTTTCAATAGAAATCATTAGTAAAATCACCAGCTATCTTTGTGATAGTTGGTGATTTTATATCTAAATACTTCCGCCAGGCAGAAGTGATATTGGTAGAATGTAATCTTTGCTCGCCTTTTCGCCTTTGATTTTCTTTAACAGAACATCCACGATTAGGCTTGCAATTTCATCAATCGGTTGTCGAATGGTTGTCAATTGTGGGAAGAAATTCTCAATAAATGATGTCCCGTCATAGCCGATAATTTTTAAGTTATCAGGAATCTTCAGCTCAAGCTGATGTGCAATTTTCATGGTAAGGATTGCTGTTAAGTCATCTGAAACAAAGATGCCATCTGGTTTATTACTTGCAATGATTGACTTGATTTCCATTTCACGACGAATTGTGGATAGGGTGTTAGGAACTTTAAAAATCTTGCCTTCTGGGATTTGGAAAGAAAAACCAAGAGCGCGTAAGCCTGTGGGTGAATCTGTGTTATCATTTCCTGTAATCATAATGATATTTTGGCAGCCATTTTTTTGTAATGTTTTAGCGGCTAATTTACCCCCTTCAAAGTTATCAGAAGAGATAATAGGGATATTGGGAGCTAAATTTCTGTCAAAAGCAATAATAGGAGCTGCAACACGCTCGTAATCATCAATTCCTAAATTATGACTAGATGAGATGATACCATCAACTTGATTAGCTTCAAGCATTTCAATGTATTCACGCTCCTTAGCAGGATCATTTTGGCTGTTACAAATAATCACCTTATAACCATGTTTGAATAATTCAATTTCAAGATATTCAATTAGTTCAGAATAGAAAATGTTGCTGATATTAGGAAAGATAAGTCCAATAAGTTGGGCTGATTTACCTTGAAGTCCGCGAGCTAAATTATTAGGCTTGTAACCCAGAGTCTTCATAGCTTCTTGAACTTTTTGTTTGGTTTTTTCTGATAAATAACCTTTATTATTAATGACACGAGAGACGGTTGTTGGACTTACTCCAGCTAATTCTGCGACATCCGTTAGTTTTGCTATCATGTTAGTATTTTAATTCAAAGTACGTTCCACTTGCTTCGCCTGATTTGATTTTAATACCATTTTGTCCTTCTTCAGGGAACACGCGGCTAGTAAATACTTTTTCTCCTTTGTTGATAAAGATTTCAATAATCGAATTATCTACAAAAATATTAGCACTTGTTTCTTTTGTATCAATCGAACATTCACGACTTGTACCAAATTCTGTAGCATATTGAACACCGGCTTTACTGCGGTCAAGGATAATTTTACCGTCTTTAGTATCTACAGTCAAGCTAAGTCCATTGCCTTTCTCATCTGCAAAAAGAAGAATTTCAGATTTTTGATTTTCGGGGAAAATCAATTCTAACTCATAAGTATTAGTGGTTTCGGATTTGTTAGCAAACGTTTCAGAAGCCGCACGAAGGGACGTGATAGCTTCTACAGGGTACTGATAGAGTTTTCCGTTTTTGATAGAAAGTTCTTTAACAAGACTCATTGCTCCTTGATAATCGTATTTATCTGTTGGATAATCAATATCAGGAAGTCCAATCCAACTAATAATTAAAGCACGTCCATCAGGAGCATTAAATCCTTGAGTGGCATAGGCTTCAAATCCATAATCAAGGTTTTGGATTTCAGAAGCATCAACAAGTTTTGCATGTTTAGTGTCAAACGATTGACATATTTTGTAAGTATTCGGAAAAATATTACTATAATCTAGCTCTGTTTTATCAAGACCTTGTGGACAATAAAGCAGAACAGGTTTATCGTCTACGAAAACAAGGTTTGGGCATTCAATCATATATTCTGAGCCTGTACCACCAAAATCAAGGTTACCAACTTCTTCCCAATTTTCAATATCGTTATTAACAGCTTTATACAATTTAATGAAGCCTGATTCATTAAGATTTTGAGCTCCAAGGATTGCGTAAAATTGACCTTTGTAGTTAAAGAGCTGTGGATCACGGAAGTGATCGGTTACATCATTAGCTTGGTGAATAAGAACATTTTCACACTTTGTAATATTGTAGTCCTTATCCATCCAAGCACCGATTTGAAATGGGTAGCGTACCCAATTTTCGTCACGGACATTTCCAGTGTAGAATAAGAAAAGCTTCCCATCTATTTCATAGGCAGAGCCAGAATAAGCGCCATGGCTATCGCGTTTGGTGTCGGGACGAAGCTCAGTACCAGTTTCATAAAAGTGAACTAAATCATCTGATTCTGTATGAACCCATTCTTTTAAGCCATGAGCCGCTCCAAATGGCCAATTTTGATAGAAGAGTGTGTATTTGCCGTTAAAGAAAGAAAAACCATTAGGGTCATTTAATAATCCAGTTTTAGGTTCAATATGATAGCTAGCATGCCAAGGAGATTGTTTTACATTTTTATTGATTGTTTCTCTCTCCTCTTTGCTCCAATCAGCATAAGCACGATATCGTATTTTTCTAGGTAAATCCATAATTTTCTCCTTTTATTTATCTATATACAAATAATATAGTAAACGTTTTCTTCTTAAAAATCAATCATTTTACACAAAAAAATAAAAAATATGATAAACGCTTGACATATATCTAAAATGTGTTAGAATGTAAATGTAGTTAAGTGAAACGCTTTCACGAAAGAAAATTATAAAAGGAGTTACTGTAATGGATTATGGTAAGGTAGCTTCCGACGTTGTAAAAGCAGTCGGAAAAGACAATCTTGTTGCAGCTGCGCATTGTGCGACACGACTTCGTCTCGTACTAAAGGATGATACAAAAGTTGACCAAAAAGCATTGGATGAAAATCCAGATGTGAAAGGTACATTTAAAATTGATGGCCAATATCAAGTTATTATCGGTGCTGGTGATGTTAACTTTGTTTATGATGAACTTATTAAAGAGACTGGTCTTTCAGAAGTTTCGACGGATGATTTAAAACAAATTGCTAGCAGTGGTAAAAAATTCAATCCAATTATGGCATTGATTAAATTGCTGTCAGATATTTTTGTACCAATCATTCCTGCTCTTGTTGCAGGTGGTCTATTGATGGCATTGCGAAACTTTTTGACATCTGCTGGACTTTTTGGACCTAAGTCAATTGAAGAAATGTATCCTGCTATCAAGGGTATTTCTGCAATGATTCAGCTTATGTCAGCTGCACCTTTCATGTTCTTACCAATCTTAGTTGGAATTTCAGCTGCGAAACGTTTTGGAGCAAATCAATTCCTTGGTGCTGCGATTGGTATGATTATGACAACACCAGATCTTGGTGGTTCGACGGAATATTGGAATATTTTTGGTTATCATGTTGCTCAAACGAATTATGCTTATCAAGTTATTCCAGTGTTAGCCGCTGTTTGGTTGTTATCAGTATTAGAGAAATTCTTCCACAAAAAACTACCGTCATCTGTTGACTTTACATTTACGCCATTATTATCAGTAATGATTACTGGTTTCCTAACTTTCACAGTTATTGGTCCTGTAATGTTATTGGTATCTAATGGAATTACAGATGCAATTGTTTGGTTGTATAATACAACTGGATTTATTGGAATGGGTATCTTTGGTGGTACTTATTCACTTATTGTTATGACTGGGCTTCACCAATCTTTCCCAGCGATTGAAACACAACTGCTTTCAGCATGGACAAATGGTGTGGGATATGGTGATTTCATATTTATAGTTGCTTCTATGGCAAATGTTGCTCAGGGTGCCGCTACATTTGCAATCTGGTTCTTAACTAAAAATTCTAAGACAAAAGGTCTTACTTCATCTGCAGGGGTATCAGCGCTTCTTGGTATCACCGAACCTGCGTTATTTGGGGTTAACTTGAAATATCGTTTCCCATTCTTCTGCGCTTTAATTGGTTCAGGAGTTGCTGCAGCGGTGGCAGGTTTACTTAAGGTAGTTGCTGTCTCACTTGGTTCAGCAGGTTTCCTTGGTTTCCTTTCTATCAATGCAACATCCATTCCATTCTATGTATTGTGTGAATTAATTAGCTTTGCGATTGCTTTTGCAATCACTTACTTCTACGGTAAAACAAAAGCTGCAGGTGTCTTTGAAGCGGAAGCAGCTGCTGAACAAATAGCAGTTGAAACTCCATCCACTAAAGAAGCAGAAGTTGCCGCTGAATCAGCTCAACCTGGTGTGTCTGCTGAAACAATTGTTAGCCCACTCGCTGGTGAAACAGTTCCTCTTACAGCAGTAAATGACCCGGTATTCTCATCAGAAGCTATGGGTAAAGGTATTGCTGTGAAACCAAGCGGAAATACAGTTTACTCTCCAGTTGATGGTATAGTCCAAATCGCTTTTGAAACTGGTCATGCTTATGGTCTTAAATCTGACAATGGTGCTGAAGTTCTTATTCATGTTGGTATCGACACAGTATCAATGAATGGTAAAGGATTTGCACAAAAGGTTACTGCTAATCAAAAAGTTAAAAAAGGCGATGTTCTTGGAACATTTGATACTGCAGCTATTGCAGCAGCGGGTCTTGATGATACAACAATGATTATTGTGACAAATACTGCTGACTATTCAGAAGTGACTTCAGTTACAGAAGGTACAATTGAAGAAGGTGCAGATTTACTTAAAGTCAAATAAATATATATGTATATTTTTGGAGGTGGATATTCACCTCTTTTTATATAGAGAGAAGCTTGATTTTACAAGGTTTTAAGCTGTTTTTACTATTGCGTTATCGCTTTCTTTTGTGTATAATATTGAGTATAAAATTAGTAATTGAGGGAGAAAAAATGACTAAATTATACGGTAGTGTAGAAGCGGGCGGAACCAAATTTGTTTGTGCCGTTGGAGATGAAAATTTCCAAGTTGTTGAAAAAGTACAATTTCCAACAACAACCCCTTATGAAACCATTGACAAAACAGTAGCATTCTTTAAACGTTTTGAAGCTGATTTGGCAGGAATTGCTATTGGTTCTTTTGGTCCAATCGATATTGATGAAAATTCAGAAACTTACGGCTATATCACAACCACTCCAAAACCACATTGGGCTAATGTTGACTTGGTTGGATTGATTTCAAAACACTTTAAGGTGCCAATGTATTTCACAACAGATGTTAACAGCTCTGCTTATGGTGAAACAATTGTTCGTAAAGGTGTTAAGAGCCTTGTCTATTACACAATCGGTACAGGTATCGGTGCTGGTGCAATTCAAAATGGTGAATTCATCGGCGGTATCGGTCATACAGAAGCTGGTCACGTTTATGTGGCTCCACATCCACAAGACGTTGCGAACAACTATACTGGTTTCTGTCCTTTCCACAAAGGTTGTCTAGAAGGCATGGCAGCAGGACCATCACTAGAAGGCCGTACAGGCATTCGTGGTGAATTGATTGAGTTGAATTCAGAAGTTTGGGACGTTCAAGCTTACTATATCGCACAAGCTGCAGTTCAAGCTACTCTTCTTTACCGTCCACAAGTTATTGTCTTTGGTGGTGGTGTTATGGCTCAAGAACACATGTTGAAACGCGTTCGTGATAAATTCACTGCTTTGTTAAATGGTTACGTACCAGTTCCAGATGTAACAGAATATATTGTGACACCAGGTGTTTCTGAAAATGGTTCTGCTACTCTTGGTAACTTTGCTTTGGCTAAAAAAGTATCTGAACGCTAATTATTAATGTCTAATAAACCATTGAGATTGAGGGAATCTAAGGAAGCTTTCTTCAATCTTTTTTTATCTGAAATCTTATGAAGTTGATTTAATGTGTTTTCTTGTTGTTGAGGCAAAAAAAGGGTATAATCGTAGCGAGTCAAAACTGTAAAAATAGGAATCATTAAATTAAGACTAGACAAAGCTACTTTTTTTCCTAAAATACGCTTTAATTTTATATTAATCTCGTTCAATTTTGGGAGCAAAGCGAGCATAAAAAAACAATACTTTTCTGTTGTAGTGAAAGTGGCTGAATACTGCTTAATTCAGCCACACGGAAGTTTTGAGACAAACCTAGTTATGTCCTCCAACAGTCCATTGGACTGTTGGACATGCCGTCTGCATTACTTATAAGGAAAGTATCAAAAAAAGAATTTTTACTGATTTTGAGCCTGTGAGCTCATTGCTTCAACGGTGAATTCTTGAATTCAAGCGCTTTTTGTGTTAAAATGTGATGATAAGTTTATCGAAAGGAATTGGGATGGCAAATATTCTACGGACTGTTATCGAAAACGATAAAGGTGAATTAAGAAAATTAGAAAAAACTGCAAAGAAAGTTGAGTCATATGCTGACGCTATGGCAGCTTTGTCTGATGAAGAATTGCAAGCAAAAACACCAGAATTTAAACAAAGATATCAAAATGGTGAAACATTAGATCAATTATTACCGGAAGCTTTCGCAGTTGTCCGCGAAGCAGCAAAACGTGTATTAGGACTTTATCCATATCGTGTTCAAATCATGGGTGGTATTGTTATGCACAATGGTGACGTTCCTGAAATGCGTACTGGTGAAGGTAAAACATTGACAGCGACAATGCCTGTTTACCTTAATGCCCTTGCTGGCGAAGGAGTACACGTTATCACAGTTAACGAATACCTCGCAACACGTGACGCTACTGAAATGGGTGAAGTTTACAGCTGGCTTGGATTATCTGTTGGTATTAACTTGGCTGCTAAATCACCATATGAAAAACGTGAAGCATACAATTGTGACGTGACCTATTCAACAAACTCAGAAGTTGGTTTTGACTATCTTCGTGACAACATGGTTGTTCGTCAAGAAGATATGGTACAACGTCCATTAAACTTCGCATTGGTCGATGAAGTTGACTCTGTTTTGATTGATGAAGCAAGAACGCCATTGATTGTTTCAGGTCAAGTAAGTTCAGAAACAAGCCAACTTTATATTCGTGCGGATCGCTTTGTAAAAACACTGACAAGTGTTGATTACGCTATTGATGTACCTACAAAAACAATCGGTTTGACTGATTATGGTATTGATAAAGCAGAAGAATACTTCCACTTGGAAAATCTTTATGATTTAGAAAATGTTGCTCTAACGCACTACATTGATAATGCTCTTCGTGCTAATTACATCATGCTTTTAGATATTGATTATGTGGTTAGTCAAATGGGAGAAATCTTGATTGTTGACCAATTTACAGGTCGTACAATGGAAGGACGCCGTTTCTCTGATGGTTTGCACCAAGCTATTGAAGCCAAAGAGGGCGTGGCTATCCAAGAAGAATCTAAAACAAGTGCTTCAATTACTTACCAAAATATGTTCCGTATGTACAAAAAATTGGCTGGTATGACAGGTACTGCAAAAACAGAAGAGGAAGAATTCCGCGAAGTTTACAATATGCGTGTCATTCCAATCCCAACTAACAAACCTGTGGCACGTATTGACCATTCAGACCTTCTATATCCAACACTCGACTCTAAATTTAGAGCTGTTGTTGCGGATGTCAAGGCTCGTCATGAAAAAGGTCAACCGGTCTTGGTTGGTACTGTTGCGGTGGAAACATCAGACCTTATTTCTAAGAAATTAGTTGAAGCTGGTGTGCCACACGAAGTTTTGAATGCGAAAAACCACTTCAAAGAAGCACAAATTATCATGAATGCTGGTCAACGTGGCGCTGTTACAATTGCGACAAATATGGCTGGTCGTGGTACCGATATTAAACTTGGTGAAGGTGTTCGTGAACTTGGTGGGCTTTGTGTCATTGGTACAGAACGTCATGAAAGCCGTCGTATTGATAATCAACTTCGTGGTCGTTCAGGTCGTCAAGGTGACCCAGGTGAATCACAATTTTACCTTTCACTTGAAGATGACTTGATGCGTCGTTTTGGTTCAGACCGCATCAAGGCTTTCCTTGACCGCATGAATCTTGAGGAAGAAGAAGCAGTCATCAAATCTAAAATGTTGACACGCCAAGTTGAATCAGCTCAAAAACGTGTTGAAGGTAATAACTACGATACTCGTAAACAAGTCTTGCAATATGATGACGTGATGCGTGAACAACGTGAAATTATTTATGAAGAACGTCGTGATGTTATCACAGCAGACCGCGACTTAGCTCCTGAAATCAAAGCTATGATTAAACGCACAATCAATCGTGCCGTTGATGCTCACAGTCGTGCAGACCGCGAAGAAGGTATCCGAGCAATCTTGAACTTTGCCAAAGTGAATCTGGTTGCTGAAGATTCAATCAGCTTATCTGATTTAGAAGGTTTGGACTTTGAGGCAATCAAAGAAAATTTGTATGAACGTGCTTTGAAAGTTTACGATACACAAATTGCTAAATTACAAAACCAAGAAGCTGTTATCGAATTCCAAAAAGTTTTGATTTTGATGGTTGTTGATAATAAATGGACTGACCATATCGATGCTCTAGATCAATTGCGTCAATCAGTCGGTTTGCGTGGTTATGCCCAAAATAACCCTGTTGTTGAATACCAAGCTGAAGGTTTCCGTATGTTCCAATCAATGATTGGAGCGATTGAATTTGATGTCACACGTACCATGATGAAAGCTCAAATTCACCAAAAAGAACGTGAACATTCATCACAACGTGCAACAACAATGGCAGAAAAGAATATTGCGGCGCAAACTGTTCGTGCTCAAGCTGATAGCGATATTGATTTTTCTAAAGTTAAACGCAATGACTTGTGTCCTTGCGGTTCTGGTAAAAAATTCAAAAATTGCCACGGTCGTAAACAATTTTAAAAAGTCGATAGAAAATTCTGAAAAATCAATTGAAAACCCACCTGAAAATGGTATAATAGAAAAAATCTAAAGTTTCTATTCAGGAGAGGAAAATTCATGTCATTTAAAGCAACAAGTAAAAAGATTAATTTCGATTCTCTCAAGGAAGAATCTGCCTTAACAGGTGACGTTTTAGTTAAAAAAGAAGCACGGGATCGTGAGCTAGAAGCTATTATTAAAGGTGAAGATGACCGTGTTCTTTTGGTCATCGGTCCTTGCTCATCTGATAATGAAGAGGCTGTTCTTGAATATGCACACCGTTTGGCGAAACTTCAAGAAGAAGTTAAAGATCGTGTCTTTATGGTTATGCGTGTCTATACAGCAAAACCGCGTACAAATGGTGATGGCTACAAAGGCTTGATGCACCAACCTGATACGTCAGAAGCACCAAGCTTGATTAATGGTATCAAAGCTGTACGTAACCTTCATTATCGTGTTATTTCAGAAACAGGATTGACAACAGCGGATGAAATGCTTTATCCTGAAAATCTTCCGTTGGTTGATGACTTAGTTTCTTATATTGCTATTGGCGCGCGTTCTGTTGAGGATCAACAGCACCGTTTTGTAGCATCAGGCATCAGCGTTCCAACAGGAATGAAAAACCCAACATCAGGTAATTTGAATGTTATGTTCAATGGTATCTATGCTGCACAAAACAAGCAATCTTTCCTATTTAATGGCGAAGAAGTTGAAACATCAGGTAACCCATTAGCGCACGTAATCCTTCGTGGTGCAACTAATGAGTATGGTAAAAATGTACCAAATTATTATTATGACAATGTTATCGATACGATTGAGCAATATGAAAACATGGGCTTAGAAAATCCTTTTATCGTTATTGATACAAATCATGATAATTCAGGTAAACAATATTTAGAACAAGTTCGTATCGTCCGCCAAACATTGATTAACCGCGATTGGAATGAAAAAATTAACAAATATGTTCGTGGTTTCATGATCGAATCTTACTTAGAAGACGGTCGTCAAGATTCGCCAGAAGTATTTGGTAAATCTATCACAGACCCATGTCTTGGTTGGGAAAATACAGCACAACTTGTTCACGAAATTTATGACACATTAGGTAAATAATATATGGGAATACATCAAAAAAGTGCAAAAATTGATATTGCACAAGTAAAAGAACTTTCAAAATTAGAAGGTGATTTTCTTGCTAAGAAAGCTGCGCGTGATGCAGAATTGGCAAAAATCATCACAGGTGAGGACAATCGTATCCTTTTGGTTATCGGTCCTTGTTCATCTGATAATGAAGAGGCTGTTCTTGAATACGCTAACCGCTTAGCGAAACTTCAAGAGGAAGTTAAAGACAAAATCTTTATCGTTATGCGTGTTTATACAGCAAAACCACGTACAAATGGTGATGGTTACAAAGGATTGATGCATCAACCTGATACCTCAAAATTGCCTGACCTTATCAATGGTATTGCTGCGGTTCGTCATCTTCATTATCGTGTTATCACGGAAACTGGCTTAACAACAGCGGATGAGATGCTTTACCCAGCAAATCTTCCATTGGTAGATGATTTGGTTTCTTATCATGCTATTGGTGCACGTTCTGTTGAGGATCAAGAACATCGTTTTGTGGCATCAGGTATTGATGTTCCGACAGGTATGAAAAATCCGACTTCAGGTAACTTGAACGTTATGTTTAACGGTATCTATGCCGCACAAAATAAACAAAACTTTATTTATCACAGCGCTGAAGTTGATACTGACGGAAATCCATTGGCACACGCGATTCTTCGTGGAGCAACGAATGAACACGGCGAAAATGAACCGAATTATTATTATGATGATTTGTTGAAAGCTATTGATCTTTATGAGAAAATGAGCTTAGAAAATCCATTTATTGTTGTTGATACAAATCATGATAATTCAGGGAAAAATTATCTTGAACAAATTCGTATCGTTCGTCAAACATTGATTAATCGTGATTGGAATGATAAAATCAATAAGTACGTTCGTGGTTTCATGATTGAATCTTACTTAGAAGATGGTCGTCAAGACGCACCAGAAGTATTTGGTAAATCTATTACAGATCCATGCCTTGGCTGGGAAAAAACAGAACAACTTATTCGTGAAATTCATGCCACACTAAGTCGTGATTCGTTTGAAGAATTGCTATTCTAATAATTGAATAACCTATGGGGCTGGGGAATTTTCTCAGCTCCTTAGTTTTGGAAATCATTAAGTGATTAAGCAGATAAAACGTTTGAATTGGTAAAAAAATCGTTTTTCATAAAGGAGACGTATGATTATTGGTCACGGCATTGATTTGCAGGAAATTGATGCAATCAAGCGAGCCTATGAGAAAAATAACAGATTTGCTAAGCGAGTGTTGACAGACAAAGAGTTCCAATGCTTTTCAGAGCAAAAAAGTACGAAACGGCAGATGGAGTTTTTGGCGGGACGCTGGGCGGCAAAAGAAGCTTTTTCAAAGGCAATGGGGACTGGAATTGGAACACTTGGTTTTAAGGATATTGAAATTTTAAATAACCAATTAGGTGCGCCTGTGATTACCCAGTCACCTTTCTCAGGGAAGTGCTTTATTTCACTTTCTCATACAGGAAACCTTGTTCAAGCCAGTGTTATTTTGGAAGATAATACCTGAACAATGAAATTGAAACAAAAACATTCAAAAAATTTTCTAGCTTTGGAGGAGATAAAATGATTTCAAGTTTACACAGACCAACAAAGGCAGTCATTGATTTAGATGTCATTTGTCAAAATATTGATGCGGTTAAAGCCAATATACCACAAGATAAAAAAGCTTTTGCAGTTGTTAAAGCTAATGCTTATGGGCATGGTGCCACAAATGTAGCGCACGCTATTCATCATCTTGTGGATGGATTCTGTGTGTCAAATATTGATGAAGCTTTGGAATTACGTGAAGCAGGTATTGAGGAAACAATCCTTATTTTAGGTGTTATTATGCCTGATGAGGTGGCTTTGGCGCGTGATTACCATGTTACTTTGACGGTTGCTAGTCAAGAATGGCTTGATTTGGCAAATGAACAAGGTATTAGCTTAGCTGGTTTGGACGTTCACTTGAAAGTGGATTCTGGTATGGGGCGAATCGGTGTGCGCAGTCTTGATGAAGCAGAAAATGTGATTGCGAATTTGAAAAAAGCTGGGGCTAACGTTGCAGGTATCTTTACGCATTTTGCAACAGCAGACGAAGCTGACGATACGAAATTCAATGAACAGTTGGAATTCTTTACGAATTTGGTTGACAATTTAAGTGACAAGCCTGCCATTGTCCATGCCAGTAATTCAGCAACAAGTATTTGGCATAGTGAAACCATTTTTAACCTTGTTCGACTTGGGATTGTCATGTATGGATTGAATCCAAGTGGAACAGAGCTTGACTTGCCTTATCCGCTAAAGCCAGCGCTTAGCTTGGAATCATCATTGGTTCATGTTAAGACGATTCCTGCTGGGGCAACGGTTGGCTACGGTGCTACCTATACTGCTCAAAAAGAGGAATATATCGCGACTGTTCCAATCGGTTACGCAGACGGTTGGACACGTGATTTACAAGGTTTCTCAGTGCTTGTGAATGGCGAATTTTGTGAAATTGTTGGACGCGTGTCAATGGATCAAATTACCATTCGCTTGCCAGAAAAACTTCCAATCGGAACGAAAGTTACTTTGATTGGTCAAGAGAGCGACAAGGTTATTTCAGCGACAGATTTGGCTCAAAAACGTGGCACAATTAATTACGAAGTTCTTTGTCTATTGAGTGACCGTATTCCACGTGTTTATTCAAAATAAATGATAAAAAGATTCTAACTTGCTGTAAGAAACTTGCGGCGATTTAGAATCTATTTTTTGTTATAATAGTAGCAAAGTGAGGTTATATGAATTTACAATCATCAATTGTGGAATTAAAAGGAATAGGGGCTAAGTCGGCGGAAAAATTTTATAAGTTAGATATTTATACCATTGAAGATTTACTGCTGTACTATCCTTTTCGATATGAAGATTTTAAGAGTAAGAGTGTTTCAGAGCTTGCTGATGGGGAAAAAGCTGTCATTACGGGAACGGTTGTGACACCTGCAAATGTGCAATATTATGGTTATAAGCGTAATCGTTTGTCGTTTAAAATCAAGCAGGGCGAAGCGGTTATTGCGATTTCTTTTTTTAACCAGCCTTATTTAGCTGATAAAGTCGAGATTGGCAGCGATATCGCGATTTTTGGAAAATGGGATGCCCTAAAATCAGCGGTGACTGGTATGAAAATTTTAGCGCAAGTTGAAGATGATATGCAGCCAGTTTACCGTGTTGCTCAAGGTATTTCACAAAATGCACTAGTCAAAGCTATCAAATCAGCTTTTGAAATTGGTGCTCAGAATTGGTTGCCTGAAAATTTACCGCAGGTGCTTTTGGACAAGTATCGTTTGTTAGGGCGTGCTCAAGCAACGGCTGCTATGCACTTTCCGAAAGATTTAGCAGAGTATAAACAAGCACTTCGTCGGATAAAATTTGAAGAACTGTTCTATTTTCAAATGAATTTGCAAGCTTTAAAGGCAGACAATAAATCAGAAGCTAATGGTTTGGCGATTGCTTATGATGAGCAAAAAGTTGCTGATAAGATTGCAGCTCTGCCATTTACCTTGACGGGTGGTCAAAGGCGGAGTCTTGATGATATTTTGGCGGATATGCGTTCTGGTGGTCATATGAATCGTCTCTTGCAAGGGGACGTTGGTTCTGGTAAGACGGTTGTGGCTAGTCTTGCCATGTATGCTACTTATACGGCAGGTTTTCAATCAGCTTTGATGGTGCCAACGGAAATTTTGGCGGAGCAGCATTTTGAAAGTTTGACCCAGCTTTTTCCAGATTTGTCCATTGCAATTTTAACATCAGGGATGAAAACAGCAGCCAAACAAGCGGCACTTTCGGCGATTGTGGATGGTTCGGTAGATATGATTGTTGGTACGCATGCGCTGATTCAAGATGCGGTAACTTACCACCGCTTGGGGCTTGTCATTACTGATGAACAACACCGTTTTGGTGTCAATCAACGTCGTGTTTTCCGTGAAAAGGGCGAAAATCCAGATGTGCTCATGATGACTGCAACACCAATTCCACGGACACTTGCTATTACGGCATTTGGTGAAATGGACGTTTCGATTATTGATGAATTGCCTGCAGGACGCAAACCGATTATCACGCGTTGGGTTAAACATGAACAGTTGGAAGTTGTGCTTGATTGGGTCAAAGAAGAATTGCAAAAAGGGGCACAAGCCTATGTGATTTCACCTTTAATTGAAGAATCTGAATCACTTGATTTGAAAAATGCTGTTGCCTTGCACGAGGAATTGTCAGCCTATTTTGCGGATAGTGCAACCGTAGCGCTCATGCATGGTCGCATGAAAAATGACGAAAAAGAAGCTATCATGCAAGATTTCAAGGCACAAAAAAGTCAGGTTTTGGTATCGACAACCGTCATTGAAGTTGGTGTTAATGTCCCAAATGCGACCATTATGATTATTATGGATGCTGACCGATTTGGGCTTAGCCAGTTGCATCAGCTTCGTGGACGAGTTGGGCGTGGAGATAAACAATCTTATGCTATTTTAGTCGCCAATCCCAAAACACAAACAGGAAAAGAGCGCATGAAAATCATGACAGAAACAACGGATGGTTTTGTTTTAGCAGAAGCCGACCTTAAAATGCGTGGTTCAGGTGAGATTTTCGGCACACGCCAATCAGGAATTCCAGAATTCCAAGTGGCAGATATTGTCGAAGATTACAATATTCTCGAGGAAGCTAGACGCGTTGCAAGTCAGATCGTTTCCAAAAAAGATTGGCAAAACAATCCACAATGGCAAATTGTTAGCCAAAATCTCAAAGACAAAGGAACTTTTGATTAAGGTTTATGAAAGTTTTCTGCAAGGATAGGTTAAGCTTTGCTTCTTATAATGGCCCTATCAAATGAAACGAGAGGTAAAGCTTATGACAGTAAAAGTAACCTACAAAAAGTATTTTGCCAAAAAAATTCATGTGAAACCAGCTTACGGAAAGTAAGCTGAAAAAAGAGTACTCTTTTTTGATAAATCGCTATGGCAGTAGGGTAAAATCCCATGATAAGACACATAAGACCATAGAAAATATCGAGCTCAGCTGATGATGGCTGGGCTTTTTGGGTGCTTTTAAAGTTAATTTTTAGCTCAAAAAGGTAAAATCCTGCAAAAAAATAAAAAATATCGAAAAACAATAAAATATTTTCGAAAAAGAATAATTACATATTGTAAAACGGATTTAAAAACTGAGCTCACAATAAATTCAAGAAAACAATTTTTAGGAGATTTATCATGAATACAAAAACTATCGGAAACCTTATCAAAACAGTCGCTAAAGTCGCTATCAATCTTACAACTATCGTTCTAGCTTTAACTATTATTGCTGATTTGGTTTCACATATTTACGGTTATGATACTGTCCACGTTGGTCACTATGGTGTCATTGATTGGTCAATCGGTAAGGAAACAAAGACATGGTTGTTGACTGCTTTAACCATTCTAACAAACAGTGTTATTATCTATGGTCTTGCGCAATTAAAAGCATTTATTTCAGAATTCACTATTAAGGAAGTTTTAGCTGACAAAACAGATTTAGCGACTTTGGCAGTTAAATACTTCCGCACACGTCGTTTAGCTCAATAAAAAAAGATACGATTAAAGGAGAATATCATGAAAAAACAAACTATAAAGTCTTGAAAATTGCTAATATTTTTATCAATATTGTGATTGCTGTTATTGTCATATCAACGATAATCGCTATTGGACTTTCGGTGACTCAATCACATTTAGCTTTGACTAATCAAGTAGGCAATGGCATCGTATTTGATATTAACATTCCAGAAAAACTGTTACATTCGCCAGCTTTTATTGGATTGACCGTTATTGTTTCTGTTCTTTGGATTGCTTTGCTTGTTTGGGTTAAAATGTTCTTTCAAAATATTATTGATAATCGCATTTTTACTCAAGACAATGTTAAACTAGCGCGTTATGTTGAATATAATTTTATCGCTTTGGCATTTTTGGATAGCTGGTTCCAAAGTTTATGTTCTGGTTCGGAGGTGCTTAACCTTGTTAATGTAGCATACTTGGTGGCTGCTTTTGTAGTCTGGGTATTCTCAATGATTTTAAAAGAAGCAAATATCATCGCTGAAGAAAACGAATTTACGATTTAAAGGAGGAAGCATATGATTCGAATTAATCTTGATGTTGAGCTGGCAAAGCGGAAAATGAAATCTGGGGAATTGGCGGAACGTATTGAGATTACGAATGCTAATCTCTCTATTCTTAAAACAGGAAAGGCTAAAGCTGTTCGGTTAACGACTTTAAATGCCATTTGCCGTGAATTGGGTTGCCAGCCTGGGGACATTTTAGAATATATTCCTGATTAATAAAAAATCTGAGACACTGTCTGTCAGTTTGGCAGAATCAATGTTTCAGATCTTTTTGTATTAATTAACCTTCAATGTATTCTTTGAGGGCTTGTCCTTTTAAGCCAGCGTTTAAGGCAATGAGCAATTTCAAGCGTGCTTTTTGGGCGTTGAGTTCTTTGACAAACATGACACCAGCTTTGGCGAGTTGAACACCGCCACCTTCATAAGCATAAACAGGTTCGGCAATACCGTTGAAACAACGTGAAACGAGAACAACAGGTACCCCTTGTTTGATTAAATCAACGATTTCTTGAGCTGCGCGTGGTGGCACATTTCCAGCGCCAAGGGCTTCGACAACAACGCCACAGACATTGCTAGGATTTAGGAAACTGATAATGCCGTCTCCCCCCATACCAGCGTAAGCTTTTACAATAGGAACTGTCCCTGAAATATCCTGCAAATCAAAACGGACACGTGGGTCAGCCGTTCTAAAGAAAAGAATGTCATGTTTTGTAATCAGACCAAGTGGACCGTGAATTGGTGTTTGAAAGGTTGAAACGTTAGTAGTATGCGTTTTTGTGACGTATTTGGCTGCGTGAATTTCATCGTTCATGACAACGAGAACACCTTTTCCGATAGCTTGGTCATGACTAGCCACACGAAGGGCACTAAGATAATTATAAACACCGTCACTACCAAGCTCGTTTGATGAGCGCATAGCACCCGTTAGGACAATAGGAATATTGGGAATTTCCATTGTATCAAGAAAATAAGCCGTTTCCTCTAGGGTATCTGTGCCATGAGTGATGACAATGCCGTCATAGTTATCAGCGTTTTTCTTAATCTCTTGGTAGAGTTTTAGCATATGTTTAGGTGTAATGTGCGGGCTTGGAACATTAAAAAAATCAAGTGCCGTCACTTGAATGTTTTCAAGATTAATCCCAACATGATTCATTGGGTTATCGGTATCTGGGCAGACATTACCTGCTTCATCAGCATGCATAGAAATGGTACCACCAGTATGCAGAACAAGGATTTTTTTCATTATTATAAAACTTCCTTTAAAAATGTGTTATAATCTATTTTAACATAAAGATGGAGGGCAAGGAAACGATTTGGCGATAAAAGCAGTCTTTTTTGATATTGATGGAACTCTTTTAAATGACCGAAAAAATGTGCAACAATCAACACAAAAAGCCATTAAAAGTTTGAAAAAACAAGGAATTTTTGTTGGTCTGGCGACAGGTCGCGGACCAAGTTTTGTACAACCGTATCTTGAAAATCTTGGCTTGGATTTTGCGGTAACCTATAATGGGCAATATATTTTTACACGTGACCAAGTGCTTTATCATAATCAATTACCTGTTTCAACCATTTATCGTATTATTCGTTATGCGAATGATAGGCGCCGTGAAATTTCTCTGGGAACGGCATCTGGTTTAGTTGGTTCACGTATTATTGATATGGGAACTAGCCGTTTTGGACAAGTGGTTAGCACGATTGTCCCAAAACGTTGGGCAAAAGCGGTGGAGCGCAGCTTTAAGTATTTGATTCGTCGTTTCAAACCGCAAAATTTGAACAATCTGTTAACCATTATGCGCCAGCCGATTTACCAAATCGTTCTTGTTGCAACTGAAGGTGAGACTGATAAGATTCAGGAAGCTTTTCCTTATATCAAAATCACACGTAGTAGCCCTTATTCTGCGGACTTAATCTCAAAAGAACAATCAAAGATAAAAGGGATTGAGCGTGTGGGTGAGATGTTTGGCTTTGAATTAGCTGAAGTCATGGCATTTGGTGATTCTGATAATGATATTGAGATGTTATCAGGTGTCGGTATTGGTGTGGCTATGGGAAATGCTAAAAGTTCGGTTAAAGAACTCGCTCACTACACAACTGACAGCAATAACAATGATGGCATTTCAAAGGCTTTGGCTCATTACGGCTTAATTCATTTTGAAGTTGAAGAAAGTTTTGAAAGTCAAGACGAGAATTTCAATAAAGTTAAGGATTTTCATCATCTTATGGACGGTGAGACTTGCGAAACACCACGATTGTACGGCAGTGAAGAGGCAACACATCGTTCTGATTTTAAAGTGGAAGAAATTGTCGAATTTCTACATGCGGCAAGTAAGGGGAATCCAGAAACGTTTGAAAAATCAATATCAAATTTGCATGTTGCCATTGATAAGGCAGTAAATAAAGTACGAAGTAAAGAACATCTAGAAACACCGCTGGTTGGTCAGGTAGATGCTTTGACGGACTTGTTATATTTGACCTATGGTTCATTTGTTTTGATGGGAGTTGACCCAAAACCGTTTTTTGATACGGTTCATGAAGCCAATATGGGAAAAATCTTTCCTGACGGAAAAGCGCATTTTGACCCTGTAACACATAAAATTTTGAAACCGGATGACTGGGAAGAACGGTTTGCGCCTGAACCTGCTATCAAACGTGAACTTGACCGTCAAATTCAAAAATCATTAAATCGTAAAAAAAGAAACCAAGCTAGTCATTAAACTAACTTGGCTTTTTTTGTAATTATAGAAGATTGATTAAAAATTATTATTAAAGAGTATCGATATGGCGCAAGACTTAGAAAGTCTTTTCGCTATCACGAACAACTAGCAAATCGACTTTTGCATGACGCATGATATATTCTGATGAAGACCCGATAAGAAGTCGTTCAAATGTATTGAGACCAGTTGCCCCAACCATAATCAAGTCAACTTTTTCTTTGTCAGGAATATCTCGTGCTAGGAGAGTTTTAGGATTACCAAATTCGATAACTTGTTTGACTTTCGTTAATCCTTTTTCGCGTGCTTGTTGCTCATAATTGTTCAATACATCTTTTGCTTCCTGTTCGAGCTTTTCATAAATGTAAGTGTCGAAAGTAGCAACGCTTTGAAGTGCGCGTGTATCAATAACGTGTGTTAGTAGCAACTCAGCATTATTGCGTAGTGCAATGTTTACCCCTTTTTCAAAAGCCAACTCTGATTCATAAGAACCATCAATCGCAATTAGGATTCGTTCATAATGATGTGACATAACTGCCTCCTCCTTAATTATGCTAGCAAGAGCGTAAAAGTGACCGAAAATGTAGGATTAATAAGAAATCTTGGTTTTAGTGACCTAAGGTTAGTTATCCGTGTGCTATTACATCAGGTAAAAGCATCCCGCATTCCAAACTTTCAGCCCATATCAATAAGTTTAATAAGCTAATTGCGGGATGAACAAGTAGCGTTAAACGCTTACAATTATTGTTAAAACATCCCTAAACTTATTATACTCTTTTTATGTAAAAAATGAAAGCGTTTGAAGTATTTTTCTGAATATATTTTGCTATAATAGAAAAAGTGAGGAAAAAAGTAATGAGAAAAGATATGATAGCTGTTTTAAAAGATTTGTATCGTCATAAATACACATACATTTTACGAGCAACGATTTTACAACTCCTAATCACGACAGTTGGGGCTTATGTCCTGTCACTGTTAATTAGGGTTGTTTTGGTTGGTTCTGACATTCCAGGAATGACAACCGACAATATCTTTTCTTTTTTAACCAATCCATTAACATTAAGTGTTTTGGTGATTTATCTTTTTTTGCTAGCTTTTTTAGTTTACCTAGAATTTTCGCTTCTCGTTGAAATTGTTCGGCATAAGGAAGCAAAATTACGGTTGACTTGGATGCGGTTAAAAGAAGAAGCAATTTACTTTTTTAAAGCCATTTCAGGCTGGCACTTCTTAGCCTTTTTGGTTTATCTTATCTTAACGATTCCGTTTTTGAATGTGATGTTTTCATCAGCTTTGTTAGAAAATCTCTATATTCCGAAATTTATCTCAGGTGAGCTTTCGAAAACGGCAAATGGAAAACTACTCTATTATGGGCTTTACCTTGTTTTAGGCTACCTAAATCTTCGATTTTTATACACCTTGCCCTTGACGGTGACTGGAAAAGGTGAACGTTTTGGACGTCATATGGCAACATCTTGGCAACTAACACGTGGTAAGAAAATTTTTAAATTATTTGGGCTTGCTATTGTTTTGATTAGTGTTATAGCTGTTGTTGCTGTGTTTAGTTTCCTTGGCATCAGTTTGGCGGCTTTGGTTGATGGTGTAGATAAATCGTTTTGGTTTGAAACTTTATTCTTATCCTTTGTTTGGGGAGTATTGTTTGCAGGGCGACTGCTGTTCAAATTAGCATCGATTTCCTACTTATTACAAGTGATAGAAAATAGCAGTAGCACTTTAGCACCCGCTAATCAAGGAAATAGGCGACATCGTTTGTTAGCTTTGGCTGGACTAATTCTGGTCATTGGTGGTATGAATTATATATACAATGTTTTGAAAGTGTCTGGCGAACCTGTAGAGCACCTAGAAGTGATTGCACATAGGGGAATGGTTTCGCAAGGGGTTGAAAATTCTCTGGAGGCTTTGGAAGGTGCGGCAAATGCTGGCGCTGACTATGCTGAAATGGATATTATTTTATCAAAAGACCAGCAATTTATCGTTAGCCATGATGATAATCTTAAACGCTTAACGGGCAAGGATATCACGATTTCACAATCTAATGCTAAAGACGTCATTGGTTTGAAAACAAGTCAAAATGGATACCAATCGCAAATTATTTCTTTCGAGGATTACGTCGCTAAGGCAAAGCAACTCGGTATTAAATTGTTAGTCGAGTTAAAACCAACAGGCAATGAACCTGCAAATTATGAACAATTGTTTGTTGATAAAATGAAAGAGCTGGGTGTTGAGAAATCTTATATGACCATGTCTGCGGACCTAAAGACAATTGAAACGGTTGAAAAACTTGACCCAGCAATCAAAACAGGTTATACCATTTCTTTGCAAATTGGAAATTTCACCAGCCAGAAAGTGGATTTTTATGCGATTGAGGACTTCTCATATAATGAGCTCTTAGCACGTACAGCGCATAAAAATGGCAAGAAGATTTACGTCTGGACGATTAATTCAACTGATGATATTGAAAAATACGTCAAAACCAGTACAGACGGGATTATTACCGATTATCCAGATTTGGTGAGAGATATTGAAGTATATTTAGCAAACGATAATAGCTATCTTGACTATTTTTTGCGTCTAACTAACCTTTCTTGGATTGAAAATTTGTAGGGGAAAGTTTATAATATCTAAAACGAGGTAAAATCTATGAAAATATTTGATAAATCTTCAAAGCTAGAACACGTTTCTTATGACATCCGTGGACCAATTCTTGACGAAGCCACTCGTATGATTGCTAATGGTGAAAAAATCTTGCGTCTTAATACTGGTAACCCAGCTGAATTTGGCTTTACAGCACCAGACGAAGTCATTCGAGATTTGATTGCCAATGCTCGCAATAGTGAAGCTTATTCAGATAGTAAAGGGATTTTTTCTGCGCGTAAGGCAATTATGCAATATTGTCAGCTAAAAGGGTTCCCACATGTGGATATTGATGATATTTATCTAGGAAATGGTGTATCTGAATTGATTTCAATATCTCTTCAGGCGCTTCTTGATGATGGCGATGAGGTCTTAGTACCAATGCCTGATTACCCATTGTGGACAGCTTGTGTTAGCTTGGCGGGAGGCAATGCTGTTCATTATCTTTGTGATGAAAAAGCCAACTGGTATCCTGATATTGATGATATCAAATCAAAAATCACTTCTAACACAAAAGCGATTGTTGTGATTAACCCTAATAACCCAACGGGAGCTTTGTATCCTGATGAGCTTCTTAAAGAAATTGTTGAAATTGCTCGTCAAAATGATTTGATTATCTTTGCTGATGAAATCTATGATCGCTTGGTAATGGATGGCAAAAAACACACAGCAATTGCTAGCTTAGCACCAGATGTTTTCTGTGTGTCAATGAATGGTTTATCAAAATCTCACCGAATCTGTGGTTTTCGTGTTGGTTGGATGGTCTTATCAGGTCCTAAAAATAATGTTAAAGGCTACATTGAAGGGCTTAATATGTTGGCAAATATGCGTCTTTGCGCTAATGTTTTAGGTCAACATGTTGTTCAAACATCACTTGGTGGCTACCAATCAGTTGATGAATTGTTGATTCCTGGTGGTCGAATCTATGAACAACGTAACTTTATCTACAAAGCTGTTAATGAAGTTCCAGGGCTTTCAGCTGTAAAACCAGATGCAGGACTTTACATTTTCCCTAAAATTGACCGTGACATGTATCAGATTGATGATGACGAACAATTCTGTTTGGAATTATTGAAACAAGAAAAAGTTATGTTGGTTCCTGGTAAAGGATTCAATTGGAATGAACCGGACCACTTCCGTATCGTTTATCTACCACGCGTGGAAGAATTGGCAGAAGTTCAAGAAAAGTTAACAAGAGTATTAAATCAATATCGACGCTAAGGAAAAAGCTATTAAAATGTTGGAAGTTTACAGTTTGATTGAAAAATCAACTTTAAAACCCGAACGTTTTAATGCTTTTTTTAATTAAAATCCGCCTAAAAAGAATGCGTTTACAAAAAATGTCAGAAGATAAAGGAATTTTCAGATAATTGTTTGCAAAATAAGAATTCCTTTGATATAATTGTAACGCAAATAACGCAAAGGAAGTAGAAAATGCCGAATTTATTAGAAAAAACACGAAAGATTACATCAATTTTGCAACGCTCCGTTGACAGCTTAGACACTGAATTGCCATATAATACAATGGCTGCTCAATTAGCTGATATCATTGATTGTAACGCTTGCATCATTAATGGAGGGGGTAACCTTCTTGGTTATGCAATGAAGTATAAAACAAATACTGACCGCGTAGAGGAATTCTTTGATGCCAAACAATTCCCAGAAAGCTATGTTAAAGCGGCTAGTCGTGTTTACGACACAGAGGCAAATTTGTCTGTGGATAATGAATTGACTATTTTCCCAGTAGAATCAAAAGACATCTATCCTGATGGCTTGACAACTATTGCACCAATCTATGGTGGCGGTATGCGTCTAGGTTCTCTTATCATTTGGCGTAATGATAAAGAATTTTTAGAAGATGATTTGATTCTTGTTGAAATTGCCTCAACAGTAGTTGGTATCCAATTACTTAATCTTCAAACTGAAAATCTTGAAGAAACCATTCGTAAACAAACAGCTGTTAATATGGCTATTAACACGCTATCTTACTCAGAAATGAAAGCTGTATCAGCTATTTTGGGTGAATTAGACGGTACAGAAGGTCGCTTAACTGCATCAGTTATTGCTGACCGCATTGGTATTACACGTTCAGTTATTGTCAATGCCCTACGTAAATTGGAATCTGCAGGGATTATCGAAAGCCGTTCATTGGGGATGAAAGGAACTTACCTTAAAGTCATCAATGAAGGTATCTTCGATAAATTAAAGGAATATAATTAATGAAAAAAGCTCTTGTTTCAATTGACTATACCTATGATTTTGTAGCAAATGATGGCAAGTTAACGGCTGGAAAGCCAGCACAAGCTATTGAAGAAGCTATTACGCGTGTCACCAAAGAAGCCTATGAAGCGGGGAATTATATCTTCTTTGCCATTGATGGTCATGATGAGGGTGATGATTTTCATCCAGAGACAAAATTGTTCCCACCTCATAATATCAAGGGAACAAGCGGTCGTGATTTATATGGTCAGTTAGCTGATTTATATGCAGAAATCAAGGAAGATAGCAAAGTTTTTTGGTTGGATAAACGTCATTATTCAGCCTTTTCAGGGACGGATTTGGATGTTCGATTGCGCGAACGTCGTGTGACAACTGTTGTATTGACAGGTGTTTTGACGGATATTTGTGTCTTTCATACAGCTATTGACGCTTACAATTTAGGATATGACATTGAGATTCCGGCGGAAGCAGTCGCGAGCTTAACAGAGGAAAATCATCAGTTTGCACTAAATCATTTTAAAAATGTCTTAGGTGCAAAGATTGTTTAAAAGTTGGAAGAAGTGGGAGACTACTTCTTTTTTTCATGTTAAAGAGGCTTAAAATATGGTATAATTTTAAGGACTGTATTGTAATTTAAGTTACGATTTAATTTAATCAAGGAGAGATAGAGATGAAAATTTCTGAAGAAGAAGTTCGTCATGTGGCTGATTTGTCAAAATTGTCCTTTGCTGAAGAAGAAACAGCAGAATTTGCGACAACTTTGTCTAAAATTGTAGATATGGTAGAACTCTTGAATGAAGTTGATACAGAGGGTATCCCTGTAACGACAACAATGGCAGACCGTAAGACTGTTATGCGTGAAGATGTGGCAGTAGCTGGTGATGACCGTGATGAGCTCTTTAAAAATGTGCCTCAATCTGAAAATTACTATATTAAAGTTCCTGCTATCTTAGAGGACGGAGGAGATGCCTAATGTCATTTAATACAAAATCAATTGATGAGTTGCATAATCTTCTTGTCAATAAAGAAATCTCAGCGGTTGAATTAACCAAAGCAACACTTGAAGATATTAAAGAACGTGAAGCAGCTGTTGATTCTTTCATCACTGTTTCTGAAGAAGCAGCTCTTGCACAAGCGGCAGCCGTTGATGAGAAAGGAATTGATGCTGATAATGTGATGTCAGGGATTCCTTTGGCTGTTAAAGATAATATTTCAACACGTGGTATTTTAACAACAGCAGCGTCTAAAATGCTTTACAACTATGAACCAATTTTTGATGCAACTGCGGTTGAAAAACTTTACGGTAAGGATATGATTGTTGTTGGTAAAACAAACATGGACGAATTTGCCATGGGTGGTTCAACTGAAACATCATACTTTAAGAAAACAAAAAATGCTTGGAATCATAGCAAAGTTCCTGGTGGATCATCTGGTGGTTCTGCGGCAGCTGTTGCCTCAGGTCAAGTTCGTTTGGCATTAGGTTCTGATACTGGTGGTTCAATCCGCCAACCGGCAGCCTTTAATGGTGTTGTCGGTTTGAAACCAACTTATGGACGTGTGTCACGTTTTGGTTTGATTGCATTTGGTAGCTCACTTGACCAAATCGGTCCATTTTCTCAAACAGTTAAAGAAAATGCACAATTGTTGAATGTGATTGCTGGTCATGACGCTAAAGATGCGACATCTTCTGACCGCGAAGTGGCTGATTTCACAGCTAAAATTGGTCAAGATATTAAAGGCATGAAAATTGCTTTGCCAAAAGAATACCTTGGAGAAGGTATCGATCCAGAAGTGAAAGAAACAATTCTTAAAGCGGCTAAACACTTTGAAAAACTTGGTGCAACAGTTGAGGAAGTTAGTCTTCCACACAGTAAATATGGCGTAGCGGTTTACTATATCATTGCATCATCAGAAGCTTCTTCAAATTTGCAACGTTTTGACGGTATTCGTTACGGTTACCGCACTGAAAACTACAACAATCTTGAAGATATTTATGTTAATACACGTAGCGAAGGTTTCGGTGATGAAGTGAAACGTCGTATCATGCTTGGTACATTTAGTTTGTCATCAGGTTATTACGATGCTTACTTCAAAAAAGCTGGTCAAGTTCGTACATTGATTATTCGTGATTTTGAAAAAATCTTTGCGGATTATGATTTGATTTTAGGTCCAACTGCTCCAAGTGTAGCCTTTGGTTTGGATACCCTTAATCATGACCCTGTTGCTATGTATTTGGCAGATATTTTGACAATTCCTGTCAACTTGGCTGGGCTTCCAGGGCTTTCAATTCCTGCTGGATTTGCCCAAGGGCTTCCAGTTGGTATGCAATTGATTGGTCCAAAATACAGCGAAGAAACTATCTACCAAGCTGCAGCAGCCTTTGAAGCAACAACTGATTATCATAAACAACAACCGATTATTTTTGGAGGTGACAAATAATGAACTTTGAAACAGTCATCGGGCTTGAAGTCCACGTTGAGTTAAATACAAATTCAAAGATTTTTTCACCGACATCAGCACATTTTGGTAATGAACAAAATGCCAATACAAATGTTATCGACTGGTCATTCCCAGGTGTTCTTCCTGTGATGAATAAAGGTGTTATTGATGCTGGTATTAAAGCAGCCTTGGCACTTAACATGGATATTCACCAAAATATGCACTTTGACCGTAAAAACTATTTCTATCCTGATAATCCAAAAGCTTACCAAATTTCACAATTTGATGAGCCAATTGGCTACAATGGTTGGATTGAAATTGAGCTTGAAGATGGGTCAACTAAAAAAATTCGTATCGAACGTGCTCATTTGGAAGAAGATGCTGGTAAAAACACTCACGGTACTGATGGTTATTCTTATGTTGACCTTAACCGTCAAGGTGTACCGTTGATTGAAATCGTCTCAGAAGCTGATATGCGTTCCCCGGAAGAAGCTTATGCTTACTTAACAGCTCTTAAAGAAGTCATCCAATACACTGGTATTTCTGACGTTAAAATGGAAGAAGGTTCTATGCGTGTGGATGCCAACATCTCTCTTCGTCCATATGGTCAAGAAGAATTTGGTGTGAAAGCTGAATTGAAAAACTTGAACTCATTTAACAACGTGCGTAAAGGGCTTATCTATGAGCAAAAACGCCAAGCACAAGTTCTTCGTTCAGGTGGTCAAATTCAACAAGAAACACGTCGTTATGATGAATCGACTGGTGAAACAATTTTGATGCGTGTTAAGGAAGGGTCATCAGATTATCGTTATTTCCCAGAACCAGACCTACCACTTTACGAAGTGTCAGACGAATGGATTGAATCAGTTCGCAAAACATTGCCAGAATTTCCAAAAGACCGTCGTGCCAAATACGTCACTGAATTTGGTTTGACAGCTTACGATGCTGCGCAATTGACAGCAACGAAAGCAACATCTGATTTCTTTGAAAGTGCAGTTGCGCTTGGTGGTGATGCTAAACAAGCTTCTAACTGGTTGCAGGGTGAAGTTGCTCAATTCTTGAACAGCGAAAATAAGACACTTCCAGAAATCTTGTTGACACCTGAAAATCTTGTTGAAATGCTTGCTATCATTGCTGACGGTACGATTTCATCAAAAATTGCCAAGAAAGTCTTTGTTCATTTGGCTAAAAATGGTGGTTCTGCGCGTGAATACGTTGAAAAAGCTGGTTTGGTTCAAATTTCTGACCCTGCTGTGCTTATTCCGATTATCCACCAAGTTTTTGAGGATAATGAAGCTGCTGTTGCTGACTTCAAGTCTGGTAAACGTAATGCCGATAAAGCCTTCACTGGATTTTTGATGAAAGCTACAAAAGGTAAAGCTAACCCACAAGTTGCGCTTAAATTGTTGGCACAAGAGTTGGCAAAATTAAAAGAAGACTAATAATAAGTAAAATCATCCTTCGGGGTGATTTTTTGTACAGCAGGGCAGAATTTTTAGAAAGATTATTTGACAAAAGTATCAGAAGTGGTGTGTTTTCTTTGATTTAAATATGTTATACTGATAGCTGAATTTACTTTTGATGTGTTGAATGGAGTTAAGATGAATAAGAATTTAAAGGGAACAATTATGGTGCTTATGGCAGGTATTGCTTGGGGGATTTCTGGCATCTCAGGGCAATATCTTATGACACATGGGCTGAACATTAACTTGCTGACAAGCATGAGATTAATTGTTTCTGGGCTTTTGTTGACTGTAATGGCGATAATTTCGCAACCACAGCATTTTTTTCGTGCAATAAAACAGCTGAAAGTTTTAGGCGGTATCGCTGTTTTTGCCATTATTGGGCTTTTGATGAATCAATATGCGTATTTGATGGCAATTCACTACACGAATGCTGGTACGGCGACGGTTTTACAGTATGTGGCACCGATTATTATTTTGGCTTACGTGTCGTTGAAAAATAAGCAACTACCGACATTGTCAGAATTCTTTGCGATTCTCTTTGCGATTTTAGGTACCTTTATCATTGCAACACATGGTCATTTTGACGGTTTGGCAATGACTCCGAAAGGCTTTTTCTGGGGGATATTTTCAGCAGTAACTTATTCTTTTTACATTGTTTTGCCTGTCAAATTAATTCGTAAATTTGGAAGTTTTACGGTGATTGGACTTGGCATGCTTATGGGAGGCATCGTTTTTCCAATCATGACACGCTCATGGCAGTATCCGCTAGTGTTAACATCAGGTAATTGGTTAGCTTTATTTGGAATTATCATTATCGGAACTGTCTTTGCTTATACTTTTTTCTTAAAAGGGACGACGATTATTGGGGCTGTGAAAGGGAGCCTGCTTGCAGCGGTAGAACCAGTCTCATCAGTCTTTTTCTCGGTAACCATTATGCATGAAATTTTCTACCCAATGGATTTTGTGGGAATGATTTTCATCATCGTAGCTGTTTTAACGGTTTCTCTCCATGACTTAATCGCTGTGCGTAAACAATTGCATTAATCACAATATCAAAGAGTTATGGTTGAGCAAATTTGCTTGCCATGACGTTTTTTGTTTTGTCCCTTGACATTTTTATAAAATAGGCTTAAACTATAATTTGTTAGCTTTCTAATAATTAGCTAACTAACAAAAATGAGGAAACGTTATGGAAAAAAATATCGGACGTTTGGTCAAAAAGGCAAGCAATCAATTGGGGCGAGAGTTTGACCAATTCGCAAAACCGTTTGATTTGACTGGTATGCAGATGTCTATCATTGATTTTTTAAGTCAAGGTGTAAAGGAAGAATATTTCCAGCAAGACATTGAAAAAGAATTTAACATTCAGCGTTCAACGACGACGGTACTTTTGCAACGAATGGAGAAAAAGGTACTAATTTATCGTCAAGTATCGCAACAGGATGCCAGACAAAAATCCGTTTATTTAACGGAGAAAGCTCAAGGTTTAGTGGAAGAATGTCGCTCTTACTTCAGAAATCAAGAAAGAGAGTTGGAAAAAAACTTTTCAGAAGAGGATATTGCCATTTTTGAGAAAATTTTAAAGTATTACATGAAAGAAAAATAGGAGGACACATGTCAGAAGAAAAAATTTCACCTAAAGTCATTAGAGCCGTTGTTGGTGCGGGAATGTTATCATTTTGTGGTGTGGTTGTCGAAACAGCTATGAATATCACATTTCCAACCTTGATGACAGAATTTGGAATTAATACCTCAACGGTTCAATGGATGACAACGATTTACCTTTTGGTTGTTGCGTCAGTTGTGCCTTTGTCAGCTTATTTAAAACGTTCATTTAAGACAAAATCTGTCTTTTTAGCAGCCAACTTGTTGTTTATTTTGGGGATTCTAATCGATACTATTGCGCCAAGTTTTGCCCTCCTTTTATTTGGTCGTGTGGTTCAAGGGATTGGTGTCGGAATTGCTCTCCCTTTGATGTTTAATATCATTTTGGACCAAGTGCCAATGAGTAAAATTGGTACAATGATGGGAGTGGGAACGTTGATTACAGCGGTCGCTCCAGCAGTTGGGCCAACATTTGGTGGTCTGGTCGCTTCAAACTTAGGTTGGCGTTTTATTTTTGTTCTGTTAATTCCGCTGTTATTAATTTCTTTGGCATTAGGTGTGACGTCTATTGAACAAAAAGATGAAGTAGCGCGTGAAAAATTAGATATTCTTAGCGTGATTGCGATTCTTTGTGCCTTTATTGGTTTGATTTTAGGAATTAATAATCTTGCTGATTACGATTTTCTTAGCTTGCCTGTTCTAGGCAGTTTATTTGTTGGTATAACAGGGCTTGTCGTACTTGTGAAACGTTCAGCTCAATTAGTTGTGCCGATTGTTGAGCTATCCGTTTTGAAAGATGGAAAATTTGCAGGACACGTCGTGGCATTTTTCCTTTTCCAAATTGTTAACTTGGGACTATCATTCTTGATTCCAAACTATATTCAAATGGTTAATCATTCAACATCAACAGTAGCAGGTCTTCTGGTTTTTCCAGGAGCGTTTATTGGTGCTTGTTTTGCTCCATTTAGCGGAAGTATCTTAGATCGTTTGGGAGCTAAAAAGCCAATTATTTTTGGGGTAAGCATGCTTGTTTTTGCTCTTTGTCTTTATAGTATTTTTGGCTTGCATTTATCAAATACTTGGTTGACAATTTTCTACATCCTATCAATGGGTGGAACTGGAATTGCTTTTGGTAATGTCATGACAAGTGGTCAAAAACAAATAGCACTTAAGGAGCGTGCAGATGCTAATGCTATTTTTAATACACTACAACAATTTGCTGGTGCTGTTGGAACAACAATCGCTTCACTGGTTGTAGCCTTAAGCCAAACAAACAGCAGCCTTAGTTACTCTGCAGCAACAGCCCAAGGTTCACGCAACGCTTTTATCGTCTTGCTCATTCTAGCAGCTGTCGAACTTGTTATCTTACTACGAGTTGTTGACGGAAAAGAAAAATAAGTTTATAGAGAGTGGCTTGCTGCTCTTTTTTCATTAAATTTCCTTATGTGGGAATGGTTTTCAATTCGCCATATTTTGGCAAATATGTTAAAATAAATAGTAAAATATATTTTTTGGAGAAGGATTTGAGTATAGACGATTATAGGCCGACCTTCGTGGTTGAGGCAGTTTATGATTTAAGAGCAGATGATTTATTACGACGTGGGATTCATGCCGTGTTAGTGGATTTAGATAATACCTTAATCGCATGGAATAATCCTGATGGAACGCCTGAAGTGCGTGCATGGTTAGATGAGATGACTATGGCGGATATTTCAGTTGTGGTCGTATCAAATAACAAGCATTCTCGTGTGAATCGTGCGGTTTCGCGATTTGGTGTGGACTTTGTTAGCCGTGCTATGAAACCTTTTACACGCGGTATCAATATGGCAATCAAACGTTATGGTTTTGATCGTGATGAGGTTATCATGGTCGGTGATCAGTTAATGACGGACATTCGTGCGGCACACCGTGCTGGTATTCAGTCTGTTTTGGTTAAGCCATTAGTGACTTCTGATGCTTGGAATACAAAGATTAATCGTTGGCGCGAACGCCGTGTTTGGGCTAAACTTGAAGAAAAATACGGAAAAATTCAATATCAAAAAGGAATTTAATGGAAGAATTATTATGTATTGGCTGTGGAGCTAAAATTCAAATAGAAGATAAGGAAAAGGTAGGATATACCCCAAAAGCTGCTCTTGAAAAAGGTTTAGAGAGTGGCGAATTGTATTGCCAAAGATGTTTTAGATTACGTCATTACAATGAAATCACCGATGTGCACATCACTGATGATGAATTTTTGAAACTTCTACACGAAGTTGGAGATAGTGATGCTCTTGTGGTTAATGTTGTGGACATCTTTGATTTCAATGGTTCAGTTATCCCTGGCTTGCCACGTTTTGTTTCTGGCAATGACGTCTTACTTGTCGGAAATAAAAAGGATATTTTGCCAAAATCAGTTAAGGATAGCAAAGTGACACAATGGCTGACAGAACGTGCGCATGAAGAAGGGCTTCGTCCAGTTGATGTCATTTTGACGAGCGCCCAAAATCATCAGGCTATCAAGGACTTGATTGAAAAAATTGAAAAATTACGTCGTGGGCGTGATGTTTACGTCGTGGGTGTTACAAACGTTGGTAAATCAACCCTTATCAATGCTATTATCAAAGAAATAACAGGTGAAAAAGATATTATTACGACATCTCGCTTCCCTGGAACAACCCTTGATAAAATCGAAATTCCATTGGACGACGGTAGTTATATTTTTGATACACCAGGGATTATTCACCGTCACCAAATGGCACATTATCTTGGGGATAAAAATTTGAAATACATCAGTCCTAAGAAAGAAATTAAACCGAAAACTTATCAGCTCAACCCTGAACAAACGCTGTTCTTGGCCGGTTTGGGACGTTTTGATTTTATCTCAGGAGACAAGCAAGGTTTTACAGCTTATTTTGACAATAATTTGAAATTGCACCGTACCAAATTAGCTGGTGCTGATGCTTTCTATGACAAACACGTTGGTAGTCTTTTAACACCACCAATAGACAAGGAATTAGCTGATTTTCCAAAATTAGTCCGTCATGAATTTACCATTAAAGCTAAAATGGATGTGGTTTATTCTGGGCTGGGTTGGATTCGCATTAAAGCTTCGCAAGATAGCTCTGTTAAAATTGCTGCTTGGGCGCCCGAAGGGGTGGCAGTATTGCTTCGCAAGGCATTGATTTAAAAGAATAAAAAGAAAGGAAGTTCAGGTCAATTTTGAGTGACTTGAACAGAGGCGGAAAATTTACTGAAAAGCCGACTGAACAAATTAAGATTTTTTGTTGAGTGTGTTTTTAGTGGATTTTTATGCCTGATATGATAATTATGTTAACATCAAAACAACGTGCTTTTTTGAAATCACAAGCACACTCAATGAAACCAATTGTGCAAATTGGGAAAAATGGTCTTAATGACCAAATTAAAACAAGTGTCCGAAATGCTTTGGATGCGCGCGAATTGATTAAGGTAACGCTTCTTCAAAATACCGATGAAGATATTCACGAAGTTGCTGAAATCTTAGAAGATGAAATTGGTTGCGATACTGTTTTGAAAATCGGACGTATCCTTATTCTTTATAAAGAATCGTCTAAAAAACAAAACCGTAAAATCTCACCAAAAGTAAAAGAATTGAATCGATAAAGTCAAGTTTACGAATTGACAATGTCGTTTAAAGAGTTAGTCGTTTAAGAAGTCGCCTGGCTTGGAGGTAGTCAATATGGCATTAGAATTGTTAACTCCATTCACCAAAGTTGAATTGGAGAAGAAAGAAAAAGATAAAAATCGTAAGCAGATTGGAATTCTAGGAGGTAATTTCAATCCTGTTCATAATGCACATCTCGTCGTTGCAGACCAAGTTCGCCAACAATTGTGTTTGGATAAGGTTTTTCTTATGCCCGAATACGAGCCACCACACGTTGATAAGAAAAATACAATCGATGAAAAACATCGCTTGAAAATGCTTGAATTAGCCATTGAAGGTGTTGATGGTTTGGGGATTGAAACCATTGAATTGGAACGTAAAGGCATCAGCTATACTTACGATACAATGAAGCTTTTGATTGAAAAAAATCCTGATGTTGATTACTATTTCATCATTGGCGCAGACATGGTGGATTATTTGCCAAAATGGCATAAAATTGAGGAATTGATTAAAATGGTGCAATTTGTCGGTGTTCAACGTCCTAAATACAAAGCTGGAACGTCTTATCCAGTGATTTGGGTTGATGTGCCGCTGATGGATATTTCATCTAGTATGATTCGTCATCATTTTGAAAATGGTTGCCGTCCGAATTTCCTAATGCCACAGACAGTTATTGACTACATTGAGAAAGAAGGACTTTATCATGACTTATGAGGCTTATACCGCGGGAATTGAACGTGCTGAGCTTTTAGGCAAAGTTGCATCAGTTATGAGTGAAAAACGTTTTAACCATGTCCTTGGCGTGGAAAAAACTGCCATTGAATTGGCAGAGCGTTATGATTATGATACGGAAAAAGCTGGACTGGCTGGACTAATCCACGATTATGCCAAAGAGATTTCAGACCAAGAATTTTTAGATTTGATTGATAAGTATCAGCTTGACCCAGAACTAAAAAAATGGGGCAATAATGTTTGGCATGGCATGGTCGGTATTTATAAGATTCAAGAAGATTTGGGCGTGACGGACAAGGAAATCTTGCGTAGTATTGAGACTCATACCGTTGGTTCAAGTGATATGTCTTTGCTAGATAAGATTGTTTATGTGGCAGACTATATCGAGCCAAATCGCCGTTTTCCCTTGGTGGAAGAAGCGCGCGTGATTGCTAAAGAATCGTTAGATAAGGCGGTTGCCCACGAAACTGTTCATACCGTAGAACATCTAGCGCACCAAGCCTTTCCTATCTTCCCACAAACCATTGAGACTTATAATGCGTATGTTGGGTTTATGAAAGATGACAAATGAAAACAGCTCTGTTAGTGGTTGATATTCAAACAGCCTTGATAGAGGCTAAACCGTATGCTGTTGATAACTGCTTGTCTGTCTGGCAAAAAGCAATCGCCACTTGTCGTGAGAAAAACATTGAGGTGATTTACGTCCGCCACAATGACGACGAACTACTAACAGGAAGTCATGGCTGGGAAATTTACGAAGCTATTGCTCCAGAAGTTGACGAGAAAATCTTTGATAAGCATTATAATAGTGCTTTTAAAGAAACTCATTTACAGACTTATCTGGATAGCCAAGCTATTGAGCGGCTGATTATCATTGGCATGGCAACGAATTATTGCATTGATACGACTGTTAAGGTGGCGTTTGAGTTTGGCTATAATTTGGCAGTTATTAAAAATGGCACGACTACCTTTGCTGAAAGAGAAATTAATACAGCATTATGAAAGCACTTGGAATGGACGTTTTGCCCAAGTGGCTGATTTAGAAGAAATTTTAAAAGAGGATTAAATGGATAAAAAAGAATTACTAGAATTGGTTGTCAAGGCAGCTGATGAAAAACGTGCAGAAGACATGGTTGTCTTAGACCTTTATGGATTGACTAGTGTGACAGATTATTTTGTAGTGGTTAGCGCTATGAACACACGTCAACTGGACGCTATTGCAGAAAATATTCGTGAAAAAGTTAAAGAAGCTGGTGGTGATGCCAGTCATGCTGAAGGTGATAGTCGTACAGGTTGGGTACTTCTTGATCTTAATGATGTTGTTGTCCATATCTTCTCAGAAGACGAACGTGAACACTACAACATTGAAAAACTTTGGCACGAAGCACCAATGGTTGACGTATCAGAATACCTTGCTTAATTTTGTAGCATTATTCTTATAATCTGGGGCACTTGTCTCAGATTATTTCATTCTAAGAATGATAGAAGTTTGATAGGACAAAACAATGAACAAAAACTACGAAAAATTTGCATCGGTTTATGATGCTATCATGGATGACTCCCTTTATGATAAATGGACTGACTTTTCGCTCCGCCATTTTCCAAAAAATAAGAAAAAACTCTTGGAATTAGCCTGTGGAACTGGGATTCAGTCAGTACGTTTTGCCAAAGCTGGCTTTGACGTGACAGGGCTTGATTTGAGTGAGGATATGCTTGAAATCGCAAGAAAACGTGCAAAAGCAGCTAGCGAAGCTATCGAGTTCAAACAAGGTAATATGCTCGATTTGTCGCAAGCAGGAAATTACGATTTGGTGACCTGTTATTCAGATTCTATCTGTTATATGGCTGATGAAGTTGAAGTTGGTGATGTCTTTAAACAAGTTTACGACTGTTTGAATGAGGACGGAGTATTCATCTTTGACGTGCACTCAACTTACCAAACTGATACCGTTTTTCCTGGTTATTCTTACCATGAAAACGCAGAAGAATTTGCCATGGTTTGGGATACCTATGCTGATGAGGCACCACATTCTGTTGTGCATGAATTGACTTTCTTCCTGCAAGACGAGGATGGACGCTTCACACGCTATGACGAAGTTCATGAAGAACGCACTTATGAAGTCCTAACTTACGATATCCTCTTGGAACAAGCAGGCTTCAAATCACTCAAACTCTACGCCGACTTTGAGGACAAAAAGCCACGCAAAAAATCAAACCGCTGGTTCTTTGTCTGTCAGAAGTAGAGGGGAATCCGCTCATTAATTCGCGCACTTTTTTACTAAAAATGAGCGGATTTTTGAGAGAATTAGGGAAAAGTTGATTGAATTAGACTTAAAAAGGAGCACTCCATGACTGTTACTGGTATTATTGCTGAATTTAATCCTTTTCATAATGGGCATAAGTATTTGCTGTCGCAGGCTGAGGGGGTCAAGATTGTTGCTATGTCGGGGAATTTTGTCCAACGTGGTGAGCCTGCGATTGTGGATAAGTGGACACGCGCGGAAATGGCGCTGCGAAATGGCGCTGATTTGGTGGTTGAATTGCCATTTTTGGTGGCTGTTCAGTCAGCGGATTACTTTGCACAAGGTGCGGTGGATATTTTAGAGCGTTTAGGTGTGGATAAGTTGGCATTTGGCACGGAAGAAAATCTGGATTATCAACACTTTTCACAGATTTATGAGGATAATCAACAGAAAATGGTGGATTACTTGCAAAGTTTGCCAGATAATTTGTCTTATCCACAGAAAACGCAGAAAATGTGGGAGACTTTTGCTGGTGTGAACTTTACTGGAAATACCCCGAATCATATTTTAGGGCTTTCTTATGCCAAAGCTTGCGCTGGAAAAGCTATTCAGCTGACTCCAATCATGCGTCAAGGAGCAGGTTATCACTCGCTTGAGACAGAAACACCATTTGCGTCCGCGACAAATTTGCGTGTCCACAGAAAAGACAAAGCTTTTGTGGATAAATTCATGCCAAATGCGGACCTTTTCCTAGGCGCCTCTCAGGTGACTTGGGATGATTATTTCCCTTTGCTCAAATATCAAATCCTGACAACTGCTGATTTGACTGGGATTTTCCAAGTTAATGAAGAACTAGCTAGCCGTATTCGCTCTGCTATTAGGAGCGTAGCGACTGTGGACGAGTTAGTGGATAAAGTTGCCACGAAACGCTACACAAAGGCGCGTGTGCGCCGTATTTTGGCTTATATTTTGGTGGGAGCTGTGGAAAAGCCCTTGCCAGAAGCTGTTCATGTGCTGGGATTTACGCCAAAAGGGCAGGAACACCTCAAAACGGTGAAAAGATCTGTGGATATCGTGGCTCGAATTGGTGCAAAACCGTGGGATGTGGTAACGCAACAAGCCGACCAAGTCTATGCATTAGGAAATCCACATATTCAAGAGCAAAACTGGGGAAAAGTTCCAGTGAGAATAAAGAAGTAAGCGATTATAAGCAGAAAACTTCATTTTTTCTCTTGACCCTAACGTAACGTTATAGCCTATACTTATCATCGAGAGGAGCTAGTACATGAAAACAGTAAAAGAGATGAGTCAGATATCAGGCATTAGCGTGCGAACGTTGCATTATTATGATCAGATTGGTCTTTTAACTCCTTCTTTTATTGGGGAAAATGGCTATCGCTTTTATGATATGGACGCATTTGAACGCTTGCAAGAAATTCTTCTGTTTCGTGAGCTAGAATTTCCTCTTAAAAAAATAAAGGAAATCCTGTCGGACCCAAGCTATGACAAAGAAGAAGCTTTATGCGAGCAGATAAAATGGCTCGAATTGAAAAAAGAGCATTTGGAAAAAGTTATTTGTCATGCCAAGTCCTTGCAGGAAAATGGAGGAAACATGATGACATTTACGGCTTACGACAAGTCAGAGTTGGAAGCTTTTCAAAGAGAAGCTAAAGAACGTTGGGGAACGACGGAAGCTTATCAAGCATTTGAAAAAAATCCACAGACTGATTTTTCGGTCATTACGGAAGAAATGGCAGCGATAATGAGAGACTTTGCAAAGCTAAAAGAGCATTCTCTTTCTGATAGCAAGGTTCAAAAACAAGTTGAAACTTTACAAAGCTATATTAGTGAGCATTTTTACCCATGTGATATGGAGATTTTGTCAGGTCTGGGGCAAGTGTATATTGAGGATAATCGTTTCACAGCTTTTATCGATAAAGCGGCAGGTCAAGGGACAGCTAGTTTTGTCAGTTCTGCCATTGCAGAATATGTTAAAAATAACGGATAATTTATAAGTAGCCCAAGCTTTTAAAAAGCTTGGCTTTTCATTTTCAAACTAAATGTCAGCAGTTTTTGTGAGCTCATGCTAAAATGAAGGTGATTAAAGCTAACGGAGGAAAAAAACATGACGACATTAGCGATTACTGGTGTGACGGGTCATTTGGGTGGTTTTGTCGCCAAGGAATTATCAGAAGCAGGTGTTGCGGCACGTCACTTGGCGCGTTCGCCAGAACGTGCTCCCAAACTGGCAGGGGCAACTGTGAAAAAATGCAGTTATGAGTATTCTGATGAAGCTATCGCGGCTCTTTCAGGAATTGATGTGCTTTTTATGATTTCAGCCAAGGAGAATCCTGAACGTTTGCAACAACACATAGCTTTTATTGATGCTGCTAAAGCGGCTGGTGTTAAGCATATTGTTTACACTTCGTTTTACAATGCTAGTCCAAGTTCAACCTTTACTTTGGCACGTGACCATGCGGCAACGGAGCAATATATTAAGGAAAAAGGATTGACTTACACTTTTTTGCGTGATAATTTTTATGTTGATTTTTTTGTTGATATGGCACGCCAATACGGTGAAATCAAAGGTCCAGCAGGTAATGGAAAAGTTTCTGCTGTTGTGCGTTCGGATGTTGCCGATGTGGCGGTAGAAATTCTTAAAAATCCTGAAAAGTGGGCAAATCAAACCTTAAATATGACAGGACCAGAAGAATTGACATTATCGGAAATGGCAGAGCAAATCAGTCATTCTCTTGGAAAAACGGTGACGTACGTTGAAGAAACTGTTGAGGAAGCTTACGACTCTCGCAAAATTTGGCAAGCCGAGCAATGGGAATACGATTCTTGGGTGTCAACTTATACCGCAATCGCTAAAGGGGAACAAGCAGGCTTATCAGATGATATTAAGTGTGTGCTAGGAAAAGCACCAATGTCCTTGGCACAATATTTGCGAGATTTGAGCTGATTTTTAATCATTTATGTGCCGTAAAAAGGCTTCTTTTTCCAAAAAATGTTCATTTAGCCAATTGTAAGGAATTTAAACTCCCCATTTTACACAGCCTCGTCAAAGTGCTATAATATTAAGGATTACGAATTTAGCTTTGCTAGTTCAGTAGTTCAATGATTTGGAGATTTACGGTGTCCAAATCAATTAATCATGCTAAAATAAAAATAATCTTTACAAAGGAGACTACCCATGGGACGTAAGTGGGCCAATATTGTTGCCAAAAAAACTGCCAAAGATGGTGCTAACTCTAAAGTTTATGCGAAATTTGGTGTCGAAATCTATGTTGCTGCTAAAGAAGGTGAACCAGATCCAGAATCAAATTCAACTTTGAAATTTGTACTTGAACGTGCAAAACAAGCGCAAGTACCAAAACACGTTATCGATCGCGCAATCGATAAAGCAAAAGGTAATACAGACGAAACTTTCGTTGAAGGTCGTTACGAAGGATTTGGACCAAATGGTTCAATGATTATCGTGGATACTTTGACAAGTAATGTGAACCGTACTGCTGCTAACTTACGTACTGCATTTGGTAAAAACGGTGGTAACATGGGAGCATCTGGTTCTGTATCTTACATGTTCGATAAAAAAGGTGTTATTGTCTTTGATGGTGATGACGTAGATAGCGTTTTTGAACAATTGCTAGAAGCTGATGTTGATGTTGAAGACGTTGAAGCAGAAGATGGTGTTGTTACTGTTTACACAGCTCCAACTGACCTTCACAAAGGTATCGAAGCTTTGCGTGCTAACGGTATTGAAGAATTCAAAGTAACTGAACTTGAAATGATTCCTCAATCAGAAGTGACACTTGAAGGTGAAGACCTTGAAGTCTTTGAAAAACTTGTTGATGTTCTTGAAGATGACGAAGATGTTCAAAAAGTTTACCATAACGTATCAGATTTCTAATATCAGATATCGTTGATAAAATGATGGGATATTCAGCCTTTTTGAGCTGAGTATCCTTTTTATTTTTGGTGATAAGCTAAGGCTATCTTGGTGATAAAAAAAATCTATTGGCAATTAGTGCGAATTTAGGATAGAATAAATTTATCACAGTAAAGCAACCTTAAAACTAACGAAAGTGAGGACATCAAATGAAACAAGTCATTGTTGGGATTACAGGAAATATCAAAGAAATGCCAGCTATGTCAGGAATGTATTTTGATGCGGTTTCTCGTCATTTATCAGATGGTGTTAAGGTAGCTGGAGGGGTTCCAATTATCATTCCTGTGGGAACACCAGACCTTGCTAAAACCTATATCAGTATGATTGATAAATTAGTTTTATCAGGTGGACAAAATGTTACGCCAGAATTTTACGGTGAAGAAAAAGAAGTTGATAGTGACGATTACAGCTTAGAACGTGATGAATTTGAATTTGCTTTGGTGAAAGAAGCCATTCGTCAAAATAAACCGATTTTTGCAGTCTGCCGTGGTATGCAATTGCTTAATGTTGCTTTGGGTGGCACACTTAATCAAAAGGTTGATAATCATTGGCAAGATGATATTTCGGGTACATCTCATAAAGTGGAAATTTTGCCGAATAGTCGCGTTAGCCATTTGGTGAAGTCAGGTTCATGGATTAATTCGTTTCATCATCAAAGTGTCAAAGATTTGGCACCTAATTTGATTGCGACAGCGCGTGATGTTCGTGACGGGACAATCGAAGCTTATGAAAGTAAACATGGTGCGCCAATTTTGGGAATTCAATGGCACCCAGAACTTCTTCTAGAAAAAAGTGAAAGTCGTTTGCTGTTCAATTATTTGGTAAAAACATTATAAGATAGATAAAGCTGATGTCAGTCAGTTTTTTTGGTATCCAGATATTTAGGAGAACTGAAAATGGGAAAAGTTTTATTGGAATTGGCAGTTTTATTGATTTTTGATAAAATCTCAGTTGAAACGATTATTAAACAAAAGAATCTGGATTTGACGAGTATTGAGCTGAATACAGATGATAATCCGGATAACTACATTATCTTTTCAAGTGATAGCCAATATCTACAAACAGCTTTTAATAAAGTTGTGAAGAAATTGTATAACAATGGGACTCTGGACAAATTGAGTCAAAAATATTTAGGTGGTAGCTATTTACCAGAAGCATCAGCATTAGAGGTGAACAAATGACAGCAGAACTTTATGAAAAATTAACCAAAATTCGTCGTGATATTCATCAACATCCAGAGGTGTCTGAACGTGAATTTAATACGACAGAATTTCTGAAAAATCATATTTCCAATCTTGGAATTCGCATTGTTGAAACAGGTTTAAAAACAGGATTTATTGCCGAAATTGGCCAAGGTGAGCCAATTATTGCGCTTCGAGCTGATATTGATGCTCTGCCGATTCGAGAAGCCAATACGTTTGATTACGCAAGTAAAAACGGTGCAATGCATGCGTGTGGACACGACTTTCACCAAACAAGTTTACTGGGAGCAGCTGAATTATTAAAGGCAAAAGAAGCTGAGCTTAAGGGAACCATCCGCTTGATTTTCCAGCCAGCTGAGGAAGTGGGGACTGGTGCTGATGCGGTGATTGAAGCAGGTGGTATTGAAGGAGTGTCTGCAATTATAGGCTACCATAATAACCCTCATCTTAAACCGGGGCAAATTGGCTTGCGCTCTAAAGCAATTATGGCTGCGGTTGAAAAATTTAAGGTTACGGTAACTGGTGTTAGCGGTCACGCTGCGCGTCCAGATTTTGGCATTGATACAATTTTGACCATTACGACCATTGTAAATAATTTGCAGGCGATTATCAGTCGAACGGTTTCGCCATTTGATGCGGCAGTGTTATCGGTGACACATATTGATGCTGGGACGACATGGAATGTTTTGCCGGATTCAGGCTATTTTGAAGGGACGATTCGATCATTTACGCCAGAAAATCGTCAGCATTTGCGTGAGCGATTTACCAAAATTGTGAAAAATACAGCCGAGCAATTTGGCGCACAAGTCACTATCGAGTGGGGAAAAACACCAACGGTGACTTATAACGACGAGACGTTGACCCCGCTTATTTTTGAGCATTCAAAACAGTTTGCGGAAGTTTTAGAAGTTGCTCCATTAACAGGAGGAGAAGACTTTGCGACCTACCAAGAACATATTCCAGGCGTTTTTGCCTTGATTGGCAGCAACGGTGATGACAATGCAGCAGATTTACATCATGATACCTTTACTGTAAAAGATGAAGCCCTACCAACAGCTGTTAATTATTATGTACAAAATGCTCTGTATCTACTAGACTATTACCGTTCTAAAAAGGATTAGCCGTGTGTGATAAGTTTTATTTATCACTGTGATAGATTTTAAGTATTTGTTAAGTGAGCTTGGTGATGTTAAGATGTAAGCATACCTTTGAAAGGGAGTTTCAAAAATAGGAGACAATTATGACATTAATGAAAAAAATCCTTGGTGTAACAGGTGTTGCACTAGCCTCTACAACCTTTTTAGCAGCTTGTTCATCAAGCTCATCTTCATCATCTAGTTCTTCAGGAAAGGAAGAAGTTGTCTTTGCAACAGTTGGAACAACGGCTCCATTTTCATATGAAGAAGACGGTGAATTGACAGGTTATGATATTGAAGTCGCAAAAGCAGTCTTTAAAGATTCAGATAAATACGAAGTAACATTCAAAAAAACAGAGTGGTCTTCAATCTTTACTGGACTTGATTCAGGAAAATATCAAATGGGTGGTAATAACATCAGCTATACTGAAGAACGCTCAGCAAAATACCTTTTCTCATATCCTATCGGTTCAACACCGTCAGTACTTGTCGTGCCAAATGACAGTGATATAACATCTTACGATGATATCGGTGGTCATTCAACACAAGTTGTTCAAGGAACGACAACCGCTGCTCAATTGGAAGAATATAATGAAGAAAATGCAGATAATACTGTTGACATCAATTATACAAATGAAAACATCACTCAAATCTTGACAAATTTAAATGATGGCAAATATGATTTCAAGATTTTTGATGCCCCAACTGTTAATTCTGTCATTAAGAATCAAAGTTTGGATAATTTGAAAACCATTGATTTGGAATCAGAAGAGCAACCATACATCTATTTCATCTTTGGACAAGACCAAGAAGATTTACAAGAATTTGTTAATAAACGTTTGAAAGAATTGCAAGAAGACGGTACATTGACAGAACTTGCTGCAAAATACCTTGGTGGAGATTACATACCTTCTGCCAATGATTTGAAAGTTCCAACATCAGATTAAAAAGTGTTGGTTATAGTTTTAAACTATAAGAAAACCTTGTTAATAACAATTTGAAACCTAGAATCAAATAGGATAAAATAAAAACACTTATTAAAACGAAAGAGGACATATCTATGAAATTGAAAAAATTATTTGGATTAGCTAGTGTAGCTTTGGCGTCAACTGTTTTGTTGGCAGCGTGTGGAGGTTCTTCAGATTCATCATCTTCTGATGATAAAACACTTAAAGTTGGTGTCATGACTTTAGATGATGCAACAGAACCACTTTGGGATAAAGTTGAAGAATTGGCAGAAGAAAAAGGTGTTAAGATTGAACTTGTTGAATTTACAGACTATAATCAACCAAACGAAGCCCTTCAAAATGGCGAAATTGATGTCAATGCTTTTCAACACAAATATTTCTTGAGCAACTGGAATTCTGAAAATGATGGAACTTTGGTAGAAGTTGCTGATACGCTTCTTAGCCCAATTCGTCTCTTCTCAGGAACTGACAGCGACGGCGATGCAAAATACACTGACGTTAGTGATATTCCAGATAAAGGGACTATTTCAATTCCTAATGATGCTTCAAATGAAAGCCGTGCCCTCTACCTAATTCAATCTGCAGGTTTGATTGAATTAGACGTTTCTGGTGATGAATTGGCTACAATTAAAAACATTTCATCAAATCCGAAAAACTTAGATATTAAAGAAGTTGATGCTGCTCAAACTGCTTCTACATTGACATCAGTTGACGCTGCAGTTATTAACAACTCTTATGCACAATCTGCTGATGTTGACTATGACACAACACTCTACAAAGAAGCTGTTGATGAAAACTCAAATCAATGGATTAACGTTATTGCAGCCCAAAAAGGTTGGAAAAAATCAGACAAAGCTGATGCTATCAAGACTTTAGTTTCTGTTTACCAAACAAACGAAGTCGGAAAAATCATCGAAGAAGCTTCAGATGGTGCTGATATTCCTGCATGGGATGGCGCAACACCATCTTCATCATCTTCTGATGACGATTAATATAGCCTATTGAAAATGAAAAATTAGAGGCTGGGATAACTTCCCAGTCTCTAAAGCATTATTTCATATTTTATGGAGAGTTAATAACTTCTAAATTGCTTCTTTGTCGGGAGTGGATTTTAAAATAATTAGCAATATGGTAGAATAGTAACTTGGAGAGTTTTCAAAACTGTGCTACCGATGTGTTTTGAATTTTGAGAGGTAGAAAATGGTAGTAAGTGATAGTAATCAGTTGCAGAAGTTTGGAAATGATGACATTGCTCAATATTATTTTGAGATTTTACGTCAGTTAATTGCTAAAAAATCGATTTTTGCACAGCAAATTGGGTTAGCAGAAGTAGCAAATTATCTAGGCGATATTTTCACTGAAGCTGGTGCTGAGGTGACGATTGACGATACTTGTACGGCTCCGTTTGTTTTAGCACGTTTTAAGAGCAATAGACCTGATGCTCAGACGATTATTTTTTACAACCATTATGATACTGTGCCAGCTGATGATGACCAGCCTTGGTCGTCAAATCCGTTTGAATTAACCGTCCGTGATGGCTACATGTATGGACGTGGTGTTGATGACGATAAAGGGCATATCACAGCACGCTTGACAGCCGTTCAGAAGTATCGCCGTGAGTTTGGAGATTTTCCAGTTAACATTATATTTATTATGGAAGGTTCGGAAGAATCAGCTTCTGTGGGTCTTGAAACCTATCTTGAAAAATACGCTGATGAGCTCCGTGGCGCGGATTTATTGGTGTGGGAGCAAGGTATTTCAAATGCCAAAGGTCAGATTGAAATTTCTGGTGGAACAAAAGGTATTGTCACCTTTGATATGATTGTTGATTCTGCTAAGGTTGATATTCATTCGAAATTTGGTGCGGTCATTGAGTCAGCATCATGGTATTTGATTAATGCAATTGCTAGCCTTCGTGATGAAACTGGTCGCATTTTGGTTGACGGGATTTATGACCAAGTCATTGAGCCAAGTGAGCGTGAGTTGTCACTTATACTAGAACATGCCAATCTTGATGCTGATAACCTAAAAACACTATATGGTTTGAATTTGCCGATGTTGACAAGGGATAAGGAAAAGTTAGTTCGAACGCTTTTCTTTGAACCAGCTATCACGATTGAAGGAATTTCAACAGGATATCAAGGGCAAGGTGTCAAAACAATTCTACCAGCTAAAGCTCAGGCTAAAATGGAAGTTCGTTTGGTTCCTGGGCTTGTGCCAAGAGATGTTCTTCAGAAGATTGAACAACATTTGCAACAATATGGCTTTGAGCAGGTGGAGTTGGTTTACACATTGGGTGAAAAGGCTTATCGTAGTGACATGTCTGCCCCAGCTATTCTCAATGTGATTGAGATTGCAAAGGTATTTTCACCAAATGGTGTTTCAGTTTTACCTACGACTGCTGGTACTGGACCAATGCACCAATTCTTTGAAGCATTAGAAGTTCCGATTGCTTCTTTTGGTATTGGCAATCCAGATAGCCGTGACCATGCTGGAGATGAAAATGTTAATTTGGCGGATTATTACACCCACATTGAAATGATTGAGGAGTTGATTAAGAGTTATGACAAAACCGATTATTAATTTAGAACATATTGACATTACGTTTTATCAGAAAAAACGTGAGATAGAAGCAGTAAAAGACGTTTCTATTACGATTGATAAAGGTACAATTTATGGAATTGTTGGTTATTCTGGAGCAGGGAAATCAACCTTAGTCCGTACGATTAACCTATTGCAGGCACCAACTTCTGGGAAAATTACGATTGGTGATGATGTGACATTTGACAATGGTAAGGTGCAGTTAAAAGGCGCAGCTTTACGTCAAAAACGTCAAAAAATTGGAATGATTTTCCAACATTTTAATTTAATGGCACAAAAAACAGCGCGCCAAAATGTGGCTTTTGCGCTTCGTCATTCAAAATTATCAAAAGAGGAAAAAGATAAGAAAGTTGCTGATTTGCTTGAATTAGTAGACTTGTCAGATCGTGCTGAAAATTATCCTGCTCAATTATCAGGTGGGCAAAAACAGCGCGTTGCGATTGCGCGTGCTCTTGCAAATGACCCAGAAATCTTGATTTCTGATGAATCAACATCTGCCCTTGACCCTAAAACGACAAAACAAATTTTAGCTTTACTGAAAGATTTGAATCAAAAGCTTGGTTTGACTGTGGTTATGATTACGCACGAAATGCAAATTGTTAAAGATATCTGTCACCGTGTTGCTGTTATGCAAAATGGGCACTTGATTGAAGAAGGTTCTGTATTGGACATTTTCTCAAATCCAAAAGAACCATTGACGCAAGAATTTATCAAAACAGCTACTGGTATTGATGAAGCTTTGGTTAAAATTGAAAAGCAAGCTCTTGTGCAACATTTGCCAAAAGACGATTTGCTTGTTCAATTGAAATACGCAGGAACATCAACAGACGAGCCTATTTTAAATCAGATTTACAAACAATTTGAAGTAACAGCGAATATCCTTTATGGAAATATTGAAATTCTAGACGATACACCAGTTGGTGAAATGATTGTTGTACTATCTGGTGAAGCCGATGCGCTTGCTGCTGCCCAAACAGCTATTCTTGAAGCTGGAATTGAATTAACTGTATTGAAACGAGGTGCCTAAATGATTGAATGGATTGAGACAAATTTACCAAATGTTTACCGCATTGGTTGGGAAGGAACGAATTCTTGGTCAGATGCCTTTTCAGCAACGCTTTATATGACTGGCTGGTCATTTGTGATTGGTGGCATTTTAGGACTTTTAATGGGATTATTTTTAGTTCTAACTGGACCAAATGGTGTGCTTAGCAATCGTATTGGGTTTAAAATTTTAGATATTTTCACGTCAATTGTTCGTGCCATTCCTTTCATCATTTTGTTGGCTATTTTGAAAGGTTTCACCTATGCTATCGTTGGAACCAACCTAGGTCGAACAGCGGCGCTAATTCCGCTATCAGCAGCGACATTTGCCTTCTATGCTCGTCAGGTTCAAGTTGTCTTTTCAGAAATGGATAGAGGTGTTATTGAAGCCGCACAAGCTTCAGGAGCTACCCTTTGGGATATTATTAAAATTTACCTTAGCGAAGGTTTGCCAGAACTTATCCGTGTCTCAACAGTAACGCTCATCTCACTTATCGGTGAAACAGCTATGGCGGGTGCGATTGGAGCAGGTGGTCTTGGTTATATTGCCATTTACTACGGTTATAACCGCTCAGCAACAGATGTCACTATCGTTGCAACAATCTGTATCCTTATCCTAGTCTTTATTATCCAATTTATCGGAGACTTCCTCACTAAAAAACTAAGTCATAAATAGAAAAAAGCACTTCTGTGAAAACAGAAGTGCTTAATGATTGTTTTGTGCTATTTTATTGTCCATGTCTGTAATGAGACTAGCAAGAGTGATATTCTCGAGAGAAGCTTTAAAATTTTCTTGAACCTCATCAATACGTGGTTGTAAAACGGAGTTCACCACGCGACCAACTGGGCAATTGGGGTTGGTATCATCATTAGCTTTAAAAATAGGCTTGTTTTTATCTTCGACTGCTTGAAAAATATCCCAAAAAGTGAGTTCTTGAGGTGCTTTTGTCAAATGCGCTCCGCCAACACCAGCTTCTACCTTTACGAGTTCAGCTTTTTGTAATTTCCCCAATAAATTTCGGACAATCACAGGATTGGTCTGGATACTGTTAGCGAGAAAGGTAGATGTCACTTTTTCTTTATTTTCAAAATGATAAATAGCTAATAGGATATGGACAGAAGTCGCTAATCGTGCAGAGTAAGGCATTTTTTCTCCTTGTACTAATCTAATTTGTTAAGAGTATTATAGCATATTTTTGTTGTAATTAAAAAACTTACAACTTTTTAGTTGTAACTATTGACATTACATCTGAAGAAGAATATACTATAGATATAGTTGTAATTGAATATATTACAACGAAAATTATTTATATTTTGGAGGAATCATTATGAAAATTGCAGTAGTTGCCGCAAATGGTAAAGCAGGTCAATTAATCGTTGAAGAAGCGCTTAATCGCGGACATGATGTCACAGCAGTTGTTCGTAGTTCTAATAAATCAAAAGCTCAGAAAGTTATTGAAAAAGACTTATTTGACTTAACAAAAGAAGATCTGGCTGGCTTTGATGTGGTTGTGGATGCTTTTGGGGCTTGGACAGAAGACCAACTTCATCTTCACAGCGATTCACAAAAGCATTTAGCAGATTTGTTGTCAGGAACAGATACACGCTTGATGATTGTTGGTGGTGCAGGAAGTCTTTATGTCAATCCTGAACATACCGTGCAATTGGTTGACACACCAGAATTTCCTGCTGTTTTCAAACCATTGGCTAATGCGCAACGTCAATCATTGGCAGAAATTCGTGAACGCAATGATGTCAAATGGACATTTGTTAGCCCAGCAGCAGATTTTCAAGCTGACGGTAACCGTATAGGGCAATATATTCTTGCTGGTGAAGAATTAACTACAAACGATAAGGGTGAAAGTATTATCAGCTATGCAGACTATGCTATTGGCTTTGTTGATGAAATTGAAAATAGCAAACACATCCAAGAACGCATTAGTTTGCTTGGAAAATAAGATAACAAAACACACCAAACTCATTTGAGTTTAGTGTGTTTTGTTAGTAATCATATTATCTATGCTTTTTTGACTTTTGTGATAAATATGCTAAGAATGAAGCCGACGAGGGCAAAGCTAATCCACCCCATTGAGAATTGTCCGAATGGAACAATTGTTGTGAAGAATTCAACGAAGCTCGTTGGAAGTGTGAATAAGCCAGTCATTGTAGATAATGTTGAAAAGGCATCATATAGTGCTGGAATAACAGTGAAACCAATGGTTAAGCGATAAACAATTGGACTATTATTGAAGAATTTATCAAGGAGTACCAAAAGAACAATCACGACTGTAAGTGGGTAGAGAAGGTAAAGAACTGGCAATGACCATTTAATCAACTCAGAAAGACCACCAAAGTAGAAGAATAAAGCAATCAAGGTAAAGATACTTGCCCAAGCAACGTGAGACAATTTTGGTTGTAGTTTGTGGAAATATTCTGCGCAGGCTGTGATTAGCCCTGTTGCTGTCGTTAAGCAAGCAAGGAAAATTGCTGCCGCAAGAACTGCTCGTCCAGTGTTTCCAAGATAGAAATAAGCTGCTTGTCCTAAAACGTTTCCACCATCAATAGCAGCGCCATTAAATGTAAATTGTCCGTTAGTAAGTGTAAATAAGCTTTGTGATGTTGCACCGATACGAGACACAAAAATGTAAATAAGCGCAAGCAATATGGTTGCAATGATACCAGATTTGAAGGTCAAAAGAGCGACTTCTGACTGATTTTTGGCACCGTGTTGTTTACTAGCATTGATAACGATAATGGCAAAAGCAAGGGAGGCAAGGGCGTCCATTGTACCATATCCTTGAATGAGCCCCGCAACAAAAGGGACGTCTTTAAAGGCATTACTAATATCGTTAGCGGCGTTATAAGCAGTACCAATGTCACCAGCTGGTTTGACAAAGGAAGCAATCACCAAGATTGCAAGAATGATAAGAAGCGCAGGTGTCAAATATTTCCCAATACGATCAGCAATCTTGCTTGGTTTAATGGCTAAAATGTACGAAAGACCAAAAAAGAGCAAACCGTAAGCAATTTTTACACCAATGCTATCACCTAAAATTGGTTGAATCCCAATCGAGAATGAAGTAGCACCTGTCCTTGGAATCGCAAAGAAAGGTCCAATTGACAAATAGAGGGCAATCGAAAATAACAAGGCATAGTGGCGTGAAACAGGGCGTGCAAAATCCTCGACGTCGCTAGCACCAGAATAAGCAACAGCAACGACTCCAAGCAATGGCAAAGTGACGCCTGTCAAGCAGAAACCAAGAATAGCCAAGGTTAAGTTACTTCCAGAATAAATGCCTAAAAAGGCAGGGTAAATAAGGTTACCCGCTCCAAAAAATAGAGCAAATAACATGAAACCGATAATGACATAAATATTTTTAAATGGTTTCATATGTCCTCCTAATAATGAAAAATGCTTACAATTACTTTTTAATTGAGTAAAATTGTATGACAAATATTATAGCGAACCGACAAGCTGTCGTCAATAGAAGAAAAGTTCAAAAATGATAAACAAATGCTCATAAAAAGCTGGCAATCCGTGTCCTAAAGCCGCAAAATACGGTAAATAATGACAAAAGAGGTATCATCAAAAAATTTAAATTGTGAAAATATTTGGGAAATAGTGTATTTAAGTGCTGTTATTTAACAAATCTTGTGAGAAGGATGTTTGACGAAGTAGCGGTTTTGTATTATTATAAAAAAGTTATTACTATATGAGGAGTTACTATGAGACATTTTATTGGGGTTTGGAATAGAACTAGCCTAATCAAACGTATCATTATGGGAGTGATCCTTGGTTTAATTCTGGGAGTATCCTTTCCAAAATTATCAGGAATCGGCATTTTGGGAGATTTATTTGTAGGTGGTCTTAAAGCTGTGGCACCATTACTGGTTTTTGTTTTGGTTGCCAATGCTTTATCACAACATGAAGCAGGACAAAAGACTAATATGTCAACAGTTGTCGGCCTTTACCTTATTGGAACATTGGCTGCAGCGCTAGTAGCAATATTAGTTAACTACATTTTCCCGTTAAAATTGACATTAGCCAATGTAGCAGAATCGGATTTATCAGCACCAGAAGGGGTAGCAGAAGTTTTCAAAGACCTCTTACTCAAAGTTGTGGATAACCCTGTCAATGCTATTGCATCTGCTAACTATATTGGAGTGCTGGCCTGGGCAGTTGTCTTTGGGCTTGCGATGCGCAATGCCAGCCAACAAACTAAAGACTTACTACAAACTATGGCAGAAGTAACGTCGCAGGTTGTGCGTTGGATTATTAATTTAGCGCCATTTGGTATTTTAGGTTTGGTCTTTAACACTATTTCTGATAATGGAATCGGAATTTTAGCTAATTATGGTTTCTTGATTGTAACTCTAGTTGGAACAATGTTTTTTGTGGCTCTGGTGGTTAATCCATTAATTGCGTTTGTGATGATCCGTCAAAATCCCTACCCACTTGTTTTTCGTTGTTTGAAAGAATCTGGTTTGACAGCTTTCTTTACGCGTAGTTCAGCGGCAAATATCCCTGTCAATATGAAACTCTGTGAAGATTTAGGCTTGAATAAAGATACTTATTCAGTATCTATTCCTCTTGGAGCAACAATCAATATGGCTGGTGCAGCGATTACGATTAACGTCTTAACACTCGCTGCGGTTAATACCCTCGGAATTAGTGTTGATTTTCCAACAGCTTTCTTATTGAGTGTGATTTCAGCAGTATCTGCTTGTGGTGCTTCTGGTGTGGCAGGTGGTTCTCTCCTATTGATTCCAGTTGCGTGTAGTTTATTTGGTATTTCAAACGATATTGCTATGCAAGTTGTTGGTGTTGGGTTTATTGTTGGTGTTGTTCAAGATTCTTGTGAAACAGCGCTTAACTCATCAACGGACGTTCTTTTTACAGCAGTAGCTGAAAAATCCGTCTGGGGTAAAAACAAAAAAGCAAAACATAACTAATCACCGTAGTTGGGCAAATTGCTCAGCTATTTTTTATATTAAAACCCTTGCTATAACCTGTATTTATAACTAGTTCAAGAAATAAGCTTCTTTAAATTGAACCTTATTTATGATAAAATAAAACAACATCAAAAAGGAGGAAATATCATTTTGAGCAATCATTTACTTGTTTTACAATCGGATTTTGGTTTGGTTGACGGGGCAGTTGCTGCCATGGTTGGAGTTGCCTTGCAGGAAGAGCCAACTTTAAAAATTCATAATTTAACTCATGATATTACTCCTTATAATATCTTTGAGGCCTCTTATCGCCTTTTTCAAACGGTGGAATATTGGCCAGAAGGAACCACTTTTGTTTCAGTGGTTGATCCAGGAGTTGGTTCAAAGCGAAAAAGTGTTGTTGCTTTAACAGAGAACAACCAGTTTATCGTGACACCTGATAATGGCACTTTAACCTATATCAAAACACATGTTGGTATCAAGGCAGTCCGAGAAATTTCAGAGGTTAAAAATAGACGCAAGAATACAGAGTATTCTTATACATTCCACGGACGTGATGTTTATGCTTATACAGGAGCAAAACTAGCTAGCGGTCATATTTCATTTGAAGAAGTGGGACCAGAATTACCTGTTGAAGCTGTTTTGGAATTGCCTGTCGTTGAGACAGAAATTCTGGAGAATGCTGTGCGTGGGGCAGTCGATATTTTAGATGTTCGTTTTGGGTCATTGTGGACATCAATTAAACGTGAAGAGTTTTATACGTTATCGCCTGAATTTGGTGACCGTTTTGAAGTGACCATTTTTAATAACGATATGTTGGTTTACCAAAATCAAGTGACTTACGGAAAATCATTTGCAGATGTGCGAATTGGTCAGCCGATTATCTATATTAACTCACTTTATCGTGTTGGACTTGCTATCAACCAAGGGTCATTTGCCAAGGCTTATAATGTTGGGGTCGGATCTAATTGGCGCATTGAGATTAAAAAATTAGGAGTATCATTATGAAAAATAATTCGATAAAAACCGTTGTTGCGACAGGAATTGGCGCAGCCTTGTTCATTATCGTTGGAACTTTGATTAACATTCCAACACCTATCCCAAATACCAATATTCAATTACAATATGCCGTAATTGCTCTTTTTGCTGTGATTTATGGTCCGACGGTTGGTTTCTTTTCTGGTTTTATTGGACATGCCCTGAAAGATGCCCTTCAATATGGTTCACCTTGGTGGACATGGGTGCTTGTTAGTGGCTTGATTGGTTTGGCTATTGGCTTATTAGCTAAGAAAATCAATATTGAAAAAAGTCCTTTGACAGTAAAAGATTATGTTTGGTTTAATGCTGTACAGATTATTGCTAATGTTGTTGGTTGGGCTTTGATTGCCCCTTATGGTGATATTTTGATTTACAGCGAACCAGCAAGCAAAGTTTTTGCTCAAGGTATTTTATCAGCAGCTATCAACAGTTTGACAATCGCTATTGGTGGTTCCCTCTTGCTTGCAGTATATTCTAAAACACGCACGCAATCAGGTAGCCTAACCAAAGATTAATACATAAGTAGAAGCAGGGGTTCCCTGCTCCTAATCATTTTTTAGGAGAATAGTCATGAAGCCCTTTATTCAATTTAAGGATTTCACTTTTAAATATGATATTCAAGCAGAACCAACGTTAGAATCTCTTAATTTAACGATTGAAAAAGGACAAAAGGTACTCATCATAGGTCCATCAGGTTCTGGAAAATCAACAATTGGTCACTGTCTTAATGGGATTATCCCTAATATTTACCATGGGGAGAAATCTGGGCAGTTTACTATTGATGGTAAAGAAGCATTTGGCTTGTCTATTTACGACAAGTCTCATTTGGTTTCTACGGTTTTACAAGACCCAGATGGTCAATTCATTGGATTAACTGTGGCAGAGGACTTGGCTTTTGCGCTTGAAAATGACTGTGTTTCTTTGGAAGAAATGCAAGAAAAAGTTGCTCATTGGGCAAAAAGGCTTGATTTAACAGAGTTTTTAGACAATCGTCCGCAAGATTTGTCAGGTGGACAAAAACAACGTGTTAGTTTAGCGGGGGTTCTGATTGATGAGAGTCCGATTTTACTTTTTGACGAGCCCCTTGCCAATCTAGACCCAAAATCAGGTCAAGAAATGATTGATTTGATTGACCATATTCATCATGAAGAAAAGGCGACGACGATTATCATTGAACATCGTTTGGAAGATGTGCTCTATCGTCATGTGGATAAAGTCGTTTTGGTGAATGATGGTCAGATTTTATTTGATGGTCATCCAGATGAGCTATTACGGACAGAGCTTTTGATTCAAAATGGCATTCGTGAGCCACTTTACGTAACGGCTTTAAAAGATTTGGGTGTTGATGTGACATCAATGGAACATCTGTCAGATCTAAGTCAAGTTGATTTGACAAATATTACTGTAATGGCGCCTAGTTCAATTCAAGAAGAAGTACCGCAGGATAAGCTTTTAACGGTTGAGCAGCTACATTTTGCTTATCAAGAGAATCGTTCTATTTTGAAAAATATCAATTTTGAGATTAATCAAGGTGAACGGATTGCCATTGTGGGAAAAAATGGTGCTGGCAAGTCAACTTTGGCAAAAGCTATCTGCCAATTTATCACGCCAGAAGGTGATATTCGTTATAGAGGACAATCGATTATGATGGAGTCTATCAAAGAGCGTGCCGAAAAAATCGGTTATGTTCTTCAAAATCCAAATCAGATGATTAGTCAGACGATGATTTTTGATGAGGTGGCGCTTGGACTTCGTTTGCGTGGAGTAGCTGAGCAAGACGTTGAAAAACGCGTGTTGGAAACGTTAAAAGTTTGTGGTTTATATGAATTCCGAAAATGGCCTATTTCTGCGCTGTCTTTTGGTCAGAAAAAACGAGTGACAATTGCTTCGGTTCTGGTAATGAATCCTGAAATCATTCTTTTAGATGAACCGACAGCAGGTCAAGATAAGCGAAATTATACTGAAATCATGAATTTCCTTAATCAGCTCAATAAAGCAGGGCATACCATTATCATGATAACCCATGATATGCAGTTGATGTTGGAGTATTCTGACCGCAGTATTGTAGTGAGCAATGGTGAAATCATTGCGGATTGTTCGCCAGTGGCATTATTCAATCAAAATACTATCCTAGAAAAAGCTAACTTGAAAAAGACTAGCTTGTTTGAATTAGCAGAAAAATTAGCAGTTGACCCAATTGCCTTGACGCATTATTACATTGAAAAAGAGGGAGGTATTCATGGCTAGTCATCTTATTGGTTATCAGAGTGGTCGTGGTTTCCTTTATCAATTGTCAGGTGCCAGCAAATTAATTTTCTTTGTTTTGGTATCGGTTGCTTGTATGACAACCTATGATACGCGTTTGATAGCAGCAATTGGTATTGCTTCCCTTGTTTTGTTTAAAATAGCAGGCATTCGTTGGCAGCAAGTTTCTTTTGTCGTCAAATTTATTGGCTTTTTTGCTTTTTTAAATGTGGTCATGGTGTATTTGTTTGCGCCGAATTATGGCGAAACAATTTATGGAACTAAGACCATTTTGCTACAAGGCTATGGGCGATTTTATCTTACCAGTCAAGAATTATTTTATCTGTTTAACCTTGCTTTGAAATATTTTTGCACGGTTCCGTTGGCTGTCTTATTTCTTATGACAACGCAGCCAAGTCAATTTGCTTCAAGTCTGAATCAAATCGGTGTGTCTTACAAGGTCGCCTATGCAGTTAGTCTGACCCTACGCTATATTCCTAACGTGCAAGAAGAATTTTACATGATTCGAATGTCACAAGAAGCGCGTGGACTGGAACTATCACAAAAAGAAAAACTAATGAAACGTATCAAAGGAAACCTCCAAATTGTCATTCCCTTGATTTTCAGCTCACTTGAGCGAATTGATACGGTGTCAACAGCCATGGAGCTACGTCGTTTTGGAAAAAATAAAAAGCGTACTTGGTACACTTATCAAAAATTCACAACAGCGGATTTGTTGACTATTGTGGTTGCTATTTTACTAGTCATTATTAGTTTGTGGCTTTTCCATCTTAACCAAGGACGTTTTTACAATCCTTGGCATTAAAAAAACGTATAACCCAGAACAATTAGCTGTTCAACGGTTTATACGTTTTTTTCTTATTTCAAATAACCAAGATAATCAAATTTTTCAAACGTATTGTCATTTGCAATGGCAACGACTTCAGTATTGGCTTCAAAAGCTTGGTTGGGATTGATAGGGGTATCAAGACTTGACGTTGATTTTTTACGAATACCGATTAAATTAAGATCGTATTTGTGTCGAAGGTCCAGCTGAACTAGACTTTTTCCAACCCAAGAATCAGGAATAGAAAATTCAATCATAGCAATATTATCCTCGATGTGAATAATATTTTTAATATGGTGTCGAAGCATATTTGAAGCAACTCTTTTTCCAGAGTCGCGTTCTGGTGTGATAACTTTAGTCGCCCCAATGCCGTAAAGCACTTCTTCATAAGTTGCATTTTTGGCTTTGGCCAGAATAGTTTTTACCCCTAATTTTTTACAGTGCATAATGGCAAGAACTGAAGATTCCAGGGTGTTTCCAGTTGCAATTACGACAACATCACATTGCGCAATGCCGACGGCTTTTAAAAATTCAATATCTGTCATATCACCAACAGCTGCCTTAGTTGCCATATCAGCCACATTTTGAACGAGATTTTCATATCTATCTAAAGCAATGACCTCTTGCTCGAATTTATTTAATTCTTCAACAACAGTACGTCCAAAAATTCCTAATCCAAGAACTCCAAAAATCTTTTTTGTCATAATAATTTCCTCTAACCAACATTAATATTTGTTTGTGCGTAGCGAATATCTTTTTCCTTCTTTTGCAAAAGACTAAGTAGTACAGTAATCGGTCCAACACGTCCGATAAACATAAGTGTCATGATGACAAATCGCCCTGCTTGCGATAATTTAGGCGTTAAATCCATGGAAACTCCGACCGTAGCAATCGCAGAAATGGCTTCAAACAGCAGAGCTAATGGGTCATGAAGTGGTTCGAATTCCAAAAGTAACAGATAGCCGATAGTTAAAATAGTAAAGAAAAAGATTAACACGGTAAGTGTTTGTTTTATAGCTTTATTGGCAATAACACGGTGGCGGAAAGTGACCTCATTTTGCCCTGCAAGTTCGGATTTGAAAAGCAAGAAGGCAATTGCAACTGTTGTCACTTTAACACCGCCAGCCGTACCACCAGGAGCACCACCGATAATCATTTGAATCATATAAAGAACATTCGTTGCTGAATGCGTATCAAGATAAGAAATCGTTGCAAATCCAGCCGTCCGCATGGTTACTGATTGGAAAAAGCAGACCATGATCTGTTGAAAAAAGGTGTAGTGCCCAATTGTCTTAGCATTTTTAAATTCAATTAGCCACGTCAATGCTGTTCCAAGCAGTAAAAGTATTCCCGTTGTAGCAAGCACTAAACGTGTCTGATTGCTTAATGAGCGAGAAAATGCAGAGAAGCGATAAGGTTTGTCTTTGATAAAGTGTTTGATAGCTTTTTTTAAATCCATCCAAACAGCAAACCCGATTCCGCCAGATATGATTGCAGTGGTAACCGCCAGATTAACCAAGGGCTTTAGAGCGAATTGTTTAAGGCTAGCATCGCCAAAATTATCAAACCCAGCATTACAAAAGGCAGAGACAGCAAGAAAAATAGCATTAAAAATACCGTGCCCCAAGCCAAAACGTGGAATAAAATCAAAGAGCAATACAATAGCAACCAAGGACTCAATAATAAAAGTGATTTTGTAAGCATTAAAAAGGTAATGTCTAAGGTCATTGTTATTGTCATAGCTAAGCGCTGATTGCAGCAAACTCTGCTCTGATAAATTCATGCGACGACGTAAAAGGTAGGTACTGATTGCAATTAAAGTAACCAATCCTAGTCCACCAATTTGCATGAGACACATTGCAATCACTTGACCGAGTCCATTATAAACACTTGCGACAGGAACGACTGATAATCCCGTCACACAAACCATTGAAACCACATTGAACAAGTGGTCAAGGTAAGTAGTGCTAGGAGCATCGGCATAGTGAACTATCGGGAGTGAGAGTAACAAACTCCCAATAAAAATGACGATGACAAAACTAAACGTTAACCGTCGCGTACTTGTTAAAGATTTAAAAATGCTATTCAAAGAGTATTCCTCCTAAACTCCAAAACGGTTTTCAAAGCCTTCTAAAAGAGCCTTACGGCTCATAACATATTAAAGAGGTTTTTTATTTGGCATCCCAGCCTTACGTGGGTATTTATTTGGTGTTTCTTTTTTCTTTTCAAGAATTGTGATTTGGCGACTATCGCCATTTGGCAATTCATAATGATAATTGTCTATGAGTTTTGAAAAAAGAATTGTCATGGCATTTTTGGCATCTGCCAATTCTTCTTCGGCAGCAGAAGCTTTAAGAGCAATTAATTGCCCACCAACTTTTAAAAATGGGATTGTCAATTCGGTCAATACTTGGAGACGAGCAACAGCTCGTGCTGTTACAATATCATAGCTTGCGCGGAAATGCTTATCTTGACCAAAATCTTCAGCACGTCCATGGTAAAAATGAACGCCCTCTAAGCCAAGTTCATCTGCCAATAAATTAAGAAAATTAATACGCTTATTTAGCGAATCAATGATAGTAACATCAATATCAGGGCATAAAATCTTGATAGGAATACTTGGAAAACCGGCTCCAGCTCCAATATCTAGCAAACAAATCGCTTGATTTGTTATTTTTCCTTGAAGAACGGGAGCAATAGAATCATAAAAATGTTTCAAATAAACCCCCTCTTCATCCGTAATAGCCGTCAAATTAATCTTTTGATTCCATTCAACCAAAAGCTCAAAATAACGTTCAAATTGCTTTTTTTGTGTATCTGTCAACTCAAAACCTTGTTGACTAAGTTTCTTATAAAATTCTTCAGGTGTCATGATTATCAGTAAAGAAAGCATTAGCAGCCTGCAAAACACAAACCACCACAACTTTCTTTAATATCCTTTCAATTCCAATATATGTCATCTTATTTTACCATAAAATCCCATCCAATAACATTCTTAGAAATAGTTATAACATCCGAAAAACTAATTTTCCCCCAGCTTCTTATGTAATCACTTTAAGAATTAAAAGAAAACTGATATAATAAGCCTAGAAAGTATATTTTTATCTATTTATTTTAGTAGTTTATCAAAAGCTTTTGTGTAGCGGTAGGTTACAAAAAGCAACTGATTTTGGAAGGGTATGTCATACCCAAGGAGGAATTTATGATTTTTGTTATTATCGCTATTATTGTTTTAGTAGTTTGGATTATTGCTGTCTATAATGGTCTTGTTAAAAGTCGTATGCAAACTAAGGAATCTTGGAGTCAAATTGATGTGCAACTCAAACGTCGTAATGACCTCATTCCGAATTTGATTGAGACTGTAAAAGGCTACGCAGCTTATGAAGAAAAAACATTTGCTAAGATTACAGAATTGCGCAGTCAAGTTGCTCAAGCAGAAACACCAGCAGAAGCAATGCACGCGTCAAATGCTCTTACCAAACAACTCTCAAGCTTGATTGCTGTTGCTGAAAATTATCCTGAACTTAAAGCTAATAACAGCTTTATCAAGTTGCAAGATGAATTGACAAATACAGAAAACAAAATTTCTTATTCACGTCAGTTGTTCAATACAACAACAGCAAATTATAATGTTAAATTAGAAACTTTCCCAAGTAATATCATCGCAGGTATGTTTGGCTTTAAACCAAGCCAATTCTTGGAAACACCTGAAGATGAAAAAGAAACACCAAAAGTATCATTTGACTTTTAAAAAATGGTGTTTTGAGAAGTTGTTTTAAAGCAACCTTTAATAAAGAAAGGAATAAAATGGAAGGTCTCTTGAAATGGTTGGTGACTTTAACAACTCAAAGAGACTTTCTATTTTCTTAATAAAATCATGTTATACGATCAAATTTCTAGTAACAAGCGAAGAACGGTTGTTTTGATTCTTGTTTTCTTCTTGATTTTGTCAGCTATTGGTGCCGCAGTAGGCTATCTTTGGTTAGATAGCCTAGAATTCGGTGTGGTTATCGCCTTAATCATTGGTGGAATCTATGCTGCTAGTATGATTTTTCAATCTACAAATGTTGTCATGTCAATGAACAATGCGCGTGAAGTCAGCGAGGAAGAAGCCCCAGAACTTTATCATATTGTAGAAGATATGGCAATGGTGGCACAAATTCCAATGCCGCGCGTGTTTATCGTTGAAGATGATTCTTTAAATGCGTTTGCGACAGGTTCGAGTCCTGAAAATGCTGCCGTCGCAGCCACCACAGGATTGTTAGCTGTGATGAATCGTGAAGAATTGGAAGGTGTTATCGGACACGAAGTTAGTCATATTCGTAATTACGATATCCGCATTTCTACCATTGCTGTCGCCTTAGCCAGCGCAGTGACTTTGATTGCCAGTATTGGTAGTCGCATGATGTGGTTTGGTGGGAACAGTCGTCGCCAATCAAATAACCGTGATGAGGGTGGTCTTGGTATTTTGATGCTTCTCTTTTCGATTTTATCGTTAATTTTAGCACCACTTGCTGCAACTCTTGTTCAATTAGCGATTTCACGGCAACGTGAATACCTTGCTGATGCCAGTTCTGTTGAACTCACTCGCAACCCTGAAGGAATGATTAAAGCACTTCAAAAACTGGAGCAATCTTCTCCAATGCATCATCCTGTTGATGAAGCAAGTGCGGCACTCTATATTAATGACCCTATCAAAAAAGAAGAAAGAACAACATCATTGTTCAATACACATCCATCTATTTCGGATCGTATTGAACGTCTTCGTCAAATGTAAGTATTTTTCTCCTTCACACGCTTGTGTGAAGTTTTTTGTTGCTACGTTATTCAATAAGCTTTATTATTGGTAGTAATATGTACAGACAATACTGTAAAAAGTTGGTATAATAGTAAAGAAATTTTAAAAGAGGTAATAATGATGTTTTCAATTTCGGAAATAAAAAAGAATTCAGATGGAATTAGTTTTAATTCTGTTTTAGAAATTAAAGAAAAATTAATAGAACGTACTAAAGATGTGCTAGATGTTAAAGAGATTTTTGTACAAGGAACTATTTCCTACGATGATGGCTTATATCTGTTAAATTATACACTTGATTATACGATTACGTTACCATCAAGTCGCTCAATGTTGCCTGTAGATGTACATCAAGTTGAAGAAGTCTCAGAAATTTTTATTGACGCAGCGGATATTCATGCAAAAGAAGATCTTGTTAGAGAAAATCTTGTCTTAGTACTTGAAGAAGATTATATTGATTTAGAAGAGAGTGCTATTGATAATATTTTATTAACGATTCCAATGCAAGTTTTAAGCGAAGAAGAACAAAATTCTGACACAATGCCATCAGGAAATAGCTGGTCAGTTTTGACAGAAGAACAATATAATGCCCTGCAGAATAAGAAGAAAAAAGAAAATAGTCCGTTTTCTGCTTTAAATGGATTGTTTGAAGATTGATAATATTTTTATTAAAAAAATAAAGTATTCTTGAATTATTGTTAACACTTTGATATACTTTTAAAGTGTTATAGTATACTTATCTTTAATATTTGCTTTGATGATATTATAACAAATCAGCAATAATGCTATAATATTTTTTTAATCAATAAACAAAGGAGGCGCTCTGTATAAGAGTGTATACTTTAGCAAAATAGAGATTTTATAATTTTTAGAATAATAAAATAATAAAAGGTTGGTGACAATGAGTAAAAAGATTTTAATTATTGAAGATGAAAAAAATCTTGCACGCTTTGTGTCTTTGGAATTACAACATGAAGGTTATTCAGTAGTTGTAGAAACAAACGGGCGTTTAGGGCTTCAAACAGCTCTTGATGATGATTTTGACTTGATTTTGCTTGATTTAATGCTTCCAGATATGGATGGATTTGAAATTACGCGTCGTCTTCGATTGGAAAAAGAAACTTCTATTATTATGATGACAGCTCGCGACTCTATTATGGATATTGTTGCTGGGCTTGATCGTGGTGCAGACGACTATATTGTCAAACCATTTGCAATTGAAGAACTCTTGGCTCGTGTTCGTGCCGTTTTTCGTCGGCAAGATGTTGAATTTAAACGAGAACAGGGTAATCAAGGAAAAGAAGGATTGCTTGGTCTACGCTTAAATCCTCAAAATCGTTCAGCGGTTCGAGGTGATGATGAAATTTCGCTTACAAAACGTGAGTACGATTTGTTAAGTGTTCTTTTGTCGAATGTTAATCGTGTAATGACACGTGAAGAACTGTTAGCCAATGTTTGGAGATATGATACTGATATTGAGACAAATGTTGTTGATGTTTACATTCGTTACCTTCGCGGAAAAGTCGATATTCCAGGTAAAGAATCTTACATTCAAACAGTTCGTGGAATGGGCTACATTATTCGAGAAAAATAATGATAAAATGGGAAGAAAAGTCTTTATCTAGAAAAATATCGATTTTCTCTTTGCTTCGGATTCTCCTTGTGTTAACTATTTTTAATCTAATCGTTTACTTTGGGACTACCCAAATCTTTTTAGCACGAGAACGTTACGATGTTGAGCAAGGTGCCGAAGTAGTGAGAGATTTTTTGTCTCAAGAAAGTGCACTGACAGTTGATAATCTTTTGGAGCTGTTGGATGAATATAATGCTACGAGGTCACTTGTTGAGGAAGATGGTACCCAATATATCCTAGATAAAAGTGGTGGTATTGATGATTTGACTTCTGATAATCAAGATGTCGCCATTTTTAACAAGGATAAGCAATTAGTTTTAACGACTGATAAGTCAGTTGCAAATTTTAAAACAGGTACAGTTGGCAAGATAAAAATCTACCGTGCACCTGCTTTTACAGGTTACTATTCAACGGCGAAAGTTTACTCCAAAAACACAAAAGAAGTTATTGGCTATGTGACGCTTTTTCAACACTTTAGCTCCTACTATCGGATGCGATATTGTCTTGTAGCAATCCTTTTGATTACAGAGTTGGCTGAGATGGGGTTAATTTCACATGTTCTTTTCTCTTCGACAAAACGCTTTTTACGTCCGTTGGAAGAATTTCAAGGAGTTGTTAGTAATATTGCCGAAACCCCTGGTGATTTGACTGTCCGTAGTGCTATTCATTCTGGAGATGAAATTGAAGAAATTTCTGCTAACTTTGATAAAATGCTAGACCAAATTGAAGGGTATACTAAAAGACAAGCGCGTTTTGTTAGTGATGTTAGTCATGAATTACGAACACCGATTGCAGTTATTAAAGGACATCTTGGTTTACTGAAACGTTGGGGGAAAGAAGACCAACATATTCTTGAAGAAAGTTTAGATGCTGCTTATCATGAAACGGATCGAATGTCCATTATGGTTAATGAAATGCTAGATATGGTTCGTGTTCAGGGAAGTTTTGATTTACACAAAGGTGAAAAAACAGATTTGAAAAAATCAATTGAATTTGTTTTGGGAAATTTCCGTATTTTGCACCCAGATTTTAATTTTCAATTTTCAACAAGTGTGGAAGAATGTGTCTTTGCAGAAATTTACAAAAATCATTTCGAACAGGCAATTTTGATTTTAATTGATAATGGCGTAAAATATTCTTCTGGAAGTAAAATAATACATGTGACTTTGGACGTCCAAGGAGATGATGCTATTATCAAAGTTCAGGATGAAGGAGAAGGTATTTCTCAGGAAGACCTAAAATATATTTTTGAACGTTTTTATCGAACAGATAAATCACGTAATTGTGTTTCGACACAAGGAGGTCTTGGGATTGGTTTAGCTATTCTTAAGCAGATTGTTAATGCTTATGAGATCAATGTTAGCGTTAATAGTGTTGTTGATGAAGGCACGGAGTTTACATTGGTTATTCCGATAATTAAGGCAAAACAAGATAAAACAGACTGAGTTTTTCTCTCGGTCTGTTCGTTTTTCTAATAAAGCATAATTGAACGGTCAATTTTTTATTAGAAAAGGGACAAGGTTTAAAAAATGGGAAAAGTTTTGGCTGATATGGTCAAACTGGTATTACTTTCCTAATGATTGATTTTATGTTAGAATAAAGTATTAAATTAATTGGTAAAATGGGGTGTTTGCATGCGTTGTCCAAAATGTAATTATAATAAATCAAGTGTTATTGATAGTCGCCAAGCTGAGGACGGAAATACCATTAGACGTCGTCGCGAATGTGAAAATTGTCATACACGTTTCACGACTTTTGAACGTGTTGAAGAATTGCCCTTACTAGTCATAAAAAAAGATGGAACGCGTGAACAATTTTCTCGTGAAAAGATTTTAAATGGTATTTTCCAAAGTGCTCAAAAACGTCCAGTATCAAGCGATGATATTGAACAAGTTGTCTCACGTATCGAGCAAAAAGTTCGTAGTGAGTACGAGGGTGAGGTTCCGAGTACAGCCATTGGTAACCTTGTCATGGATGAATTAGCTGAACTTGATGAGATCACTTATGTGCGTTTTGCCTCTGTTTACAAATCGTTTAAGGACGTTGATGAGATTGAAGAACTTCTACAACAAATTACCAAACGAGTTCATAGTAAGAAGAAAAGAAGTAATTTAAATGAGACCGATTGATGAGTTTTCTTATATCAAAAATAATAAGGTTTTATTAGATTCTGATAGTCTTAGCCAGTTGTATCACCCAGTGATTGGAAATCACGCGGTTTTGCTTTACGATTATTTATTGGCATTTTTTGATAATGGTGTTAAACGTCATAAATTTAGTGAGATTCTCAATCATTTGCAATTAAGCATGCATCAGGCGGAAGAAGCTTTTGCAATTTTGACTGCTGTTGATTTGCTTGTTTTGTACCAAACACGTGATGCTTATGTTTTAAAATTACAGCCAGCTTTGAATCGTGAAACTTTTCTTAGCAATCCTATCTATCGTCGTTTGTTAGAGCAGGAAATTGGAGATGTTGCAGTGGCGGAATTGGATATTAAAATTCCGCAAGAGGCTAGAGATATTTCCAAAAAATTCTCGGATATTTTTTCAGCAGAGGGGACACCAAAGCCAAAAGCAAATGTGTCAAAAAATCATTTTGATTTGGATAGCTTTGAGCGTTTGATGTTGCGTGATGGCCTGCAATTTAAAGATGAAAAAGCAGATGTTGTTTCGATTTACAGCCTTGCTGACCAATACACAATGAATTGGTTTGATACCTATCATTTGGCAAAAAGCACGGCTATTAATGGTAAAATTTCACCACAACGAATGACTGTTCAGTTGGAACAACAAAAAAATACGACATCACAAGATCAAAGCAAAGAGCAATTTGATGCCAAGGAACAAGTGATTATTCGTGAAGCTAAGCAAGCTAATGCAAGAGAATTTTTGGAGAAAATCAAAGCACCACGTCGTGCAGTAGTTACCGAGAGTGAGCGAAAATTATTGGAAGAATTAGCCAACATGAGCTTTTTAGATGAAGTAATTAACGTTATGGTGCTTTATACTTTAAGTAAAACACAGTCAGCTAATCTCAATAAACCTTACATTATGAAGGTAGCAAATGATTTTGCCTATCAAAATATTACGACTGCTGAAGCTGCTGTTTTGAAAATGCGTAGCTTTACCCAACGCAATAAAGACCGTAAAACACAAGCAAAGGTTGCTAAAAGCAATGTCCCTGAATGGACAGCAAAAGAATACAAGCACGTTGCTACTGCTGAAGAAAAGGCAAAATTGGAAGAACTCAAACGTAGCATGTTAGAAGATTAAGGAGCGAATGATGGAAAAAATCGGACAAACCTTGGCTAAACAGCTTCGCCAAAGTCACACAGACCTTAATGAATTGACCCAAGTTATTTTAGCAGATAAGGAAATTGCTGATTTTATCACGTCAAATGGCTTGACTCAGAAGCAAATTAACCGTAGCTTACCTAAGTTTAATCAATTCATGGTGGAGCGTGAAAAATTTCAAAATCAGGATAAATCCTATATTGCTAAAGGTTACAAGCCTGCTCTTAGCATGAATGAGGGCTATGCAGATGTCATTTATTTGGAAACACGCGAGTTAGTCGAGGCTAAAAAACGTCAAGATATTAAAAATCGTGTGACTTTGATTGGTTTGCCAGCTAGTCTCAAACACATTTCAACAGATGATCTTGATTTAGGAGACCCAAATCGTATTGAAATTTACAATTATTTGAACGATTACCAAAAAAATCTTGAGACTGGAACTCAAAAAGGGCTTTACGTTTTTGGAAATTTTGGTGTTGGGAAGTCTTATTTGATGGCTTATCTAGCAAATCGTTTATCTGCCAAGTACGGCAAGTCAACGACCTTGCTTCATTTTCCGACTTTCTGTGTTGATATTAAAAATGCTATCAATACAGGAACGGTGAAAGAGCAAATTGACCAAATCAAACAATCTGAAATTTTAGTTCTTGATGATATTGGGGCAGAGCAACAAAGCCCATGGATTCGTGATGATGTTTTGCAGGTTATTTTACAATACCGCATGCAAGAAAATCTCTTGACATTCTTTACATCAAATCTTGATGTTAAAGGACTTGAAGAACATTTTGCGGCATCACGTTCAGGTGATGAAACATGGCAAGCCAAGCGTGTCATGGAACGTATTCGTTATTTGGCTCGTGAAATTCATTTACAAGGTGATAATCGTCGCTAATCGTAAATCATTAAAAGTGATAAAATAGATAAAAGAATTTGAAAGGAATAAATTCGACAAAGGGATTCTTGAGAAATCAAAATGTCTTTCGTGTGGAAAAAAATCCACTTAAAATAGTTTAGACTGTTTTAACGAAGCTGGTACTAGAAGAATTATGGCTTTACCTACAGTTGCTATTGTCGGGCGTCCAAATGTTGGAAAATCGACTTTGTTTAACCGTATTGCCGGTGAGCGCATTTCAATTGTGGAAGATGTCGAAGGTGTTACACGTGACCGCATTTACACAACGGGTGAATGGCTTAACCGCAAGTTTTCATTGATTGATACTGGTGGTATTGATGACGTTGATGCACCATTTATGGAACAAATCAAACACCAAGCTGACATTGCGATGACTGAAGCAGATGTTATCGTGTTTGTGGTTTCAGGAAAAGAAGGCGTTACAGATGCTGATGAATATGTTTCAAAAATCTTGTATCGTACTAATAAACCAGTGATTTTAGTGGTCAATAAAGTTGACAACCCTGAAATGCGTAGTGATATTTATGACTTTTACTCACTTGGTCTTGGGGACCCATATCCAGTATCATCTGTTCACGGTATTGGTACAGGGGATGTCTTGGATGCTATCGTTGAAAATCTGCCTGTTGAGGAAGAGGACGAAAATCCAGATATTATCAAATTCAGTTTGATTGGTCGTCCAAACGTTGGTAAATCAAGTTTGATTAATGCGATTCTTGGTGAAGAACGTGTGATTGCAAGCCCAATTGCAGGGACAACACGTGATGCTATCGACACAAACTTTACGGACAGCGACGGTCAAGAATACACAATGATTGACACCGCAGGTATGCGTAAATCTGGTAAGGTTTATGAAAATACTGAAAAATATTCAGTAATGCGTTCAATGCGTGCCATTGATCGTTCAGACATCGTTCTTATGGTTATCAATGCCGAAGAAGGAATTCGTGAGTACGATAAACGTATTGCAGGATTTGCTCACGAAGCTGGTAAAGGAATCATTATCGTTGTTAACAAATGGGATACAATTGAAAAGGACAACCATACAGTTGTAAAATGGGAAGAAGATATTCGTGATCAATTCCAATTCTTGTCATATGCACCAATTGTCTTTGTTTCAGCGGCGACAAAACAACGCTTGAACAAATTACCTGATATGATTAAGAAAATTAGCGCAAGCCAAAACAAACGTATTCCGTCAGCTGTGCTTAATGATGTTATCATGGATGCTATTGCTATCAACCCAACACCAACAGATAAAGGGAAACGTTTGAAAATCTTCTACGGCACACAAGTTTCTGTTAAACCACCAACGTTTGTTATCTTTGTTAACGAAGAAGAACTCATGCACTTCTCATATATGCGTTTCTTGGAAAATCAAATCCGTGCAGCTTTCGGCTTTGAAGGCACACCAATCAATTTGATTGCCCGCAAACGTAAATAAGATTTAAAAGCACCGTTTGTGGTGCTTTTTTTGCTGCATTTGGAAAATATCGCTAAAAATAAAATTAAAAGGATTATTTTTTCAAGCTAAAGAGGGCTGAATTTGATATAATAAAAGGATAAGGAAAAAGGTGGTGGCTAAGAGTGGGTAGAATGATTCCAGGTCGAATTCGCAATCAGGGAATAGAACTTTACGAACAAGGTTTGGTTGATATTGTTAGTAAACAAGAAGAAGTAATTCAAGCGAAAGTTGGTGTACATCATCTTCAGTATGCTTTAGAAGATGAACAAGTGAGATGTGATTGTGATCTGTTTGCCAAGAAAAAATATTGTGAGCATTTGGCGGCTTTAGAGTACTTCCTAAAGAATAATACAGAAGGCAAAGAGTTGTCAGATGAGCTTAGTTCACATCAAGAAATTCAGCAAGAAACGAAAAAAGTAACCTCATTTGGTAGTGTCTTTCTGGACGGCTTGGTTATCAACGATGACGACACAACAAAATACCGTTTAGCAGCTTATGGTAATCAGAGCCCCTATTCATCAGATTATTGGTGGACGTTAAAAATTAATCGTTTGCCTGATGACCGTGCTTATGTTGTCCGAGACATTAAAGCCTTTTTAGCGATTATTAAAAGCGAAGGCTATTATCAAATTGGGAAAAATTATTTTGAACCTTTGTCTTTGATTCAATTTGATGAGGCTAGTAAAGACTTAATTCAATTTTTATGGCGTGTCTTGCCAGATAGTGACCGTGTTGATTTGGAGTATATTTTGCCAAATCACGGTCGAAATCTTGCGTTGACAAGTGGGACATTTGAGGAAGGCATTTCATTGTTAAACGCGCTTTATGATTTCTCATTTGAACACAATCATCAAAATTATGGGCAACTGGTTTTTAGACCATTAGATGCCTCAGAAGGGCTGTTGTCATTTAAAGTCATGGTTCACCGTCAATCAATTGAACTAATTATTACAGAAAAAACATTTCAGCCACTTTTTGACAATACTTTCTTATTTACAAATGGTATGATTTACGGTTTGAATTTGAAACAACAAAAAATCTTAGCCGCTGTTCGTAGTCTGCCGATTGAGTCTGATTTAGCGAAGCATTTGTTCTTTGATTTGGATGACCAAGCAAAATTAGCTGCTAGTTTGCTTGATTTTAAAGAGCTTGGAGTGGTTGAAGCTCCGAAAAGTTTTGAAATTCATGACTTTGTACCTTCTTTCCATTTAATGTTAAATGAATACCAAGAGATTGCTTTAAAGGTGACTTTTGATTATGGTACGGTTAAGGTCAGTAGTAAACGTGAACTCGAAGACTTACCATTTGCTAGTCATTTTAAGCATGAAGAACGTGTGTTTAGGACTTTAGAAGCAAATGGCTTTGCTGCCTCGTTTTCATCTTACCATGCACCTTTGGCGAATGAAGATTTATACGACTTTTTTACCAATACTTTGGAACAATTGGAACGTTTAGGTAAGGTAATCCTGTCTGATGATCTTGAGGAAATGCGTCAGTTTGAGCGCCCACAAGTTTCTGTTCAAACAAATGGTGGTTTGTTGGATATTTCTTTTGATTTTTCAACTATTTTTGAAAACGATATTGATGCTGCCTTAGAAGCACTCTTTAAAAATCAACCCTATTTTGTGAATGATGCTGGTAAATTAGTTGTTTTTGATGAGGAAACACAACGTGTCAGCAATGCTTTGCAAAAATTACGAGCTAAGCAGCTGAAAAATGGGCATTTACAATTAGAAGCCATTTCAGCGTTCCAAATTTCAGATTTATTCCAAGACAATGATCGTGTGACATTTTCAAAAGAAGTTGAACAATTGGCACACGATTTGAGACACCCAGAAAATTTTGAGGTTACGATTCCGGAATTAAACACGCAGTTGCGAGATTATCAGACGACTGGTGTTCGTTGGTTATCTATGCTTGACCATTACGGATTTGGTGGTATTTTAGCTGATGATATGGGACTCGGTAAAACCTTACAAACAATTGCTTTTCTAACCTCTAAATTAACGCCAGAAACACGCATTTTGATTTTATCGCCGTCAAGTTTGATTTACAATTGGCAGGATGAATTTACCCGCTTTGCACCAGAAATTGATGTCGTTGTGGCTTACGGTTTAAAAGCAGTGCGTGATGATATTATTTCGCAAAATCATCAGGTTGTGATTACTAGTTATTCCTCTTTCCGTCAAGATTTTGACGAATATAGTCAATTGAATTTTGATTATTTGATTTTGGATGAAGCGCAAGTGATGAAAAATACACAAACGAAGATTGCTCATTATTTGCGCCAATTTAAGGTTAAAAATTGTTTTGCTCTTTCTGGAACACCGATTGAAAATAAATTATTGGAAATCTGGTCAATTTTCCAAATTGTTTTACCAGGATTATTGCCAGATAAAAAACGTTTCCTCAAAATGGAAGCTAAGCAAGTGGCACGTTTTATTAAGCCATTTATCATGCGTCGCCGTAAAGAAGAAGTTCTTCCAGAATTACCAGATTTGATTGAAATTAATTATCCTAATGAGCTTGATCATAAGCAAAAAGCGATTTATTTAGCACAGCTTCGACAAATGCAAGAAACGATTGCAGGAGCATCTGATGCCGATATTAATCGTCGTAAGATTGAGATTTTATCAGGTATTACGCGTTTGCGGCAAATTTGTGACACACCAAGTCTCTTTATGGATTACAATGGTGAAAGTGGCAAACTAGATAGTCTTCGCACTCTCTTGATACAAGTTAAAGAAAATGGACACCGTGCTCTTATCTTTTCACAATTTAGAGGGATGCTTGATATTGCAGAAAAAGAAATGGAAGAGCTTGGTTTAACTTCCTACAAGATTACAGGGTCAACACCAGCGAATGCCCGTCAAGAAATGACACGAGCTTTTAATAATGGCTCAAAAGATACCTTCTTAATTTCTTTGAAAGCAGGTGGTGTAGGACTTAACTTGACTGGTGCCGATACGGTTATCTTGATTGACCTTTGGTGGAATCCAGCTGTTGAAATGCAAGCCATTAGCCGTGCTCATCGTATTGGTCAAAAAGCAAACGTCGAAGTTTATCGCTTAATTACACGCGGAACCATTGAAGAAAAAATTCTAGAAATGCAAGAAAGCAAGAAAAATCTTGTAACAACGGTACTTGATGGTAATGAAACTCGTGCTAGTATGACCATTGAAGACATTAAAGAAATTTTAGGTGTCGATTAATAATCTTAACGTCAGTTTTTCAGCTATGAAAGACTGACTTTCTTTTGTGAAAACTTTGAAAAAATACCTGAATTAGTTTATAATAAAAATGCTACAAAGTTGGGGTTTGATTTGAGCTAATTTTGGTTTCTAACTTTATTTTGAGATGGAATCTTTGAGTTACTAGGACGTAGGTCATGATAGTGACTATTTGCCTTGACTTCTTAGTGAGTGATGATAAGTAATTGGCATAGTGTGTTGAGAAAGGAAGTGATGCTGTGAGTAAAACTGTAAGACGCTTTCCCTTAGTTGCTGATGGTGAGCCAGTAAGTAATCCATCAAAAGCAATGGCTTTATACGAAAATGAAGATTTAATTACCAATATTCATGGAACTTATCATGAAAAGGACTACGACAACGTCACTAGAGACGATAACTTTGTTGGAAATATAAAAAATGATGCAGAGCGCATAAAAACAGTTAGCGAAGGTAAATCTTATGCGGAATTAGCGCGCGATGAAGCGAGACGAGATATTAAGAAAAAGCGTCAAGCTTACTTATCTAACGACGTTAAAAAGATGCCGTCAAAAGCAACTTTTCAACAACAACTAAAGGCTACTTTACCTAAAACTCCTGCTAAACCGACTAATAAACTTAGTCATTTAACAGAAAAAATGCATCAAGAAGACTATATCTTGGCAGAAATTCCCGTAACGTATAAAGAGCCAGATAATTCTTCTGTACCAAAACCAAAGAAAAACAACTATGATTTCTTGAAACGTAGCCAAATTTACAATAAGGAAGCTCAACAAAGCCAAAGGGAGCATAAGGTTGCTCAAGAGTTAAATTTGACACGCTTTGATGACGCTAATTAAACTGCCTAGCAGTTATTAAATAGAGGAGAAAAAATGTCTAAAACCTATCATTTTATCGGAATTAAAGGATCTGGTATGAGTGCCCTTGCCTTAATGTTGCACCAAATGGGACATAAGGTTCAAGGGAGTGATGTTAGTAAATATTACTTTACACAACGTGGTTTAGAACAAGCAGGCATTAAAATCTTGCCATTTTCTGAAGACAATATCACATCAGACGTTGAATTAATTGCCGGTAATGCTTTCCGTGAAGATAATAATGTTGAAATTGCCTATGCCGTTAATAATGGCTTTAAATTCAAACGATATCACGAATTCCTAGGTGATTTCATGCGCCAATTCACAAGTTTTGGTGTTGCAGGTGCACACGGAAAAACATCAACTACAGGTTTGTTGTCACATGTATTAAAAAATATTACAGATACCTCTTATTTGATTGGTGATGGTACTGGTCGTGGGTCAGCTAACAGCAACTATTTTGTTTTTGAGTCTGATGAATATCAACGCCATTTCATGCCTTATCACCCAGAATATTCTATTATTACAAATATTGACTTTGACCACCCTGATTATTTCAAGAGCATCGATGATGTTTTTGATGCATTTAATGACTATGCAAAACAAGTTCAAAAAGCTTTGTTCTTGTATGGTGATGATGCTTATCTTCGTAAAATCACGTCAGATGCTGACATTTACTACTATGGATTCAAAGATACAGATGACTTTGTTGCCTATGATATTGTTCGCACAACAAACGGTTCTGTTTTCAAAGTGAGACACGGTGATGAAGAACTTGGTTCATTCCATCTTCCAGCGTTTGGTCTCCACAATATTTTGAATGCGACTGCCGTTGTTGCCAATCTTTATATCGCTGGTATTGATATGGAATTGGTAGCAGAGCATATGAAGACATTTGCAGGGGTTAAACGTCGTTTCACTGAAAAAGTAATTAATAACACGACTATTATCGATGATTTTGCACACCATCCAACTGAAATCATTGCGACACTTGATGCTGCTCGCCAAAAATATCCAAGCAAGGAAATTGTAGCGATTTTCCAACCACACACCTTCACACGTACAATTGCCCTTTTGGATGAATTTACGAATGCTTTGAATCAAGCAGATTCTGTTTACTTGGCACCAATCTATGGTTCAGCACGTGAAGTTGACCACGGTGATGTTAAAGTTGAAGATTTAGCTAGTAAAATCCAAAAATCAGCTAAGGTGATTAGTCTTGAAAATGTATCACCACTACTTGACCATGATAGTGCCATTTATGTTTTTATGGGGGCTGGTGATATCCAAATGTATGAACGTGCTTTTGAAGAATTGTTAGCAAATTTGGCTAATAATACGCAATAAAAAATGTGGTGAAAAGGAGCAAAGAGCTCTTTTTCTTTTGAGGATGATTCTATGATGATAAGGAATGTATGTCTTGAGGATTTACAAGATATTATAGATATTGAACGCAAGAATTTCTCTGCAGAAGAAGCAGCAAGCCTAAAAGATATGAAGGAACGCATTCTGACTATTCCAGATACTTTTTTAGTAGCTGAGATTGACGGAAAGATTTGTGGCTATGTTGAAGGACCTGCCATTTTTCAACGCTATTTAACAGATGATTTATTCCATCAGGTTGTTTCAAATCCAGTTGACGGAGGATTTATTGCAATCACAAGCCTTTCAGTGGCTCCTGATTTCAAAGGACAAGGTATTGGAATGGCTTTACTGGCGACAATGAAAGATTTAGCAATTGCTCAAAAACGTATAGGGATTACACTTACTTGTCATGAGAATTTAATTTCTTACTATGAAAGAAATGGTTTTAGCGATGAAGGTGAATCAGAATCTACCCATGGTGGTTCTAGTTGGTATAACATGGTCTGGGAATCACCAATGATTGAGTGATGACATTATTAAGAATAGATAACAAACCACCCCCGTCAGTTGATTTTGCGCTATTTTTAGGTTATAATGGCGATTGATTAAGATTAGGAGGATAAGCTTTGACCGAATTTAACGACGATAAGCCAAAAACTCAAAAAGAAAAAAGTTTCAAGGAGCAAATTTTAGCTGAGTTAGAGGAAGCCAGACGTTTGCGTAAGCAACAAGATTTAGAACTTCAGCAGAAAGAAAGAGAAGCAGAGGAATTTGCACGTAAGACCGCAGAATTAATGGCAGAATACGAAGCTGAGGAACGAAAAGAGCGCCAAGAGGCGGAAATTCATGAAGAAAAGCACCGCCTTGAAGAAAAAGCTCAAACAGCTATTGCTGAAAACCAGATTGAAACGACGATAGATGACAAAGAGATTAATGATGTTTTGAAAACTATTAATCAAACTTTTAATCCCAACAGTTCAGTTTCAGAGGGGAGTGCTGAAAACGAACAGGAAAGTTATCTTGTCCGAGCAACAGATGGTGTTGGTTTTGCTGGTATTCCAGATATTCCTGAAGAAATTACAAGTGATGATTCTCAAGTTGCTGATTCTAATATTCAAGCCGATGAAAACGTTCAGGCTGCAGAAAGCATTACGGATAGCTCAGCAGAGACTAATATAGACTTGGAGAAAAACGTGGGAACAAAACGCAAAAGAAAACGCCAAAAAACCGATAGTTTGGCACGACGTATTGCCTTGTTCTTGATAACAGCTATTATTATTGCTTTATTGGCAACTGGTTTTTTTGTTTATCGATATGTTGATAGCGCTGTCGGAGCACTTGATAGCACATCAACAGAGTACGTTACCGTTGAAATTCCAGAAGGTTCAGGAAACAAATACATCGGACAAATTCTAGAAAAATCTGGTGTTATCAAGAGCGCAACTGTCTTTAATTACTATACAAAATTCAAAAATTATAGTAATTTCCAAAGTGGCTATTATAACTTACAAGCTAGTATGGATTTAGAGGAAATCTGTAAACTTCTTAAACAAGGTGGGACCGCAGAGCCAGAAGAACCTTCTCTAGGAAAAATTCTGGTGCCAGAAGGCTATACCATTAAACAAATTTCAGAAGCTGTTACAAAAAATACAGCGGATGATGATTCATCAACATCTTTCACAGCAGATGACTTTTTGTCGGTTGTTCAAGATGGATCTTTCATTTCAAAAATGGTTGAAAAATATCCGAAATTATTAGCGAATTTACCAAGTGCAGATGAGGCGACGTATCAATTAGAAGGTTACCTTTTCCCAGCTACTTATAGCTACTATGAAGATACAACCATGGAAGATTTGGTTGAGCAAATGATTTCAACAATGGATTCGTATATGTCTAGTTACTATGATACGATTTCTGAAAAAGGTATGACTGTCAATGAAGTGCTTACGCTAGCCTCATTGGTTGAAAAAGAAGGTTCAACAGATGATGACCGTCGCAATATTGCAAGTGTCTTTTACAACCGTTTAAATGCTAACATGGCTCTTCAAAGTAATATTGCTATTTTGTATGCTATGGGCAAACTTGGTGAAGAAACGACATTATCAGCGGATGCAAGTATTGACACATCCATTGATTCACCGTATAATGTTTATACCAATACTGGTTTGATGCCTGGTCCAGTTGATAGTCCAAGCTTGTCAGCTATTGAGGCGACTATTAATCCCGCTTCAACGGATTACTACTATTTTGTAGCCGATGTGAATACAGGAGCTGTTTATTACTCAGAAACCTATGAAGAGCATGAAGCAAATGTTGAAAAATATGTTAATAGTCAATTAGATGAATAATAAATACTGACAAACATGGTGTGCTTCACATCATGTTTGTATTTGTAGATTATCCAAATAAATTTTAGAAAAGAGATAGAAAATGGCAGAAAAAACTTATCCAATGACCCTCGCTGAAAAAGAACAACTCGAACAAGAATTAGAAGAATTAAAATTAGTTCGTCGTCCAGAAGTTGTCGAACGTATTAAAATTGCACGTTCATATGGTGACCTTTCTGAAAACTCAGAATACGATGCTGCTAAAGACGAACAAGCTTTTGTTGAAGGACAAATCCAAATTTTAGAAACTAAAATTCGCTATGCTGAAATCATTGACAGCGATGCTGTTGCCAAAGATGAAGTAGCGATTGGTAAAACTGTTACTGTTGAAGAAGTTGGTACAACTGATAAAGACGTTTACCATATCGTCGGTGCAGCTGGTGCTGATATCTTCTCAGGACGTATTTCTAACGAAAGCCCAATTGCGCAAGCTTTAATTGGTAAAAAAACAGGTGATATTGTTACTATCGAATCACCTGCAGGAAGCTACGACGTTAAAATCGTTAGTGTTGAAAAAACAGCTTAATAAAGTCAGAGCCCCACAAAGGGCTTTTAGAATGTAGATAAACCTATTTTTAACTGAGATAAGTTATAAATAATTATTGTCTCTGTTTGTTTTCAGGATTATTTGCGAGTGAAGCGAGCAAGAAAATGATACTTTGTGCCGCTTAAACAATCTGGGAGATTGTTAGAGATCTTATCTAGAAATAAAAAAGCGAGGAACCTAAGGGAAGTATCGAAAAAGACTTTTTCTTGAAGTTAAAAATTAAAAAGGAACAGGAAGTGCTAAACTTCCTGTTCCTTTTGGTTTTAGTTTTATTATTTACGTTTACGTTGTTTACCAGCGTTGCGGTTGCTTTTCTTAGGTTTGTTGCTAAGTTGTGCATTGTTAGCAGCTGGTGTTACGTCTTTACGAACTTTTGATTTGTAAGTTTTTGGTGGATTTTTTTCAAATTCAGCAGCAATTTTCTGACGAAGTTTTGGTTTGATGATGAGCATAGTAATCAATTGTTGGATGATTGAGAAGAAACCACCGACTAACCAATAAAGGAGAACACTTGCTGGCATGCTCATACCGAAGAATACCATCATAAGTGGCATAGCGTACATCGTACCTTTCATCGCAGCACGTTGTTCTTCAGCAACACCTTGCATAGACAACCATGATTGGAAGAGGTACAAGACGGCGATAACGGCTGTTAGAGGGATACTGCGTGTGCCAAGGTCTATTCCTAAGAAAGTACTTTCAGAGACACCTTGTGTGTATTGCGCAGCAAAATACATTGCTGAGAAGAATGGCATTTGGACGAGAAGTGGGAGACATCCCATACCACCAAGCATATTGATGCCATTTTCTTTTTGGGCAGCCATCAATTCTGTTTGGGCAGCTAATTTTTCTTCTTGTGTTGTTGCATTACGCATACGCTCGTTGATTGGTTCAAAGATTGGTTTAAGATAAGCCATCTTTTCAGATTGATAGCTTGCTTTCCAAGATTGGTAAAGTCCGAGCGGTAGAATAATACAACGAACAATGATAGTTACTAAGATAATAGCTAAACCAAAGCCAAGTCCAACATTATTAGCAAAATATTGGATAAGTTTTGCCATTGGTTCACCAAGAATGTACCAGATAGTACCAGTAGGATTACCATTTGAATCACGACTGACACAACCAGTTAGTAAGAACAATAACGATAAGCTGAGTCCTGAAAAGAGGACACGATTTAGTTTCTTTTTCAATAGATTATTTCCTTTTATTATAATACCCTACTATTTTACTGTTTTTTGGGCAATTTCTCAATACATCTGTAGTCTTATTTTTTAGTGTATTAGTTGACAATGCGAAAATCAGTGAAATCTTCGAAATTAGCAATTTTAACATCAACATAGGTAACCTTTGACCATTGTGAAGGACCTTTGCGAATTTCTTGGATGAATTTAGCTATTTTAGCTGAGTCCTCGGATTGAGCGAGAATTTCTACGGTGCCATCGTCATTATTCCAAACGCGACCATAAATATCCCCGAGTTCAAGGGCTAGGGCATAAGTCGAATAACGGAATCCAACACCTTGAACACGCCCTGAGACAATTAAGCGTACTTTTTTCATCTCACTTTCCTCCTTATAAATACTTGTTAACTTTATCTAGTTTTATTATAACATAAGCAGTTTATGACTGCTTATGTTATAATAGTCATAAAGTTAAAAAAAGAATAGTTAAGTAAGATTACTGATTAATGATTACTGGAATTGGTAGTTGTTAACTCAAAAATTAGTGAGGAATATATGTCCGAAAAACGTCCAAGACTTGAAGATGTAGCTGCTTTGGCGGGTGTTTCCAAAACAACTGTTTCCAGAGTTTTAAATAATAGGGGATACTTAAGTAAAGAAACAATTCAAAAAGTTAATGATGCAATGAAAGAAATAGGCTATCAGCCAAATATTATTGCACGACAATTCTATACACAAAAGACTAACTTAGTCGGACTTATCTTCCCTACTATTAATAACCCATTCTTTGCGCAACTAGAAGCTGAAATGGAACTTCTTTTGTACAAAAAAGGATATAAAGTTTTAATTGGTAATTCACAAAATGATCCAGATAAAGAAGAAGATTATTTGAATCAATTACTGAGTCATCAGGTTGATGGTTTAATTGTTGGGGCGCATAACCAGGGGTTAAGTGAGTATCAAAACAGAAACTTACCAATTGTTTCTATTGATAGAATTATGAATGAGGATATTCCTGTTATTTCTTCGGATAATTACCAAGGTGGGAGGATAGCTACAGAAAAACTAATTTCTGCTGACTGTCAGTATATCGTACATACTAATGGTCCTATAGAATTACAGACACCAGCTCAGAAGCGTCGTATTGGTTATGAAGATACCATGATAGAACATGGATTGACACCAATAACTTATCATCTTGACTTTAATATTAGTCAGGAAGAAAAAAGGGAGTGTCTACGTCACATTTTTGTAGAACATCCGGAAGTTGATGGTATTTTTGCATCTAATGATACTGATGCAGCTATTTTGTTATCTTTAGCACAAGAATTTGACCGTAATGTTCCAAATGATTTAAAAATTATTGGATATGATGGTGCAGATATGGTACGCTTATTACTCCCCCATCTTTCGACTATTCAGCAGCCTATCAATGAGATGGCTGAACTAGCAGTAACCATTTTAGATAATCGGATTAATGGTAAAGGTGACGAAACTACTTCATATACATTACCGGTGAAACTGATTGAAGGTAAAACTTGTTAAATATAAGCAGAAGTAATTAATATTTTTTACAACAGACTCTACATTCTATTTATATGAGAATGTAGAGTTTTTTGCTTGTTTTTACAAGTATATAAAATGTCACATTATTCCTAAAATAATAAGTTAGTATTTGGGTTAAGTCAATGGTGCTACTGGCTAAGATTTTTTTATTTTTTTTGCAAAAAAATATATCAACCGGTTGACATATGAAAATGTAAGCGTTATAATATAACTAACTTCTAGAGGAAAACGATTACATTATATGTTAACCGGTTGATATAAAAAGAGGATAATTATGAATGAAATGACTGTTACTAACCAACGTTATCGCCTTAACTATCATTTAATGGCCAAATCAGGATGGATTAATGATCCTAATGGTTTATCATATTTTAAGGGGTATTACCATATCTTTTATCAATATTATCCATATGACTCTGAGTGGGGGCCAATGCATTGGGGACATGCTAGAAGTAAAGATTTGGTTCATTGGGAAACACTACCAGTTGCTTTAACACCAGGAGAAAGTGAAGATGGCTGCTTTTCAGGTAGTGCGATTGAGTATGATGGAAAATTATGGTTGATTTATACTGGTCACCATTATACTGATCCAACAGATCAAGAACAATTTTATGAAGATCAGAATCTTGCCTACAGTACTGATGGTATCCATTTTACAAAATATGAAGGTAACCCTGTTTTGAGAACACCTGTCGGTAACACCAAACATTTTAGAGATCCAAAAGTTTGGCAAGATAGTGATAATTTCTATATGGTTTTGGGAAGTCAAGAGGAGAATGGATTAGGTAGAGCGTTGCTATATCGTTCTAAAAATTTAATTGATTGGGAATTTATTTCAGTATTATCACAAGCTATCGATTGTGATAGAGAAGGTTTTATGTGGGAATGTCCAGATTTCTTCAGATTAAATGGAGAAGATGTTTTACTAATGTCGCCACAAGGAGTCCAAGAAGATGGTGATAAATACCGTAACCTGAATCAGACAGGCTATTTACTTGGACAATTAGATGACAACAATGGTGTCTTCCATCGTGGGGAGTTTTTCGAGATTGATAATGGTCATGATTTCTATGCAACTCAAACTTTACTGACACCAGATGGACGTCGTGTTATGATAGCTTGGATGAATGCCTGGGATTCTCCGATGTATGAAAAAGAAGATGGTTGGGCAGGAGCTTTAACATTACCAAGAGAATTGGTTATTCGTGATGGTCGACTTTGTCAGTTGCCAATTAAAGAATTAAAAACTTTGCGCGAAAAGATATTATTTGATGGAAAACTTGAAAAAGATGTGCCTTATACTTTAGAAGATAGCAGTGAAATTATTATTGATGCTCAACATATTAATTCTGGTCAATTCTTAAGTCTTTTTGATGGTAGTAATAGTTTAAAAATATCCGTTGATCGTGATGGTGATCGAATTATTTTAAATCGAACAACTACTGATGGTGAACGTGTCGCTCATATGTCATTATCTGATAGCTTGTCTTTACATATTTATGTAGATAGTAGCTCTGTTGAAATTTTCATGAATCAAGGAAGTGTCACTTTTACAGAAAGGATGTATTGGCAGGATAAAATTAACCTAAGCCTGTTAGCAGACTGTGATAATCAATCACGTATCTATCAATTGGAAAGAAATGCAAATAGTTACTAAGATTTGAGAGGTAAATTATGAGTAATTTAAAAAAGTATACTGCTAATCCGTTTTATATGAGCAATTCCTTGATGATTCTTTTATTCTTTACAGGTTGGGGAATTTGGTGGTCATTTTTTCAAATTTGGTTAACAACTAAGCAAGGCTTTTCAGGAACACAAGTTGGAACAATCTATTCTTTCAATTCAGCTATAACATTGATTTTAATGTTTGTGTATGGTTCACTACAGGATAAGCTTGGAATCAAAAAAAATCTATTAATTTTTTGTGTTGCTTGTGAAGTATTTTTAGGTCCTTTCTTTACTTGGGTTTATGTTCCTCTATTAAAAAGTAATTTTATTGTCGGTGCTTTAATTGGTTCTATTTACCTTTCAGTAGCTTTTCTTGCTGCTTCACCAACTTTTGAAGCTTTAGCAGAACGAATGAGTCGTCGTTTTGGTTTTGAATATGGTCAAGCACGCGCATGGGGATCTTTTGGTTATGCTGTTGCGGCTTTAATCGCAGGCTTCATGTTTACACTAAATGCCTATTTGATTTTTTGGATTGGTTCAGTATTTTCAATTGTATTATTACTTGTTTTGCTTTTTGTTAAACCAGAAAATGACACAGCTATCGTTACAAAATATGAAAGTAAATCTGATAACCAAGATGTCAATAATTCACCATCGCTACTAGAAATTTTGAGTGTGTTCAAGATGCCTGATCTTTGGAAAATTGTTATTTTCATCAGTATGAGTTGGACTTTCTATACTGTTTTTGATCAACAAATGTTTCCTGAATTTTTCACTACATTCTTTGGAACAGAAACAGCAGGTCAACAAGCTTATGGTGTTCTTAACTCTTTAGAAGTATTCTTAGAATCAATTATGATGGGAATTATTCCAATTATGATGAGAAAGACAGGGGTTCGTAAAAGTCTATTGATTGGATTGGTTATTATGGTTCTACGTATTGGTGGCTGTGGTTTGGTAACTAATCCTCTTGGTGTATCAATCATTAAGCTTTTACATGCTCCAGAAACTGCAATTTTTATTCTTGCAATGTTCCGTTATTTTACCCTACACTTTGACACGCGTATTTCGACGACACTTTATATGGTAGGGTTTCAAATTGCTGCACAAGTTGGACAGATTATTTTTTCAACGCCATTTGGATTATTACATGATAAAATTGGCTATCAACCAACTTTCTTAATTGTGGCAGGTATTGTATTCATTTCTGCGATATATGCTTTCTTTGTTTTAAAAAAGGACGATCAAGATGTTTATGGACAACCTTTGGAAATAAATTAAACACTACACTAAATCTCCTATTTAGGAGATTTTTTGTTATAATGTAAGCATGCAAGTAGTTATAACCTCAAAATCGAATAATCTCATTAAAAAGGCTAAAAAGTTATTGAAAAAAAAGTATCGTGACCATTCTTATTTAATTGAAGGTTGGCATCTTTTTGAAGAAGCGGAAAAAGCAGGGGCAGAATTTTTAAATATTTTTGTTCTTGAGGACTATGCTGACCGCGTCAGCCATTTTTCAATGGTAACATATGTAACACCTGAGATTTTAAAAGAATTAACGGATTCTAAGACACCGCAGGGGATCATTGCTGAACTTGCTATGCCAAGCCTGCCTTTAGAGAATTTAAAGGTAGGGCGATATTTGGTACTGGAAGATGTTCAAGACCCAGGAAATGTGGGAACGATGATTCGTACAGCAGATGCCGCTGGTTTGGACGGTGTGTTGATTTCAGAAAAATCAGCTGATATTTACAATCAAAAAACGCTACGTTCCATGCAGGGTAGCCATTTTCATTTACCGATTTGGCGTACTAATGTGTATGAGGCTTGTCAGAAGTTACAAAATCTTGATGTACCGCTGATTGCCACAACACTTTCCAAAGAGTCTGTGTCTTACAAGACCGTTGAGCACAATGGAAATTTTGCGCTTGTCATGGGAAATGAAGGTAATGGTATCTCAGATTCAATGACAAAGCAAGCTGATATTTTGGCACATATTATTATGCCTGGGCAAGCAGAAAGTTTAAATGTTGCTGTGGCAACAGGAATTGTCCTTTTTCAGTTGATTTAATTTGAAAATTGCGGTGCAGGAAAAGTAATTTTTGAGAACTTATTTTCAGTTTAATTTAAGGTCATATGCTATAATTAGAGCGAAAGAAGGTGATTCTGCATGGAAGCATATAAAAAAGATAAAGAGTTTATGGAGCTTGTTGGTCATCTTATCCAACACCCTCGTTTTCAAAAATTAGATAATATTCCACAGCATCACTATTCGACGCGTATGGAACATTCTATTAATGTGGCTTATACGAGCTACAAGATTGCCAAAAAAATTGGTTGGGATGAAAAATCCACGGCGCGAGGAGGACTTTTACACGATTTCTTTTATTACGATTGGCGAGAAACGAAATTTAATAAAGGCCATGCTTGGGTACATCCGAGAATTGCTGTGCGTAATGCCAGAAAATTGACTACACTAAATAAACGTGAGGAAGATATTATCTTGAAACATATGTGGGGAGCAACAATTGCTCCACCGCGTTATAAAGAAGGTTATATCGTGACAATGGTGGATAAATATTGGGCTGTCAAAGAAGCCATTACCCCATTTCGTAATCGTTTTAATAAGAGAAAGCGTTACAGTCGTAAAATTTTACCTAGTAATCATCGCTAGAATGGATTGAGTTTAGAAGGATTTTCTAATAGTAAGAGAGGAGATTTCATGAATCATAACGATGTTATTTACACACAGACAGATAGTGCACTGAATCGTTTCTTTGCCAAGATTTACGGTTTGGTCGGAGTTGGAATTGGGTTATCAGCTTTGGTATCGTTTTTGATGCTATATGTGTTTACTGATAACATGATTAATATTATTGTTTACCATCCATTTGTTTATTATGTTGCTATCTTTTTAGAGCTTGCTTTGGTTTTCTTAGCTAGTAATGCTGCTCGTAAAAATACGCCTGCTGCTCTGCCGTTGTTTCTATTTTATTCGGCATTAAATGGCTTTACGCTTAGTTTTGTTATTGTGGCATATACGCAAGCAACGGTTGTTCAAGCCTTTGTTTCATCAGCTTTAGTCTTTGGTGTTATGGCTGTTATCGGAACTTTTGTTAAAAAAGATTTGTCTGGAATGGCTAAGGCACTTATGGCAGGGTTGATTGGTATCATTATTGCTAGTTTGGTCAATATGTTTATTGGTTCAGGCACAATGAGTTATATCATTAGTATCATTTCAGTTTTGATTTTCTCTGGTTTGATTGCTTATGATAATCAAATGATTAAACGTGTTTATGAGAGCACTGGTGGTAATGTTGGTGATGGTTGGGCAATTTCAATGGCCTTAAGTCTTTACCTTGATTTTATTAACTTGTTCTTGAGTTTGCTTCGTATTTTTGGAAATGACGATTAATATGATGAAAAGGAGTTGGTGCAGTTCAATCTGTATCGGCTTCTTTTATTTTTAGGGGATTTCCATTGGTGATTTTGGCGCTTTGTGTTATAATAGTCCTAATATTTTGAAAATTCGAGGGATAAATATGAAAACACCTTTTATTTCAGCTGAAGAGCTCCAAAAAATTACTGATGCATTTCCAACGCCATTTCATCTTTATGATGAAATGGGTATTCGTGAAAAAGCTCGCGCCTTAAACAAAGCTTTTGCTTGGAATAAGGGGTTCAAGGAGTATTTTGCGGTTAAGGCAACACCGACACCTGCGATTTTGAAGATTCTTCAAGAGGAAGATTGTGGTGTAGATTGTGCGACAGAAGTGGAATTATTGATGAGTCACAAGCTTGGTTTTACCGATATTATGTTTTCATCGAACGATACTCCTGCGCGTGAATTTAGATATGCTAAAGAAATCGGAGCAACGATTAATCTTGATGCTTATGAGCATATTGCTTTCTTGAAAGAAGCGGCTGGGCTTCCTGAAACCGTTTCGCTTCGTTACAATCCAGGAGGTGTTTTTGCTCTTGGAACAGATATTATGGATAACCCCGAAGAATCTAAATTTGGGATGACTAAAGCCCAATTGATTCAAGGGTTCAAAGATTTGAAGGCAGAAGGCGTCAAAAACTTTGGTATTCATTCATTTCTTGCTTCAAATACAGTCACAAATGATTACTATCCTGAATTGGCGCGTCAATTATTTGAATTGGCAGTTGAGGTTAAAGAAAAAACAGGTGTAGCTGTCAGCTTTATCAATTTGTCTGGTGGTGTTGGGGTCAACTATCGTCCCGAACAAGAACCAAATGACATTGCTGTGATTGGTAAAGGCGTTCATCGTGTCTTTGATGAGGTGTTGATTCCAGCTGGACTTGGTGATGTCAAAATATTTACCGAACTTGGTCGCTTTATGTTGGCGCCGCATGGTTTACTTGTAACCAAAGTTCGTCATCGTAAACAAACTTATCGAACTTATATTGGAGTCGATGCGTCAGCAGTTAACCTGATGCGCCCTGCCATGTATGATGCTTATCATCATATCACTAACGTGTCTAATCCTAATGGCAAACTTGAAGTGGTTGACGTTGTCGGCTCACTTTGTGAAAACAATGATAAATTTGCAAAACAGCGTGAATTGCCAGAAGCGCGTGTTGGTGATACGCTTGTGGTTCATGATACTGGTGCGCATGGTTTTTCAATGGGCTATCAGTATAATGGTCGCCTACGTTCAGCCGAAATCCTTTACCAAGAAGACGGTGGTGCTCGCTTAATCCGCCGTGCAGAAACACCAGAAGATTATTTCGCAACTATCGAAGGATTTGATTTCGATAACTAACATACCACCATAAAGCACTCGCTTGTGCAATCAAAGTATTGATTAGCATAAAGCGGGTGTTTTTTAGTTAAAAATATAATAAAAATCTGATTATCCGCTAAAACACAGTATCTATCAGCATTTTCAAGGAAATAAATACATCAACTTACTACTTATTTACTACCATTGAATGAGCCTTGATACGCAAAGTTTTCCTAGATATGGTACAGCATATCAGTATTGAAACAGGAAAAATTGAATAACTCATAGACTATGGAATACCTAAAATGACGTTCCATCTCTATTTTATTACCCAAAATGAAAGTAGCATTAGATTTATGAAAAAATATTGAAACGATTGTGTGCGGGCGTACTTGCCCTAGCGACTGTCGTTACCACCTTATCGAGTACATCTGTTCATGCGGAAAGTAAACAATACTGGGCGCAATCCAATGAGCGTGTCTCTATCGTTGAAAAAATAATGAATGACGATTTGGAGGTAATGACTGACACAGTCTATAAAGGAATTATCCGCGCTAGCAGGATATAAAATGACCTATCCATTGACAATCAAAGCTGGCGAAAAGTATTTTAAGTACGAATAAAAGGTAAAACTTGCCAATCCAGTAGCCGATACGGTATCAGGAAAAAACTATACGGGTGCAGATGTGGACTGGTATGTAAAGGCAGAGGATATTGTGTTGAAGAATAAAGGCAATCAAAACGCAGGCAATCCACAGAACCATACACCGCAGGGACAGACGAAAAAATAGGCTTAGTGAATAGATTTTCATTGTAGCGGATATGTGGAACTGTTATAATATGGAATGAAAACAAATTAAATTCATGTAAAGGTAGTGGTGTTATGAAAAGGTATATTGCATTTCTTCGAGGTATAAATATCAGCGGAAAAAATAAAATTTCAATGGCAGAACTAAAAAAGAATTTTGAAGAACTTGGTTTCGAGGAAGTTAAAACATACCTAAATAGTGGCAATGTGATTTTTTTGAGTGATGAAGAAAATATAGGAAAATTAACAATTCAAATTGAAACCATGATAAAGGAATATTTTGGATTTGATATCCCTATCTTTTGTATGTCCAAAGAAGAACTTGAAAATATTTTACAAAATGCTCCTGATTGGTGGGGCAACGAAAATAAAGAAATTTATGACAATTTGATTTTTATTATGCCCCCTGCCACGTTTTCTGATGTTTTCAATGAAATTGGAGAACCGAAAGAAGAATTAGAAAAGATAAGAAATTATAAAGATGTTATTTTCTGGTCTTTTAGTCGAAAGGATTATCAAAAAACAAATTGGTGGTCTAAGACAGCAAGTACAAATATTAGTGGAAAGCTGACAATAAGAACAGCAAATACAGTTAGAAAACTAGCTAAAATGTAATTACTTTTTTACCACAGTTTATATTTCATATCCATACACGCAAAGCAGTTAGTCTGAGGATTGACTGCTTTTTTCGTACCCAGAAAGGAGTGATTGATTTATGCGTATGATTTTGGAATAAAGGACACCGAGTCCCCAGCTTAAAAAGCGTATCTATGATTTGAAGTGCAGTCTGCATGGTGGAATTATCCCCGTGTCTGTACCGCCAGAAGTGCCGTTAAGGGAATTTCCCTACAATGCAGTCGTGGAGCTTGTCAATCCCGCAGCCGATACAGTATCAAGAAAAACTTTTACTGGTGCTGATGTAGACAGGTATGTAAAGGCAGAGGATATTGTATTGAAGAATAAAGGCAATCCACAGAATAATAACACGCAGGAACAGGCCAAAAAATAAGCCAACATCTTATATTTTTATTGTAGCGGATATATGGAACTGTTATAATATGGATATGAAGAAACGAGCAAATTTGAATTTGAGGTGGAAATATGGCATCAAGCAAGGAATATTTAGAGTTTATTTTAGGGCAGTTATCTGAGTTAGAAGAAATTACTTATCGAGCTATGATGGGAGAATTTATTATCTATTATCGTGGCAAGATTGTAGGTGGTATCTATGATGATAGATTGCTTGTTAAACCAGTGAAATCGGCAATTAGTTATATGCCGACAGCTCCGTATGAATTACCCTATGAGGGAGCAAAAGAAATGTTGTTGGTAGATGAAGTTGATAATAAGGAATTTTTAGCAGGATTATTTAATGCTATGTATGATGAGTTACCAAATTCAAAACCGAAAAAGAAGAAATAATAAACGCCCAGTTTGAAAACTTTATATCCATACACACAAAGCAGTTAGTCTTAGGATTGACTGTTTTTTCATACCCAGAAAGGAGTGATTGATTTATGTGCATGATTTGGAACAAAGGACATCGAGTACCCAGCTTAAAAAGCGTATCTATGATTTGAAGTGCAGTCTGCATGGTGGAATTATCCCCGTATCTGTACCGCCAGAAGTGCCGTTAAGGGAATTTCCGTACAATGCAGTCGTGGAGCTTGTCAATCCCGCAGCCGATACAGTATCAAGAAAAACTTTTACTGGTGCTGATGTAGACAGGTATGTAAAGGCAGAGGATATTGTATTGAAGAATAAAGGCAACCAGAACGCAGGTAATCCACAGAACTCTACACCGCAGGGACAGCCGAAAAAATAAACTTACGAAATAGATTTTCATTGTAGCGGATATATGGAACTGTTATAATATGGATATGAAGAAACGGACAAATTAGAATTTGGTGAGGAGATGAGGCTGTTTGAAAAAATATATTGCTACTTTAGAAAAAGAATTTTCTTTAATAGAAAATGGGTTCAAAGAGGAAGAAAAAAGAGCTTTTTTAGATTATAAATCCAATGATAGTGAACATAGTAAAACATTGGCATTTTTAGCCTATAAGTCTGATGTGTATCAAGTAAGAATGTACGGCGTATTTCTTTTTGGTTATTTATCAGAAGATGAAAATATTTTAGAATTTATGAGAGATGAGGTTTCGCATGACGATAATTGGAGAGTTCAAGAAGTTTTAGCAAAGGCGTTTGATGAATTTTGCAAGAAAACAGGATATAAACAGGCACTTCCAATTATAGATGAATGGTTAAAAAGTAGTAATCCTAATACAAGGAGAGCTGTTACAGAGGGATTGAGAATATGGACAAGTAGACCATATTTCAAAGAAAATCCGAATGAAGCTATTAAAAGAATTTCCGGCTTAAAAGAGGATACAAGTGAATATGTTAGAAAATCAGTTGGGAACGCTTTAAGGGATATTAGTAAGAAGTTCCCAGAGTTAATTAGAATTGAACTTGATAGCTGGCACTTAGAAACTAAAGAAATTAAACAAGTTTACAAGCTTGCAAATAAATTGATTGTATGACAAATTCCAGTTTGACAATTTCATATCCATACACACAAAGCAGTTAGTCTTAGGATTGACTGCTTTTTTCGTACCTAGAAAGGAGTGATGAAAAGATGTGCTGTTAGAACTTTTTAATAAGATTATCGGAGCATAAAATTTTATTGTGGTACTGATATGCGAATGTTATAATTGGGATATAAAACATACAAATAAATTTGCTGAAAAATGAGGTATCAAAATATGGAAAATGAATTACTGGAAAACTTAGGAAGACTTCACACAACTGAACTTGGCGTTATTAGAATTAAAAAGAACTTATCTTTGAATGTAGAAAATGTAATTGAATGGTGCAAAGAAAAAATTAGCCTTTCTAATGCGGAAATCACAAGAAAAGGAAAAAACTGGTATATAACGATTGATAATTGTATTATAACGGTAAATGCGTACAGTTATACCGTTATCACTGCTCACAAGGTAAAATGATAAATTTTTCTATAAAGGAATTAAACGCATTTGCAGTTATTGGGCAAGAAGTAGAACTGACTAATTATCAAAAAAAGAATATTCAGATTAGTACACAGTTTTGGAGAAAGTTTAACAGTAGTTTGAAAAAAGCGTATCTTTCACAATCGGGAAATTGGGTAAAATATGCTTTTATGGAAAGAAGAAATGGAAAACTTTATTATTTCTGTTCTATTCCCCAAAGAACCATTACCCCAGAGGGCTTTCTGTATAAAGAAATACCGTCTTATAAATATTTGGTTGTGGAGCATATTGGTGCTATGGATAAAATATATGAAACTTATGGCAAGATTTATCAAGAAATTATTCCTAGTACATCGTATATTCCTATAAAAGATATTATCCTACACTTTGAAAAATACGATTATCGTTTTCATTGGAATAGTGATAATTCAGTTATTGAAATTTGGATACCTATTCAAGATTGAAAGCAATTTCATATCCATACACAAAGCAGTTGGTCTTAGGATTGACTGCTTTTTTCATATCCAGAAAGGAGTGATTGATTTATGCGTAAGATTTGGAACAAAGGACATCGTATCAGAGCCAGCGACAAGCACCTTGTTTACCACTTTTCCATAGGGACGCTTCTGTTTGTATTCGTGGCGGTTCTATTGCTATTGAATATAAAACAGCTCATGCGTACCGATTGGGAGCATTTCGGCTTGTTAGAAAACGGCTTGACGCTTTCCCCTTACAACTTTATAACGATACTGATAGCGACTGGTGTTTGTACATTGGTCGCTTTTCTGTATTATCGCTTCTGCTACGACAGTTTCAAGAAGCTCCTACACTGTCAAAAGCTGGCAAGAATGGTACTGGAAAATAAATAGTATGAAACTGACGACAAAGCCAGAGCCTTACACCTTAGACCGCACATTGCGTTGGGTACAACGGCAGGTAGCACCGACCTTGAAAATGCTGAAAAAGATTGATAAGGGAAACGGTACAGACTACATGGAAACAATCGAAAAGCAGGCAACCTTGAGTGAAAAACATAAAATGATAATCAAACAGCAGACGACCCCTGCAAAAGATTTAGTGGAAAGTTAGGAGTGATAAAAAATGTGGGAATTAGGAAAAGACTTCCTGTTGGTATCTATGGGAATGGGTATCGGCGTAGTCTTGATGTGTATTTTGAGTGTTGGCAAAGAAGCTGACTATAAAATGAAACAATTAAAAGAAAGCGAGGACAATTAAATGAATTTCGGGCAAAATTTGTATCAATGGTTTTTAAGCAACGCACAGAGCCTAGTGCTTATGGCGATTGTGGTTATCGGTATCTACTTAGGGTTCAAACGTGAATTTTCAAAGCTCATTGGCTTCTTGGTAGTTGCCCTTGTCGCAGTCGGCTTGGTATTCAACGCTGGCGGTGTGAAAGATGTACTGTTAGAGCTGTTCAATAAGATTATTGGTGCGTAAAACCTTATTGTAGTGTTTATATAGGGCTGATATAATTGAAATATCTTAATAAAATATCAAAGGAGAAACCTATTTTATGAGCCAAAATTTTCAATATACTAAACAATTCAATTTTTTTACTGATAAAGAAATTGAAGAACAGTTAAAGAAGTCTGATTATAAACACTTGTATAAATGGTTTGATACTGACATACCCAATGATAATCCAAAGCTAATTAGACCTAGCAATAATTTTGAAAATAAACTTGCTGACGAGAGAATATATTATTTTGCATATATAAAATTTTTCAAAATGGACAATCAATTATATGGGATTGTTGCAGGAAAAACAAAGTCTAAATTAGTTAATAGAACTTCTGATGTGAATTTTACAAAAAATTTGAAATATGCTCCTAAAACAAAATGGAACGCAAAAGAATTTCTTGTTCTAAATAACCTTGAATGGGAAAAAAGTAAAATTTTAGTAATTATTCCAAAACAAACAGAGATTGGGTTAAAAGAGAAAGAAGCAAAACAAATAGAAAATTGGTTGCAAAAAGAATTTAATTTGTTCGGTAGTTGATATTGAAAGCAGTTAGTCTTAGGATTGACTGCTTTTTTCTTACCTAAATTTCAGATTGGAGTGATGAAATGAATGATATTTTTAAGGATATGCAGGCAAAAGTCGGCTGTGATTATATTTCTGACCTGCCCTCTTACAAACGTAAGGTATGGCAGGAAATGAAACGACTGAACCCTGCCGATTATGAAGAAAAGCAGTTGGAAGATTTTTCAAAGTATGTGTTTGGTATGTCGTACCAGACCTTAAAAAGACACATGCTGGGAAGCGTGATGGTATATCATTGAGGGAAAAAGAAGCACAGATAAAAAGCGGAACGATGGTATCGACACAGTCAGCGGTAAAATGGCAGTCTGCCAGCTCTATGACAAGAAGAACAGTCAAGGAAAGAATATCAAGAGGACTACTGAAAAATGACCCGTTGGATATGAGGGGCTGGTGCGAGAACTGATTAACAAGTATCACATGGACAAGTTACTGAACATCACACCACATTTATTCCGACATACTTACTGTACAAATATGACAAACAGAGGAATGAACTCAAAAACTCTCCAATATCTCATGGGACACGCTAACATAACCATGACACTTGGCTGTGACGCACACGGTACATTTCAGTCTGAAAAAGTGGAGCTGAAAAGACTGGCTTGTTAATATCGGAGCTTATATATACTACTCATTTACTACTTTTGGTTGCATTTTCATGCTGGTAAATGCCAGCTTATCAACTTATGAAAAGATAATCAGAAATTTAGTAAGCTTTTTAGTTAAAAAGACTTACAATTCATTTGACAAAAACCATTCAAGAATTTGTAAACTCTTTCTATTTTTGCTATAATGAGTGTTGTAGAAAAACTTAGGAGAAAATTATTCATGACAACATTTCTTTGGATTTTGTTAGTTTTGGTTGCCCTTCTTGGCGGCCTTGTTGGTGGCGTTTTCATTGCTCGTAAACAGTTTGAAAAGGAAATTGGTGAACACCCACGTTTGACGCCTGAAGCGATCCGTGAAATGATGAGCCAAATGGGTCAAAAACCTAGCGAAGCTAAGATTCAACAAACTTATCGTAACATTATCAAACAATCAAAAGCAGCTGCAACCAAAGCTAAAAAATAATCTTTAAGCTTTGGTTTGAAAAAATAATTGTCAATTGCTGTGATTGGTGTCGTTGATATTCCAAAAAGTCAGTCTTTTGGCTAAGATTTTCGAGCACAGAGCTCAGAAATGAATGACTCAGTTGGCTCACCAACTGAGTTTTTTCTAAGTCCATGATTAGAAAGAAGATTCTATGGATAATAGACCAATTGGTTTTTTAGATTCTGGAGTTGGTGGCTTAACAGTTGTACGTGAGTTAATGCGTCAGCTGCCACATGAAGAAATTGTATATATTGGAGATTCTGCTAGAGCACCGTACGGTCCTAGACCTGCTGAACAGATTCGCGAATACACTTGGGAATTGGTTAATTTTCTCTTGACACAAAATGTTAAGATGATTGTATTTGCTTGCAATACTGCAACAGCAGTCGCTTGGGAAGCAGTTAAGGAAAAACTGGATATTCCTGTTTTGGGAGTTATTTTGCCAGGTTCTAGCGCAGCCATTAAATCAACTCGCAATGGAAAAATCGGTGTGATTGGAACGCCGATGACAATCAAGTCGGATATTTATCATCAAAAAATAAAATCATTGGCACCGCAAATGAACGTTACAAGCCTCTCTTGTCCTAAATTTGCTCCTCTTGTAGAATCTAACGAAATGACATCAAGTGTTGCTAAAAAAGTTGTTTATGAAACGTTAGCACCGCTTGTTGGTAAAGTCGATACATTAGTGCTCGGATGTACACACTATCCTTTACTTCGTCCGATTATTCAAAACGTAATGGGACCGAATGTCAAACTTATTGATAGTGGGGCTGAATGTATTCGTGATGTATCGGTTTTGTTAAATTACTTTGAAATTAATCGCAGTCGCACACAAGATGATGTGACTCATGCGTTTTACACAACAGCAAGTAGCCAGAGTTTCAAAGAAATTGCTGTGAATTGGCTTGCTAAAGATATTGATGTGCAACACGTCGATTTGAAAAAGCTGAACAAATAGAAATAGGATTGTAATAAATGACTGATAAAATTTATGAGTATAAAGATGCGGAAAATTGGTTTCTTGGTGAATGGGGCGGATTTAATGCCATTTCAGGTTTAGGAAATGTTTGCGATGATGCCGTGTATGAATTAAGTCAACAACTGGCTAAATTGAACACAAGCAAGTGTTGTGGCAATTGCCACGGAGATTGTCATTCCGATGATAGAAATGGTTATAATGTGACTGTTGTGAAAAAATCATCAGATTTTCAATTGATTCGTTTTGTCGCTGATATGATTAATCAAGAAACAAATCGCAAGCTTGAAGTGACACAACGTGCGGGAGCAGTGATTGTTACGGAAGCTGAACAATTGCTCTTGGTTCATTTGCCAGAAAACGGTGTTGAAGCAGCGGCTTTCTTTGGACAAACTTCTGAAGCTGACTTTGGTGATACGATTTTGATTGCAACACGTAATGAAGGCAAGACCAAAGAATTCCGTAAGATGTTTGAAAAAATCGGTATCAAGGTTGAAAATCTTAATGATTATCCTGATTTACCAGAAGTTGAAGAAACTGGCATGAGCTTTGAGGAAAATGCACGTTTGAAAGCTGAAACCATTTCAAAATTGATAGGAAAAATGGTCTTGGCAGATGATTCAGGATTGAAGGTTGATGCTCTTGGCGGACTTCCTGGGGTTTGGTCAGCTCGTTTTTCTGGACCAGATGCGACAGATGAATCAAATAACGCCAAACTACTTCATGAGCTGGCTATGGTATTTGACCATAAAGACCGTTCTGCACAATTCCATACTACTTTGGTGGTTGCAGCACCAGACAAAGACAGTTTAGTTGTTGAAGCTGACTGGCCAGGCTATATTGCAATGGAAGCAAAAGGCGATAATGGCTTTGGCTATGACCCATTGTTTATGGTCGGTGAAACTGGACGTCACGCAGCTGAATTGACTGCTGAAGAAAAAAATAATATTTCGCACAGAGGATTGGCTGTTAAGAAATTAATGGAGGCATTCCCAGTATGGCAAACAAAACAATAATTGTAATGAGTGACTCTCATGGCGACCGTGAGATTATCAATGATATTAAGACAAAATACCAAGGGGAAGTAGATGCTATTTTCCACAATGGTGATTCTGAATTGCCAAGTTCGGACACGATTTGGGAAGGTATCAAGGTGGTTCGTGGTAACTGTGACTATGACAATGGTTATCCTGAAAGATTAATCACTTATCTCGGTGATGTTGTTGTGGCACAAACACATGGTCATCTTTATAATATTAATTTTACGTGGGATAGATTGGATTTATTTGCCCAAGAAGCGGATGCTGATATTTGCCTTTATGGTCATCTACATCGTCCAGCAGCTTGGCGCAATGGCAAAACAATCTTTATCAACCCAGGTAGTGTTTTACAACCACGTGGTGATGTGAAAGAAAAACTCTATGCCAAAATTGACATTACTGATGATAAGATTAAGGTAAATTATTACACACGTAATCACGACCTTTTCCATGTACTTTCTAAGGAATTTGACAGATGATAGCAAAAGAATTTGAAGAGTTTCTTCTCAGTCATTTGGAACATTATTTGATTCCAGCAGAGGATTTAGCTATTTTTATTGATACTCATAATTCTGACCATGCTATGCTTTTATTAGCTAACAATGGTTATTCGCGTGTTCCGGTTATTACTAAAGAGAAAAAATATGTTGGAACCATTAGCATTGCGGATATTATGTCTTATCAAGCCAAAAATCAGTTGACAGACTGGGAATTAGCTCAAACAGATATTGGTAAAATGGTAAATACTAAAATGGAAACGATTAGTGAAACGTCAAATTTGACGGATATTATGCATCTTTTGGTAGATTATCCATTTTTACCTGTTTTAGATAAAAATGACCAGTTTTTGGGCATTATTACTCGTAAATCGATTCTAAAGGCGGTGAATAGCCTTTTACACGATTTCACTGATTATTACACGATTACTCCGAAAGATGATTGATTTTATCCAAGATTTTATTGATAGCAAGCCCTTATCTGAAAATACAAAGAATGCCTATTTTTATGATTTGCAACAATTCGTTGAAGCTATTGATGGCAAAGTTAGCAAAGAAAAGCTGGCATTGTATGAACACTCTTTGTCACTTTTAAAAGCTTCGGCTAAAAAACGAAAAATTTCAGCGGTCAATCAGTTTCTGTATTTTTTATATGAAACAGACCGACTGGACCATTTTTACAAGTTGAGTAATAAAGAGAAAATCACAACAAAACCAGTTGAACTGGCGCTTTTGGATTATCGTTCTTTTTATCAGGAAACGAATTGTCAAACAGGGCAGCTAATTGCGCTTTTGATGATTGAGCTTGGTTTATCACCAAGTGACATTCAACAGTTAAAAATTGCTGATTTTGATTTGACTTTTGCTGTTTTGCGCGTGCAAAGAGCAGGCTTAGTGAGGGTTTTAGAGCTTCCTGAAAAATTATTGCCTTATGTGGCAGCAAGTTTTTCAGAGAATCAGCTTTATCTTTTTGACAATCAAGGACAACCTTATTCACGTCAATGGTTTTTCAATCAACTAAAATCATTTTTAGCAACCTTGGATTTAGATTACTTATCTGCGCAGGCAATTCGCAAGCAGTACATTTTGCATCAAAAAGCAGCAGGTAAATCAATATTGGAGGTTAGTCGTAATCTGGGCCTTAAAAGTCCAGTGACTTTAGAGAAATTTTATAAATAATGGATATTAAGTTAAAAGATTTTGAAGGTCCTCTTGATTTGCTTTTGCATTTGGTTTCAAAGTACCAAATGGATATTTATGATGTGCCGATTGTAGAAGTTATTGAGCAATATTTGGCTTATATTTCAACCTTGCAAGCCATGAAATTGGAAGTGGCTGGTGAATATATGGTTATGGCAAGTCAGCTGATGTTGATTAAAAGCCGTAAGCTTTTGCCAAAAGTTGTCGAGGCAGAGCCAGAAGAAAATGACCCTGAACAAGAATTGCTGACCCAAATTGAGGAATATCGCCGCTTTAAAGCGATTAGTGAGGAACTGTCAGCGCAGCACGACGAACGTGCTAAATTTTATTCAAAACCAAAGCAAGAATTAATTTTTGAAGATGCTGTGTTAACACACGATAAGACGGTCATGGATTTGTTCTTATCGTTTTCGCATGTCATGGCTGAAAAACAAAAAGAATTAAAAAATAGCAATACAGTTATCGAACGTGATGATTATCGCATTGAGGACATGATGACAATCATTGTGGAACGTCTTAATGCGACAAAAAAACTAGTGCTGACAACCGTTTTTCGTGAATGCCAGACACTTCCTGAAATGATTACCATTTTTTTGGCAACCTTGGAATTAATCAAAGTTCACGAAGTTGAGGTTGAACAAGAAAAAAATTTTGGTGACATTGTTTTACGAAGTGTTAGCTAAGCTGTCAAATCTTGTAGAAGGCATTTAGCAAAAGAAGATTAAGAAAGGAAGTTACATGAACTATTTAGCTCAGATTGAAGCCCTCCTTTTTGTGGCAGGTGAAGAGGGATTGAGCTTGCGACATTTGGCTAGTATGGTTAATTTAACACCGACAGCTCTCCAACAACAATTGGAAAAATTAGCCCAAAAATATGAAGTAGATGAGACATCAAGCCTCTGTCTGATTGAAACCGCAGGTAATTATAAAATTGTAACGAAGGAAATCTTTGCTGGCTTACTACGAGAGTTTGCTAAAGCACCTGTCAACCAAAGTTTATCACGTGCGAGTTTAGAAGTTTTGTCCATTATTGCTTATAAACAACCTATTACACGTATTGAAGTTGATGATATTCGTGGGGTGAATTCAAGCAGCGCTATTAGCAAATTGATGGCTTTAGGACTGATCACAGAAGCAGGGAAAAAAGAAGTTATTGGTCGTCCAAATCTATATGTGACAACTGATTATTTCTTGGATTTCATGGGCATTAATGACTTGAGTGAATTAATCGACGTTTCTAATATTGAGTTGGTTGATGAGGAAATGACCCTTTTTGATAATTCTGGCTTGCCTGAAGAAGGTTAGACAGTCGCTAAAAATAATGAAATACTGTAAAATAACAATAAAATCAATTGGTATTTTATAGCATGTAGTAAAGGAAAGAGAATGAGAATTAATAAATACATTGCCCATGCGGGAATTGCCAGCCGTCGTAAAGCTGAAGATTTGATTAAAAGAGGTTTGGTAACCATCAACGGTAAAGTTGTTACAGAACTAGCTACAACGGTTAAAGCTGGTGATGTTGTTGAAGTTGAAGGGACACCAATCTATAACGAAGAAAAAGTTTATTACCTTCTTAATAAACCTCGTGGTGTGATTTCAAGTGTATCAGATGACAAAGGCCGTAAAACGGTTGTTGACTTGCTACCAAATGTTACAGAACGTATCTACCCTGTTGGACGTTTGGACTGGGATACCACTGGACTTTTGATTTTGACAAATGATGGTGATTTCACAGATGAAATGATTCACCCACGTAATGAAATTGACAAAGTCTACTTAGCTCGTGTTAAAGGACTTGCGACAAAAGAAAATCTTCGTCCATTGACACGTGGTGTTGTTATCGATGGCAAAAAGACAAAACCAGCTCGCTACAATATCATTAAGGTAGATCCTGAGAAAAATCGTTCAGTGGTTGAATTAACCATTCATGAAGGACGCAATCACCAAGTTAAGAAAATGTTCGAATCAGTTGGACTTTTGGTAGATAAATTGTCTCGTACGAACTTTGGAACTTTGGATCTATCAGGACTTCGCCCAGGTGAATCACGTCGTTTGAGTAAAAAAGAAATCAGCCAGTTACATAATTTAGCTGTTAACAAACAAAAATGATAAAAAAACTTCTTATTGCGCTTGTTAAATGGTATCAAAAACGGATTTCCCCCATTACCCCTCCATCATGTCGCTATCGACCAAGCTGTTCGTATTACATGATTGTGGCGATTGAAAAGCATGGGCTAAAGGGTGTCATTATGGGAGTGGCAAGGATTTTGCGTTGCCATCCCTTTGTAGAAGGTGGGGATGATCCAGTGCCTGATTATTTTACGCTTCGACGCAATAAAGATTATCGTAAAAAGAAAGAGGAAAGCTAAGCTTTCCTCTTTTTGTGTATTAATATTTAGACCATGTTTTTGGAATGAAGAGGAGCAGCATTGGGTAAATTTCCAAGCGTCCTGCAATCATGGCAAATGACATGAGTAATTTTGAAAATGGACTAAAGATGGCAAAGGTTTGGCTTGTGCCGAGCATTGGTCCGATGTTGTTAAAGGTTGATGTTGCTGCGCTGACAACAACCATAAAGTTATTATTATCAAGCGATAACATCAAGGTCAATCCTAGAAGTAAGAAAACATAAAGCGTCAAATACTTAAGGACACCGTGTTGAATTTCCTTATCAAGTGGTTGCTCGTTGATATGAATAGTCATGATACGGTGTGGATAAAGGGTTGAGAGCACTTGATTTCTTGCGATTTTAGTTAGAATAAGCGTACGCATGACCTTAATCCCACCAGCGGTTGATCCAGCAGATCCACCGACAAACATGAGAAAGAGCAGGATAACCTGAGCAAACAAAGGCCAAACGGTCAAATCGGTCACTCCAAATCCTGTTGTTGTCATGACGTTAGCCACTTCAAATAATGAATTTTCCAAAGCTTTTCCAGTACTTGGATAAAGGCCACTAACATTCAACCAGATTAGGGCTGTTGCAATCATAACAATCCCAATATAAGTTCTTAGTTCTTCGTCTTTAAAGAATGCTTTAAACTTGCGAAGTAATAAGAAGTAGTACAGGTTAAAGTTAATCCCAAAAAGGAGTACAGCAATTGAGACAATATTTGTGATTAGTGAACTGTTGTAATGAGCAATCGAATCATTATAGACTCCAAAACCACCAGTACCAGCACAGCCCATTGCTGTGATGACACTGTCAAAGGCAGGCATGCCAGCTACCATTAAAATAACTACTAAAATAGCAAACATGCTGAGGTAAATGACATAAAGGATTTGCGCTGTTTCTTTCAACTTAGAAACCACTTTACCAAAGACAGGACCAGGTACCTCAGCACGCATAACTTCTAAGTGGCTATTTTTACTATTTTCCATAATGGCTAGTGCAAACACCAATACCCCCATACCACCGATAAGGTGGGCGAAACTTCGCCAGAAGAGTAGTGAGTGTGATAGTACGGCAACATCAGGTACAATAGTGGCACCAGTTGTGGTAAATCCAGAAACCATTTCAAAGAAAGCATCAATGATACTTGGAATTTGTCCTGAAAGTACAAACGGCAGCGCTCCAAAGAATGACCAAAGTATCCAACATAGAGCAACAATTAAGAGTCCCTCTTTGGTGTAAACATGGTAATTTTTTGGCTTGAAAGCAACTCCAAGAAGTCCAATGATGACAAGCATTCCAATCGTGATGACCAGGCTGTTAATCACGCGTATATCTTCATGATAAATGAAAGCCACAATCACAGGTATCAACATCAAAGAGGCTTCAATCAAGAGCAGTTTTGAAAGGAGGTAACGAACCATACTTTTATTCATAACTTACCTCGCTAACAAATCATAGATGCGCGTGATGTTTTTCAAGAAGGTTACGACGACAATCTTATCACCAACTTCAAAGACATCCTCACCAGTTGGATAAATGGTTTTACCTTTGCGGATAATCGCAGCAATCAGAATATTTTCTTTGAATTTCAGTGATGAGAGACTCTTGCCTGCCATTTTATTATTTTCACGAATTTCAAATTGTAAGGTCTCGATACGACCATTAGCAACGTGGTGCATGGCATCAAGGTTTGAGTCTTGGGCATTCACACGACCACGAATGAAGTGCATCATGCTATCAACCGCAATACTTTTTGGTGTGATAATACTTGAAAATTGGCTAGTGTCGATAATTTCAAGCAAGCTAGTACGGTTGACTTTGGTGATATTTTTTCGTACGCCAAGTGTTTCAAGGAACATGGAAGTGATGATGTTTTCTTCATCTACCCCAGTTAGTGTTGCGACCGCATCAAAGTTTTCTACACATTCTTCTAGGAGTACACTCTTGGCTGTACCGTCACCTTGAACGACATGGACGTTTGGAAAGTCTTGGCTGAACATCTGAGCTTGCTCAGGATTATTTTCAATGACCTTAAGATTCATCTTAGTGTTCTTAAGGATGTTGAGCAAGTAGTATGCAATTCGTCCAGCACCAATAATCATCATGTTTTTGATAGATTTGGTTTTTACAGAATTGTGGAAAAGAATCATGTCAATACGATTTCCTGTAACGAAAATCTTATCAGCAGTTTGTAGTGTTGCATCCCCATCAGGAATGATTAATTTTCCACGACGTTCGATAGCACAGATAACTATGTTGCCGAATTTTTTACGGAACTGGCTTAAACTCATGTGGCAAAGTTTACTGCCATCAGAAATCACAAATTCCATCAGCATGACACGTCCATTGACAAAGTGCTCAACAGAAAGGGCATTTGGAAAGTCAACAGTATTAGCAATATAACGTGCAGTTAACAATTCTGGATTGACCACCAAAGAAAAGCCAAGAAAATTCTTATCTTTGAAATAAGTATTTGAGTATTCTGGATTACGAACACGGACAACCGTTTCTTTAGCGCCCATTTGTTTGGCAAGAACAGCTGAAATCATATTAACTTCGTCTTTATCAGTCAGAGCAATAAAGATATCGCAGTTAGCAACATCAGCTTGCTCAAGGATTTTAAAGTTAGCACCATTACCAACGATTCCCATAATATCGTGACGTTTGGTAATATTTTTTAAAACAGCTTCTTTTTCTTCAATTAAGACGACATTGTGTTTTTCTTCAACAAGAGAGCGACAAAGTGCGGTACCAACCTTACCTCCGCCGACAACAATTATTTTCATTTTAACCTCCGAAATGTATCGTATCTATATTACTCTATTTTTCCTAAAAATACTAGCCATTCTAACTGCTGACAAGGGATTAAGCTTGATTTATCAAAGCTAACAATGATTGTTAAAATTATATAACATTTTTACAAAATACTTGCTAAATGAGAAGGGGAGAATTATAATAAATCGTTATCTAATTTTAGGGAGAATTTCAATGCTTGAAAAGTTAAGAAATGTTTTTATTGGTAATCCATTAAAATCAGCTGGCGAGTATGATGAAGAACATTTATTGTCTAAATCACAAGCGTTAGCGATGTTATCGAGTGATGCTCTTTCGTCTATTGCCTATGGACCAGAACAAGTTATCTTAGTTTTAACAACGATTTCTGCGGCAGCTATTTGGTGGTCTCTACCGATTGGATTATTGGTTTTGGTATTGTTAGCTAGTTTGACAATTTCTTACCAACAAGTTATTCACGCCTATCCAAAAGGTGGCGGAGCATATATGGTTTCGACTGAAAATCTATCGCCAAGCATGGGCTTGATAGCTGGTGGTAGTCTTTTGGTTGATTACATGTTGACGGTAGCAGTATCCGTAGCATCTGGTGCCGATGCAATTACATCAGCTTTTCCTGCTATTAAAGAATTTAATCTGGAAATTTCTATTGTATTGGTTCTAATTTTGATGTTTATGAATTTGCGTGGTTTGCGTGAATCAGCGACCTCGCTGATGATTCCAGTTTACCTTTTCATTGTCAGCATCCTTTTCTTAATTGGCTACGGAGGCATTCAAATTGCAACGGGGCACCTTGCTTATAGTGCAACAGCACATGTTGGCAAAGTTGTTCCTGGGGTGTCGTTGATTCTTTTACTAAGAGCTTTCACAAGCGGTTCGGCTTCCCTTACTGGTGTTGAAGCTATTTCAAATGCGGTGCCATTTTTCAAAAAGCCTAAAGAAAAAAATGCTGCTGGTACGCTTGCTATCATGTCAATCATTTTAGGTGTTATGTTTGCAGGTATCACTTTCTTAAACTATTGGTTGGGCATTTTGCCAACAGCACATGTGACTGTTTTGGCGCAAATTGCTCAAAAGGTCTTTGGAGATTCAGCAATTGGAAACGCACTTTTCTATATTTTCCAGTTGTCAACAGCACTTATCTTAGCCGTAGCTGCTAATACTGGTTTTTCAGCCTTTCCAATGTTATCTTTCAACATGGCTAAAAATAAATACATGCCACATCTTTTCATGGAAAAAGGAGCCCGTTTAGGCTATTCTAATGGAATTATTACCTTGGCAGGCGGAGCAATTGTTTTGCTCTGTATTTTCAATGGATCAACAGAACGTCTTATCCCACTTTATACAATTGGTGTTTTTATTCCATTTGCTCTTTCACAAACTGGTATGGTCATCCATTGGAAACGCAAATTTGGTAAAGGGTATTTGAAACATTCGCTTGCTAATATTTTAGGAGCAATCATTTGTTATCTGATTATCTTGATTTTATTGATTTTTAGAATCGGTGAAATCTGGCCATTCTTCCCAATTATTGTGGTCTTGATGATTCTATTTTATTCAATTAAGAGCCATTATAATAATGTTGCCATGCAGTTACGTTTAACAGACGATGTCAAAAATATTCATTACGACGGCAATACGGTTTTGATTTTAGTTGGGAATATCACACAAGCAAGTATTCGTGCCATTAATTACGCCAAAAGTATCGGTCAAACCGTTGTTGCTATGCATGTTTCAACGTTAGAAACCCGTGAAAAAGATTTGGAAATTGAACAAGAATTTAAAACCTATTTCCCAGACGTAACGTTTGTCAATATCGAATCAAACTACCGTGATGTTGTGAAACCAACAATGTCATTCGTTCAAAAAATGAATCGGGAAGCTAAGAAAAACAACCATACCATGACGGTAATTATTCCAAAATTCATTCCAAAACACAGTTGGCAAAATATTCTTCACAACCAAATGAGCTTACGCTTGCGTGCTCGCCTACGCTGGTATGAAGATATTATCATCGCAACGTATTCTTATCATTTGAAAAAATAAATACATAAAGCCCTGAATTTCAGGGTTTTTTTAAAAAAATGAAATAAAAAGTATTGAAACCGTTATTTTTAGGAAAAGAGTCAAAAAATCTTGAAAAAATACGCAAAAACATCACAAAATCATGTCAAATGCGTTGACTTTAGGTATTAAAGTGTTATAATAAATATCAAGAATTCGTTAGTTTAAATCAAACCTGTTATGATTTAAGTTAATGAATCGCCGCCAACCACATTGTTTGCTGAGCTTGACTCCGAGCAGTGTGGTTTATTTTTATGTCGAAATGAAAGGGTAAGTTATGAATATTGAAGAGCTTGACTATCACGAAGAACCGAATAAAGCGACGAATCATATTGTTCTTTTTCAACCACAAATTCCACAAAATACAGGAAATATTGCCAGAACTTGCGCTGCGACAAACGCTCCTTTGCACATTATTCGTCCAATGGGATTCCCAATTGATGACCGTAAAATGAAACGCGCGGGGTTGGATTATTGGGAAAAACTTGATGTGACATTTTATGATAGTTTGGATGAATTTATGGAAAAATGCGATGGTGAGGTTCATTTGATTAGTAAATTTGCCAACAAAGTGTATTCTGATGAAAATTATAACGACGGGAAGCACCATTATTTTCTTTTTGGGCGTGAAGATAAAGGTTTGCCAGAAGAATTTATGCGAGCTAATCCTGAAAAAGCTCTTCGCATTCCGATGAATGATGAACACGTTCGTAGCCTAAACTTATCAAATACTGTTTGTATGATTGTTTATGAAGCTCTTCGTCAGCAAGCTTTTCCGAATTTAGAATTAAGTCATACTTACGCACACGATAAATTAAAATAATTCATATGAAAGCAGTCAAAATGGCTGTTTTTTTGATAATGGCAAGGTTTTTGTGCGAAAAATATTGCATGAATGCTGTTTTTTTGCTATTCTAGAATTGTCTTCAGGGCAGGGTGTAATTCCCGACCGGCGGTAATAATTGCTGAAAATTTTCAACAACTTAGTTTGGTAAGAGAACGAGAGTGATTTAAGTCCGCGAGCTGCAGGGCAGCTGATCTGGTGCGATTCCAGAACCGACAGTATAGTCTGGATGGGAGAAGACTAAGAGTTTGGCTATGCTGTTTTTGTTGTGCTACCATATACTCGAACGCCTTCTTTCAATTTGAGAAAATTGGAGGAACTTTTTTATGCCTGAAACAATGACTAATACGCGTAAAATCGCTCATATTGCGATTTTATCTACACTTTCTTTTTTGCTGATGTATCTTCAGTTTCCACTGATTCCATCAGCTAGTTTTTTACAGTTTGATTTTTCAGTTTTGCCTGTTTTAGTTGGGCTTGTGATGTTTGATTTGAAGAGTGCTTTGGGAATTTTAATTCTTCGTACTCTGCTAAAGCTTTTGCTAAATAACGGTGGTATTTCAACGATTATTGGTTTGCCAATGAATGTCCTTGCTCTAGGTGTTTTTGTAGTAGCGCTAGCTATTCTTTGGAACCAAAAACCAAGCTTGAAAAATTACATACTGGCATCAGTCGTGGGAACGCTTGGCTTAACTGTGGTAATGTTTATGCTGAATTATGTTTACGCTGTGCCACTTTATGCCAAATTTGCGAATTTTGATATTTCTGCTATTTTAGGTTTGGGAAACTATCTCTTTGCCATGGTCATTCCATTTAACCTCATTGAAGGGATTATCTTTTCGGTGACATTCTTTATTTTATATAGTTGTCTTAAACCAATTTTAAAAATAGATTAAGTTGAAAAATTTTTAATACTTCCCCTAGGTTTCTTGCTTTTCAATTTCTAGACTTAGACCTCAAACCATCCACTGGATGCTTTGAGCTGTCGGCAAGTTTAACAGTCCAGTGGACTGTTAGAGGAAACCAAGGAATTCTTAAAACTTCCGAGACGTCATTTCTCTTATCTGCAACCTTAAACAATCTTCCAGATTGTTTAAGCGGTACAAAGTATTGTTTTGTTGGGAGCAAAATTCGCAAATAATTCTAAAATAAACAGAGAAAATAATTATTTGTAACCTATTTTGGATTAAAAGTGGTTTGTCTATACTCTAAAAGCCAACAATGTGTTGGCTTTTGCTTTACGCTCAAAAATGTTATAGTTTAAGTGGAATGAGGGAAAATAGATGTGGGTTTTATTTGCGATTTTATCGGCAGTATTTGCTGCGTTAACATCTATCTTAGCTAAGATTGGGATAAGTGGTGTCAATTCAAATTTAGCGACAGCTATCAGAACAGTTGTCGTGGTTTTCATGGCTTGGGGAATAGTCTTTATCACAAATGCTCAGAGTGGTATTGGTGATATTAGCCGAAAAAGTTGGTTGTTTTTGATATTGTCTGGGCTTGCTACTGGTGTTTCTTGGTTATTTTATTATCGCGCTTTACAAATGGGCGACGCTTCAAAAGTAGCTTCGATAGATAAATTAAGTGTTGTCATCACCTTGATTTTAGCCTTCATTTTTCTAAATGAACAGCTAACTTTAAAGTCAATGCTTGGGTGTTTGCTGATTGTGGCTGGAAGCCTTTTGATGATTTTGTAAACTGTTTAGAATGATAAATTCCTACAATTTTGCCACAGATTTTTCGAGGATTTATCTGGGATTTGAAAACTAACTAAGGTATAATAGACTTACGACATTTTGATAGAAAAGGTATTGTAATATGAAACATAAACAAAATTATTTTGTAGGAGCTTCATTTTTCCTTGTCATTTTTATGATGTTAGGCTATTTGGTCAAATTCTTTCCTGAGACTTTGGCTGGAATTGACTCAAGCATTCAAACAAGTGTTCGTGGCGACCTTCCTGCCAATGCGACAACTTTCTTTAAAATCGTAACGAATTTTGGACACGAAGTTTTTATCTTTGTTTATGTCTTTGCCATTGCTTTTGTATTTTATTTCTGGAAAAAGTGGAAAGCAGAGGCTATTTTGCTAGCTGGAAATTTAGTGTTAATGGGTATTTTTTCAACAGGTTTTAAATACCTTTACAATCGTCCGCGCCCAAGTATCCAGTACTTTATTCCAAAGCCAATGGGACCATCATTTCCTAGTTGGCATTGTGCGGCAACCATGGTCGTTGCTTTGAGTTTGGTTGTGATTATGGAACAACACTTAACCAAGATGATACTTAAACGTTGCTTACAAGTTTTAGTTGTGGTTATTGCTTTGACAACAGCACTTTCAAGAATTTACTTAGGGGTTCATTATCCGTCTGATATTTTGGGAGGCTGGTTACTAGCATTTACTATCGTAGCCGCAACCTATCCATTTTATGACAAAAAACGCTTTGAATGGCGCTTTCAAGGAAAACAAGAGTGAAAAAATTAGAATGAGAGAATAAAAGAAACTGGGGTCATCCCAGTTTCTTTTATAGCTAAGAATACGCTTACGACAAGTGATAAGAGTTTGTTTGTTTTTGGGAAAGTGTTATAATATAAGCTATGAAAAAGCGTTATAATACTTTAAATGATTATTATCGTCAGATTTTTGGGGAGAAGATTTTTAAAGTTCCTATCGATGCGGGCTTTGATTGTCCAAATCGAGATGGTACGGTCGCACATGGAGGCTGTACATTTTGCACTGTATCTGGTTCAGGAGATGCGATTGTTGCTCCTGATGCACCAATTCGTGACCAATTTTACAAAGAAATTGATTTCATGCACCGCAAATGGCCAGATGTTAAGAAATACTTGGTTTATTTTCAAAATTTCACAAATACGCATGATACCGTAGATGTCATTCGTGAGCGTTATGAGCAAGCCATTAATGAACCTGGGGTGGTTGGTATCAATATTGGTACGCGTCCAGACTGCCTGCCAGATGAGACGATTGCTTATATTGCTGCGCTTTCTGAGCGTATGCATGTAACGGTTGAGCTTGGTTTGCAAACAACTTATGATGAAACATCCAAAATCATCAATCGCGCGCATACTTATGACCTTTACGTTGAAACGGTTAAACGCTTGCGTCAGTTAGCGCCAAAAGTTGAGATTGTTTCACATTTGATTAATGGTCTGCCTGGCGAAACGCATGACATGATGATTGAAAATGTCAGACGTTGTGTGACAGATAATGAAATTGACGGGATTAAGCTTCATTTATTGCATTTGATGACAAGTACGAAAATGCAACGTGATTACCATGAAGGGCGTTTAAAATTGCTGGGTATGGAAGAATATGTTAATATCATCTGTGACCAACTGGAGATTATTCCTAAAAATATCATTATTCATCGTATTACAGGTGACGCTCCGCGCGATATGCTCATTGGTCCAATGTGGAGTCTTAAAAAATGGGAAGTCTTAAATGCCATTGATCAAGAAATGGAACGCCGTGGTTCTTATCAAGGGTGTAAGCTAGAAAATAAGGAGGTCGTGTTATGATAAAACGTCCTTTGCATTTATCTCATGATTTTTTAGCAGAAGTTTTGGATGAACAAGCTATCGCAGTTGATGCGACCATGGGAAATGGCAATGACACAGCTTTTCTTGCCCAACATGCTAAAGAGGTTTATGCCTTTGATGTGCAAGAACAAGCTTTGCAAAGCACGAAAGAACGTTTAGAAAAACAAGAAATTCACAACGCTCATTTAATTTTGGATGGGCATCAACATATTGACCATTATGTGAATCAACCAATTCGCGCAGCTATTTTCAATTTAGGGTATTTGCCAAGTGCTGATAAAACGGTTATCACTAAACCTGACACAACCTTGATTGCTGTGGAGAAAATTTTAGAAAAGCTTGAGGTTGGTGGTCGCTTAGCTATCATGATTTACTATGGACATGAGGGTGGCGACATGGAAAAAGATGCTGTGCTAGAATATGTCAATCAGCTAGACCAAAGGCTTTTTACCGCCATGCTGTATCAACCTTTAAACCAAATTAATCAACCACCATTTTTAGTGATGATTGAAAAATTAAAACAGTCGAAAGAGAGTTAAGCATTATGCAAACCGTAGCGGTTCGTGAAAAATTACATCAAATGCATCAAAAATATTTAGATGACGCAAACACTAAACCGTGTGCCAAGTTGTCAGAAGAAGATGCAGAGAAAATCTTGACAATTAAGAAAAAGTTAGCTAGTCTTGAAAAAGAACGTTGCGTACGACTTCGTGATCGTAAAGATGTTACGGCTATTGATCAAAAAATTGCCAAGCAAAAAGAACGTTTTACTGTTTATTGCCGCCAAAAACAACGATAAGGAGTGATGGTTTATCGAGAGTTCTATCCTTGTTATAGCATTTTTATTAATGCTTATTGTTTCCAACGTCATTAATCGTCTTTATCCTAAATTGCCTTTACCTTTTATCCAAATTGTTTTGGGAATTTTGGTGGGTGTTTTAGCAAAAGAGACGACACTCACTTTAGATTCAGAGCTATTTCTGGCTTTGGTAATTGCACCGCTTAATTTTAGAGAGGGGCAAGAAAGTGATGTGACGACCTTTGTCAAATACAAGTCGATTGTGGCTTATCTGATTTTGCCAACTGTTTTGATAACAATGCTGACAGTTGGTTATGTGACTGGTAAGTTATTGCCTGTTGATGTCCCCTTGGCTGCTAGTTTTGCCTTGGGAGCAGCGCTTGCTCCGACAGATGCCGTTGCGTTTTTATCAATTGCAAAACGGTTTAAATTTCCAAAGCGAGTCGAATCCATTTTGACAATAGAAGGGCTTTTGAATGATGCCAGCGGTTTGATTTCTTTCCAATTTGCTGTGACGGCTTTGACTACTGGAGCCTTTTCTTTGCTTACTGCGAGCTTTAGTCTGTTTTGGGCAATTATTGGTGGAATGTTGGTCGGGCTATTTTTTGCCTTGTTAAATCGAGGAGTCATGGCTTTTCTTGAAAAAATTGACGTCGCTGATGTGACAGGGGCTCTCTTATTGGAATTATCATTGCCGATTGTGTCATACTTTGTTGCCAGTCTTTTTGGTGTATCGGGTATCATTGCTGTCGTGATTGCTGGATTATCACAAGCCAGTCGCTTCAAACGAATTCGCTTATTTGATGCTGAGGTGGACCGTGTCAGCCAGATTATTTGGGAGACGGTCAGCTTCATCTTAAATGGCTTTGTCTTTATCGTTTTTGGCTATGAATTGACACGTATTGTTGAGCCTGCTTTGACCAATCCTTTGGTTAATAATTATCGTCTTGCGGCGATTGTGTTAATCGTGACAGCTTTGCTCTTTTTAGTTCGATTTGTCATGGTTGGGCTTTATTATATTCTCCATTATCGTAAAGAAAAACGTTTCAGTAAATCACTATTGAGGGAGGTTTTACTGTTAACTTTTTCTGGTGTGAAAGGGACGGTATCAATCGCGACAATTTTGCTATTGCCGCAGTTTGAAAGTTACGCCTATAGCTTGATTTTATTTACTGTAGCAGCGGTGACTTTGTTAAGTTTTCTAATTGGAGTATTTGTTTTACCACACTTGGCACAAAACTCTGATGATACTGATACTACCGATTATGTCACTCAAATTGCTATTTTAAATGAAGTGGTTAAGACATTGGAGCAAGATTTAAAAGAAGTCAAGAACAAAGGTCCACTTTATGCAGCCATTGATAATTACAATGGGCGTATTGAGCACTTAATTTTGGAACAAGAGCCGACTATTGTCAAAAAAGAATTGGCTTACTTGCGCTTGATGATTCTTGGAATTGAAAGCGATGGTTTAGAGCATGCTTTTTCAGAAGGCAAAATAGAATTAGTTGAATACCGTTTGTATCAACGTTATTTGCAAAATTTGGAACGTCAGATTAATCGCGGTTTTATTTCAACGTTTAGTTATTTCTTCACGATTAGCATGCGAGTGATTCGTCGCTTAGTTCGTGAAAGCCTTAGTTTTTGGCCGACTATCCGTCACTTTCTTTCTGGAAAATCACGCGAAATTAAATTGACAGAAGATAACCGTGACCGCTTGACAGAGCTTTATTTAAGCAATACGGAGCTGGTGTTAGAAGGGTTACAAGATTTGGAAGGCATTTATAATTCTGAGCTGATTGGCTTTCTTCAAAGGTCACGCCTACAAGAAGCTAATATCATTGAATCGGGCGTCTTTGTTGAACGTGTCATTGCTCATATGAAACCTGATAATATTGATGAAATGTTGCGAGGGTATTATCTTGAGCGTAAAGTGATTGCTGAATATGAAATGCGTGGAGACATTACATCAAGCTACGCAACCTTCCTACGCCGCAATGTCAATAAACTCGAAAGTTATTCGTTAAAAGATGACTATGGAACACTACCATATAATTACTTTATTATAAAATGACCCCTAGAACAAAAATGTCCTAGGGGTTTTACTGTTATGATTTAAATTCAGGTTTGATGTAAATGCGTTCGTCGCCTAGTGGGATGATTGAGACGGTTTGGTCATAGAAATCGGTTAAAATGTCCTCAGTCAAAACATCATTTTTAGGACCTTGGGCAATGATTTCTCCTTTTTTCAGCAACAAGACATGAGTTATTGATCGTGTAATTTCTTCGGCATGGTGTGTTACGTAGAGAATTGTTGGAGCATTAGGAAGGCTTGTGATTTGCTTAATCTGTGTCAATAGTTTTTCACGCGCAAACAAATCAAGCCCACTTGTAGCCTCATCTAAAATCAAAATTTCAGGATTTTCCATTAAACTACGTGCGATAAGGAGCAGTTGTTTTTCACCTTGTGACAGACTAGCATAAATACGTCCAAGCAGATGTTCGCCACCAATTGAAATCAACATTTGTCGTGCTTCATCAAGTTCTTTTTCACCGTATTCTTTGTAAAGAATGCTTGATTTGTATTTCCCAGTCAAAACGATTTTTTCGGCAAGCATATTTGCTGGAAGTCGCTCAGCAATAAATGAGCCAACGATACCAATTTTGGTACGAATATCGCTAATATCAGTACCACCAAATGGTGTTCCTAGGACTTCCACCTCACCGTCTGTTTTCCAATATTCAGCCATGATAAGCTTTAAAAGTGTTGTCTTACCAGAACCATTCAATCCTAAAATAGCCCAATGTTCCCCCTTGTTAACTGCCCAGTTAAGATTTTTTAATAATAATTTATGTTGACGTTCTAAGCTGACATTTTTTAGTTTTACTTGTAACATCTGGAGACCTCCATGTGTTTTTAATAATTATTATATCATTTTTCTGAAAATTTTGATATTTTAGTTTGGCATATGTAAAATATGGATGATATAGCTATCAGAATGTAAATAAATCTACTTTTAACCGAAATAAGTTATAAGTAATTATTACTTCCGTTTAATTTCAGAATTATTTGCGATCCTTGTCCCCAATAAAACGATACTTTGTGCCGCTTAAACAATCTGGGAGATTGTTTAAGGTTTCAGATTGGGAATTTTTTGGTTTCCTCTAACAGTCTACTGAATTGTTAGGACTGCCGATGGTTCAAAGCCTCTAGTGGATGGTTGAGGTTTAAGCCTAGAAATTGAAGAGCGAGGAATCTAAGGAAAGTATCAAAAAGACTTTTTCTTCAGTTTAACAGCTGATAGAGCTGTTTGCCTATTACATAAATGCAAAAATATGCTATAATGTAATTACTGTACTATTTTGTCGTGGAGAATAAAATCTTACCATAATAGATATTTGAAGAATAGGAGTAGAATTGATATGGAAGACCCCAGTCAGAATTTAATTTTGCAATTTGTTTTATTATTAATTTTGACCTTGCTAAATGCTTTTTTCTCAGCTTCTGAGATGGCATTAGTTTCCCTTAATCGTTCACGTGTTGAACAAAAAGCAGAAGAAGGCGATAAGAAATTCATTCGTCTATTGTCTGTTTTGGAAAATCCTAATAATTTTTTATCAACGATTCAAGTTGGTATCACCTTTATCAGTCTCTTACAGGGGGCTAGCTTATCTGCCTCTCTTGGGGGTGTTATTGCGTCTTGGTTTGGAGATTTTGTTTGGGCTCAGACAGCAGGTAGTGTTATTTCCCTTGTCTTTTTGACCTATATTTCCATTGTTCTTGGTGAGCTTTATCCAAAACGTATTGCCATGAATCTCAAGGAAAATCTGGCTGTTATCTCTGCCCCTGTTATCATTTTTCTTGGAAAAATTGTTAGTCCTTTTGTTTGGCTCTTATCAGCGTCAACCAATCTTCTCTCACGTATTACGCCAATGCAATTTGATGATGCGGACGAAAAAATGACCCGTGATGAAATTGAATACATGCTGTCAAATAGTGAAGAAACTCTAGATGCTGAAGAAATTGAGATGTTACAAGGTATCTTTTCGCTCGACGAATTAATGGCGCGTGAAGTTATGGTTCCAAGAACAGACGCTTTCATGATTGACATCAATGATGATACACAAGAAAATATTCAAGAAATTCTCAAACAGAATTTTTCACGTATTCCTGTCTATGATGATGATAAGGATAAGATTGTTGGTGTACTTCACACCAAACGCTTGCTGGACGCTGGTTTCCGTGATGGTTTTGACAATATTGTCTTGCGTAAGATTTTGCAAGAACCGCTCTTTGTTCCAGAAACGATTTTTGTGGACGATTTGTTACGCCAATTGAGAAATACCCAAAATCAAATGGCAATTTTGTTGGACGAATATGGTGGCGTTGCAGGTATTGTCACACTTGAGGATTTGCTTGAAGAAATCGTCGGAGAAATCGACGACGAAACAGATAAAGCAGAGCAATTTGTCCGTGAAATTGGTGAACATACTTATATTGTTCTTGGGACAATGACCATCAACGAATTTAATGACTATTTTGACGTCGATCTTGAAAGTGATGATGTGGATACTATTGCTGGTTACTACCTAACTGGTGTGGGAAATATTCCGGACCAAGATAGTCGTGAAACGTTTGAAGTGGATACGAAAGAAAAACACCTTGCTTTGACAAATGATAAAGTTAAAGATGGACGTGTTACAAAACTGAAAGTTATTTTTTCTGATATAGAACAGAGTATTGAAGAAGACTAAGCTAATCTTAGTCTTTTTCCTTTAGAAAATGTTATAATGAAAGCAGAAAAAACGGTTACAAAGGAAGAAAAAAATGACTGAAATTGATTACGGAAAAGTAACTGGGATGATTCACTCAACAGAAAGTTTTGGTTCTGTGGACGGTCCAGGGATTCGGTTTGTAATTTTTATGCAGGGCTGTAAGATGCGCTGTCAATATTGCCACAATCCAGACACTTGGGCTATGGAAACCAATAAATCGCAAGAACGCACAGTTGATGATGTATTGGCTGAAGCTTTGCGTTACAAGCATTTCTGGGGAAACAATGGTGGCATTACCGTATCAGGTGGTGAAGCCATGTTACAGATTGAATTTGTCACAGCACTTTTCACAAAAGCAAAAGAATTGGGAATCCATTGCACGCTAGATACTTGTGGTTTTGCTTTTCGTGACACACCAGAATACCATGAAATTGTGGATAAATTGTTAGCAGTAACAGATTTGGTTCTTTTAGATTTGAAAGAAATTAATCCTAAACAACATATTGTTGTGACACGTCAGCCAAATACTAATATTTTGGCATTTGCGCGTTATTTATCTGATAAGGGTATTCCTGTTTGGATTCGTCACGTTTTGGTACCTGGATTAACTGATTTTGATGATGATTTGGTTGAACTTGGTAAATTTGTCGCAACGTTGAAAAATGTGGATAAATTTGAAATTCTTCCTTATCATACCTTGGGTGAATTTAAATGGCATGAGCTTGGCATTCCATATACTTTGGAGGGCGTTAAACCTCCAACGAAGGAACGTGTGCAAAATGCCAAAGACCTGATGCATACAGAATCTTACACCGAATACATGAAACGGATTCATCAGTAAAAATATTGACATTAGCTTGAAACTTTGGTAAGCTCTAGCATAAGGTGGAATCTATGAACAGTTACAAAGTTTTAAAATTTGACGACGAATTCGTTTACTTGATGCAAGACGGAAAAATAAAAAAGCTTGCGCGTGATTTATTTGATTTTGACATAAAACTAGGAGACAAGGTTGACTATATTCAAGACGGGGACATTGTCCTTGTCTTGCCAAATCAAGATGAGGCGACTTTTGATTTAGATGATGACAAGTCTGTAAAATCTGGGCTATTACAAGGTATCTTGAACCTTTTTCTAGAAACATTGTCTATCCATAATAATGACCTAGGTAATCTGAAAAAAATTTTTTCTCAATTATTGGTGACGCTTTTTATGGCTTGGAGTTTACTTGGTGTCATTGCGATTGAAATCTTACTCTTGATTGAATCGCTTATTACATTTATTTGGCGTTTGCTCGTCAAAGGTGTGAAGAAATTGCATATTGTGGATAATAGCCGAAAGTACATGGCTTATCGCAAAGAACAAGAAGCTATCCGCAATCAAGAAAATCGTGAAGAAGAAGAACGCTTGTTACGCTTAGCCTTAGAGCAAGAAAAAACTGCAAAAGCAGAAGCCGCTAAGGACGATTCTTCTGATAATGAAATGCCAGATGTCGAAAACATCAGCAATGATTTCAAACAAAACACGACAGAAAAAGACTAAAGTAAAAGCATTTTTATCAGTAATTAACAATAATTAGTGATAAAGGTGCTCTTTTTGTGTTATTATTGCGATAAAAGCAGCTACTGACTTTGCTATCTCCTTTAAATTTTGCTAAAATAAGAATAAATAATTATTATGAGGTAGAAAACATGTCTAAAATTTTAGTTTTTGGTCACCAAAATCCAGACTCTGATGCTATCGGTTCATCAGTTGCTTATGCTTATTTGAAACGTGAACTTGGTGTTGATGCTGAAGCTGTTGCTCTTGGAACACCTAATGAAGAAACAACTTTCGCTTTGAATTACTTTGGCGTAGAAGCACCACGTGTTGTTGAATCAGCAAAAGCTGAAGGGGCTGACCAAGTTATTTTGACAGACCACAACGAATTCCAACAATCAATCTCTGATATTCGTGACGTTGAAGTTATCGAAGTTGTTGATCACCACCGTGTTGCAAATTTTGAAACAGCTAACCCACTTTACATGCGTTTAGAACCAGTTGGTTCAGCTTCATCAATCGTTTACCGCCTATACAAAGAAAATAACGTTGTTATTCCTAAAGAAATGGCTGGTTTGCTTTTGTCTGGTTTGATTTCAGATACACTTCTTCTTAAATCACCAACAACTCACTCAACTGACCCAGCTGTTGCTGCTGACTTGGCAGAAATCGCAGGTGTAAACCTTGAAGAATATGGTTTGGCATTGCTTAAAGCTGGTACAAACTTGGCAACAAAATCTGCTGAAGAATTGATTGACATTGACGCTAAAACATTTGAACTTAATGGAAACCAAGTTCGTGTAGCACAAGTTAACACAGTTGATATTAACGAAGTTCTTGAACGCCAAGCAGAAATCGAAGCAGCTATTACAGCAGCAAATACTGCAAATGGTTACTCTGACTTTGTACTTATGATTACTGATATTCTTAACTCAAACTCAGAAATTTTGGCACTTGGTTCAAACATTGACAAAGTTGAAGCTGCCTTCAACTTCAAACTTGAAAACAACCACGCATTCCTTGCAGGTGCTGTTTCACGTAAAAAACAAGTTGTCCCACAATTAACAGAGAGCTTCAACGCTTAATTAATAAGGGATAATAAAAAAGCGACGTGAGTCGTCTTTTTTGGAGAAGTTAAGGAAAAGAAATATGACAGACGAAAAAATACTCTATCATAAAAAAGGAAACCATTGGGAGATTACACTTTCAAAAACGTCAAAAAGAGAAAAGATAGAAGGTGTAATAGGACTTCTTATTGCACTCATTACTTATTTTTTGATGAAATAATGTTATTTCGGTAAATCCTAACATAACAAAAGCCAACCAATCGTTAATTTGATTGGTTTGCTTTTTATTTTTGGGATGTTATTCTTGATCACGGATAAAGGTGAGGGTTTGGTCTTTGGATAATTCTGGTGAGAATTGGAAGCCGTCAAAGGTTAGGTGTTTGATTTGCTCAATGGTTTCAATTTGTTTTTCAGCCATTAGTGAGACCAAACGACCACGTCCTTTTTTAGAAATGGTTGAATGAACTTTTGGCTTTCCGTTTCTATTTTCCATAAAGACAATTTTAACCATGCGTTTGCGGATATTTGGAGAGAAAACTTGCTCAAATTCTGATGACAGTAATGAAATGATGAGTTCGTCATCTTGGACTTCTTCGTTGTATTGTTGTCTCCAAAATTGTTTTAATGATGTGTTGTCAATCTTGAGATTTCCTTGAAAATCAAGGCGATGTGGTGCGATTAACGTCATGGGACTGATTAAACCGTATAAGGCAGTAGCGATACGAAGGTGGTTATCAAGATAATGTCGCTCCGCTTCGGTTACCTGAGTTCGTTTCATATACCGATACATGAGACCGTCATATAATAGCCATGCGGGATAGGTTTTGGCTTGTTTATCCGCTAGACGTTGCCAACGTGTCCATTCTTGGTCAGCTTTACTTGAATTGATTTTGTAGAAATTAGCCAAATTTTCGGCGGGGTATTCTTGTAAGGTTTTGAGCACTGCTTGGCTCTGGGCAGATAATGGTTGGCTTGGAAAAGCATCTTGGTTGGTATGTAATTCTTTGGCGTTAGGAATTAATATTTTCATACTGGCATTATAGCATAGACCTCAAAAATTCTTCAAAGATAAAAACTTATTAAAAAGTGAAGTTTATCTTCTTATAGCAGTCATTCTTGTTTTTTGTTACAATAAAGCTATGAATATTCAAGAATTGCGAGCTGGCGATTTGCTTTTTATGTACGGAATTTCCGATATGTCGCAAGCTATCCAGAAAGCAACTGGACAATATAGCCACGTTGCTATTTATTTTGACTCAATGATTTATCACGCGACCAAGGATAAAGGTGTCATTAAACAGCAGTTAAGGGAATTTTTGAAAACGAAGCAGCATAGGATTTTTGTTTACCGTTATCCTAGGATTAAGGCTGATCAGGTTCAGGTAGCAGCGGAGCATTTGCTGGGCAGACCTTACAATCACAGTTTCTATCCAGATAATGGTTCTTATTATTGCTCACAATATATTGCGGATATTTTGCCGATTTTTGAAACGATTCCCATGCAGTTTGGTGATGACAAGCATACGATTTCTGAGTTTTGGCAGCAATATTATGATGAGCTTGGAGTGGCTGTTCCGTTAAATCAATCTGGGACTAACCCTAGTCAATTGGCACAGTCCGAGAATTTGCAGTATTTAGGAGAATTACATGATTAACATTTGTAATCCAGATAAATTAACCAGACAAGCTTTTTTTCAAGACTTGATTAATTTTCTTTATCAAACAGATGATGTGACCTTACGCCAAATCAAGGCAAACTTTCCAGAAGTTCCCAAAATTGACCGTTTGATTGAGGAATACGTGCAAGCAGGCTACATTATTCGTGACAATAAACGCTATACGATTGGTTTTGACTTGCTTGATAGCCTAGAAAATGTTAGTTTAGACAGTCAACTTTTTGTAGATGACCAAAGTGCTATCTATGAGGACTTGATGGCTCTGACTTTTGAAACACGTTTGACAAATGAGGCTAATGATTTGGTGCTTGTTGAAAAAACAAGTATCGCTCGTAGTGAGTTAACCTTGTCAAATTATTTCTTCAAATTAGCAGATAATTTACCAATGTCTAAAGCGCAAGAACCTTTGTATGACTTGCTTGGAGACGTCAATCCACAATACGCTTTGAAATATATGACAACATTTTTGTTAAAATTTGGTCGTAAGGACGAAGTTGCCCAAAAACGCCCAGATATTTTTGTAGAAACGTTGGAAAAATTGGATTATATCCGAAAAAATGACCAAGGGAAGTACGAATTGAACATGCTTTTTGACAAAGAAAACTTGATTTTTACCAGTAAAGCTTAAAAAACCTGTCCAGTGGACAGGTTTTTCATGAGCCTGAAAATTAAAAATCGAGTTAAGTCCATTGGACAATTCACGTTGTTTTTATCATTAGATAGAGAAAATAAGGAGCTCCGATAACGGCAACGACAAGTCCTGTTGGAATTCCTGTGCCAACTAAGCAAACACGTCCAATTGTATCGGCGATTAAAAAGATAATCATTCCGATGAGCAGACTAGACGGAAGGCTGATGCGGTGGTCGCTTCCTAATAATTGGCGCGTGATGTGACCAGCAAGCAGACCGATAAATGTAATATTGCCCACAAGAACAACACTAAGCGCCGCCAAGGCAGTCGAGAGTATTAGTGTGTAGAGACGTTCTCGTTTTAGATTTAAACCTAAAGCGATAGCTGTTTCTTCGTTAAGGCTCATAATATTTAGTGCATAACTTCGACTGTAAGTTAGTAGCCAAGTGACTAATAGCAGCGGTGCTAAAATCATCAATGTCTGCCAATTGCCACCACTTACTTTTCCGCTTAGCCATGAGACGATATAATCCGTCTTACTCGTATCAAGGTTAGCAATGATTGAAATCATGATGCCTGAAAGCAAGCTAGAAATCCCAACACCTGTAATGATAAGGCGTGTCGGACTAATCGGCTGATTTTTCTGACGTGAAACAAAATAAACAGTACAAATGGTCAGAATACCACCTAACATGGCTAAAAATGGCATAAGCGCAATCATCATGGAATTGGTAACATCCAAAAGCCCAACCATAATCGCAATCACGAGCCCAGCTCCTGCATTTATTCCTAAAATACCTGAATCGGCTAAGGGATTTTTAGTGAGTGTTTGAAGCAACACACCTGACATGGCAAGCGAACCGCCACCGAGCATACAAGCCAAAATGCGTGGCAGTCTGATTTGCGTGACAATGAAAGACATGGTTGCATCTGATTTTCCTAAAAAGACCTTGCAAACCTCTAGAAGTGAGGAATTAGCATATCCTAGAGATAAGGATAGCAGGAAAATAAGACATAACAGAAAAATGAGAACACTGAAATGACAAGCTACTTTCTTTCCAGATGTCATAAATTTTCCCCCTTTCGCACCAACCACAGAAAGCATGGTAAGCCAACAATACTAACAACCGCACTAACTGGCGTTTCTGCTGGCGGATTGATTGTACGGCAAATCAAATCGACCCAAAGCATAAAAGTGCTCCCAGCAAATGCTGTTAAAGGAAGGATAATCCGATAATCTTTCGCCACAAACATTTTGATAAAATGAGGAATGATAAGCCCGACAAATGCAATGCTGCCAACAAGAGCCACGGCGGCAGCCGATAAGATAACCACAATAGCAAGGAAAGTCATGGTCATGGCAAAAGTTCGTTGCCCCAGAGCTTTAGCAACTGTTTCATCAAGACTTAGAATGGTTAATTGACGCGCAAAAAGCTGCGCTAATAGCAATCCAAGGATAATAAAAGGCGCAATAATTCCCAACATTTTCCAATTTATTTGTGCTAAGCCACCAGATTGCCAACCGATAACTGCTTTTGACAAATCAAAATACAGCGTTATTGCCTGACCAAGTGATGAAAATAGGGTTGAAATCATAGCACCTGCTAAAATGAGTCGAAGTTGTTGGTATCCTTTTCGAGGATGATAAGCTATTCCAAATACTAAAATAGCAGCTAAAATCGCACCAAACAGACAAGTGATTAAAATCAAACTGTAATGCATACTACCAAAAATGGCATAACCTACAATCAAGGCTAAACCAGCGCCAGCATTAATGCCAAGCAAACCAGGGTCAGCAATAGGATTACGAGTAACGCCTTGAATAATGCTACCAGCTTGTGCCATGGCAGCCCCAACTAAAATAGCAGCAATGGTTCTTGGAAGCCGCAAATCAAAAATCACATCTTGTAAGTTAGAATCAGTTAAAGGGTGTCTAAAAACACTCATTAATTGAGCATTAGAATAAGCTACCGCACCAAAGCGAAGGCTTAAATACCAACCAAGGATAAAAAGAAAACATAGGCTGAAAAAAAGAAGCCACGCTCTTAAACGTTTATTCTTTTGAAAAAGAAGGTACAGTTGTTTCATTGTCTTTCCCTTTCAGAGAAATCAGCGAAAACTGCCTAGCGTATGGATTGCAGGCAGTTCTCAGCTGGTAAATGAGTTTAACTATTAGCTTGCTCGATTGCTGATACAAAAGCATCCAGCTGTTTATCAAGCGACATTGGGTCTGAGAAGTAGAAGAGGCTTTCATCAACTTCTAAAACGTGATTATTTTTCACAGCAGAAATATTGTTCCAAACATCGCTTTCTTTTAGGGAAGCTGCCGCTTCTTTAGTGTCGTCACTAACATTAAGAACAACGTAGTCTCCGATATAATCTCCAAGAACTTCTTGTGAAATGCCAAACCAGCCAGCAGGGAAAACATCATCTTGGACTTTTTGTGGTGCAGCATAACCAAGCGAATCATAAATCAACTCACCACCACGTCCCCAGTTATTACCATAAAGGTAGATATCTTTGTCGTAAAAATCCATAACCGTAAAAGTCGTTGATGAATCAATGTATTGACTCAGTTCTTCTTTAGCTTCAGCAGTTTTAGTTTCCCAGTTATCAAGCCATTCTTGGGCTTCATCTTCTTTATCAAAAACTTTTCCGAGATTAGTCATCATTTCCAAATAATCACTTTTACCGTATTCAATGACTAAAACAGGAGCAATTGCTTTCAAATCATCAAGATTTTCATCTGTTGAAAAAGCGATGATAAGGTCTGGTTTTTGGGTAGCAATAGCTTCGGTATCATCTGATGTTAATTGGACAGCCTCAGCTAATTGATCACCAAAAGCAGGGCTATTTTTTTCTAAATCAAGTGAATAACTTGAAACATTGACACCGAGTTCTAATAAATAACCTGTGTATGAGTAGGCAAAATTAATGACCTTTTGAGGATTTTTAGGAATATCTCCTTCATAAGAAAATCCAGTAATTTTAGGCATGCTAGATAACTCGGTATTATCTGAAGTTGATGATGTATTATGGCAAGCAACGAGTAAAAATGTTGCTAGAAAAGTCGTTAAAACGGCGAAAAACTTTTTCATGTCTATTCTCCTAATAAAAATCTATGTTAGCTGATAAGTCAGCAAAATAGGACGATTGTGGATAGGGTCTTGAACGATATGGGCTTCGATATTAAAAATATCACGTAAAATGTCTGCTGTCATGATGTCTTGAACCTTACTGTGATATTTAATCGCGCCAGCTTTCATGGCAATCAATTCGTCAGAAAAACGTGCTGATAAGTTCAAATCGTGCAAAACCATAATAATAGTTTTCTGGGTATCTTGGTTAAGTTTTTGGAGTAATTCCAAGATTTCCAGCTGGTGGTTCATATCTAGATAAGTTGTTGGCTCGTCTAAAAAAATAGTATCTGTGTCTTGAGCTAAAGCCATAGCAATCCAAACACGTTGACGTTGACCACCTGAAAGCGAATCAACTTTTTCATTGGCAAATTCAACAACTTTGGTTATTTCCATTGCCCAGTTGATTTTTTCCTTGTCTGTGTCGCTTAAACTTCCCAAATAGTTTTGATGTGGAAAGCGACCGTATGAGACAAGCTCATAAACTGAAATCCCTTCAGTCGCTTCAAGCATTTGGGGGAGTAGTGCTAACTTTTTGGCAATTTCTTTAGTTGGTAAATGAGCAATTGCTTCTCCGTCAACAAATACTTGACCAGCTTTAAGGGCATGAATGCGTGTTAAAGCTTTTAATAAAGTTGATTTACCACAACCATTGGCACCGATAATTGTCGTGATTTTTTGTTTTGCTATGGTGACAGATAAGTCATTGATAATCACTTTATCATCGTAAGCTACTGAGATGTTTTCAGCGTAAATATCTGACATAATCGACCTCCTTTCAAAATGATTTTAGGGGAATTTTTCTTCCCAAAAACAAGTCCCTAAATCGAGAATTGTTTTTTTATTGTAACAAGAAAAAAGACCTCTGAAAAGCCTTTTTTTGAATATTTTTATATTATTTAAATATTTTTATTATTAATTAGAATTGTTCAAAATAATACTTGAAATCGTTCTAATTAAGGTAGCTTTTAGCGATATTCAAATCACCAGCATAAGCTGTGCGTTCACCATTTACGATTTGATAAGCATCAGCTCCTTTACCAGCGATAATAACGGCATCTGTTTCATTATTAGTGCGTGCCATAGCTTGTGAAATAGCCTTTTCACGGTCAACTTGAATGTCAAGTGGACGTGTCACTTGACTAGCAATTTCTTCGGCAATAGCTTGTGGGTCTTCGTAATTAGGGTCATCAGCTGTTAAGATAACGTGAAGATTTGGGTGAGCATTGATGACACGAGCAAAGTCAGCACGACGGCTTTCTCCCTTATTACCAGTTGCACCAAGAATCAGGTGAAGGTCGCCTTTTTGGTGTTCTTCAACGACAGATAACAGTTTTTCAAGACTGTCACCATTGTGCGCATAATCGACGAAGACTTTAGCACCATTAGTTTGCGTAATGACTTCCATGCGACCAGGGACACTTGTTTGGGCAATTCCTTTTTGAATATCAGCTAGACTTGTTCCCAAACGCAGACAAGCAAGACCAGCAGCAACCGCATTTTCTTGGTTAAATGAGCCAATGAGCTGAATATCATAATGTCCTGCTAGTTTGCCAGTCACATCAAAGTCAAAAGCTCTGCCATTTTCAATCGTATTATCAGAATCCTTGCCGTAAAAATCATGAGGAGTATTGGCAACTTGTTGTGCGACAACATTAAAATAATCCATACCTGCATTGACAACAACAGCTTTGCTATTTGCCATTAAAAGGCGTTTGTGGTAGAAATAATCTTCAAATGTTGGATGTTCAATCGGTCCAATATGGTCTGGGCTGATGTTGAGAAACGCTCCGACATCAAAAGTCAATCCATAAACACGTTCAACCAGATAAGCTTGACTAGAAACCTCCATGATAAGGTGTGTCATGCCATTTTGGACAGCTGTTGCCATCATTTTGAAAAGGTCAAGACTTTCAGGCGTTGTTAATTTTGATTTAAAGAAAGTTTTGCCGTCCAAAGTTGTGTTCATGGTTGAAAACATCGCAGGTCTGTGGCTTTGTTTCAAGATATTGTAGGCAAAATAAGCAGCGGTTGTTTTCCCTTTTGTTCCCGTAAAAGCAATGATTTTCAAATCATTTTCTGGATGACCATAAAATTCCATGGCGATTAAGCTCATGGCTTTTTTGATATCAGTAACGATAATCGCTGGAATATCAAGCTCATAATCAACTTGGCTAACATAGAAAGTCAAGCCATTTTCAATTGCTTGCTCAAGATACTCTTTTTTAAAGGTCGCACCTTTGGCAAAGAAAAGTGTTGATTTATCTGCTTCGCGACTATCAAAACTAATCTGAGAAAAACTTGGATTTTCTTTCCAATCTAAAGAATAGTGATTATGGAAAATAATTTCGCGAAAATTATGGTCATTTTTCAGAATGTCGAGGGTTTTTTCAAGTGTAATCATACTCTCTATTTTAGACTTAATGTCTTTGTTTTACAAGTCACAATCAAAAGTTTATAATAAAAAGTAACGCTTATTTTAAAAATTAGGAAGAATACTATGTCTGAAAACAAAACAAATATGACACAGCAGCAACAGATGGTGCGCGGGGCGGCATGGTTGACAGCGTCAAACTTTATTAGTCGCCTTTTGGGTGCTTTCTACATTATCCCTTGGTATGCTTGGATGGGGACTCACGGTGAGCAAGCCAATGCACTTTTTGGAATGGGCTATAATATTTACGCCGTTTTCCTACTCATCTCAACCGCGGGAATTCCTGTTGCCATTGCTAAACAGGTTTCGAAGTATAATACGTTAGGTCAAGAAGATACTAGTTATTATTTATTACGTAAAATTTTAAGATTGACCTTGGTATTGGGGCTTATTTTTGCGGCAATTATGTACATTGGCTCACCGATTCTAGCTGCTTGGAGTGGTGGCGGAGCTGATTTGGTTCGTGTTATGAAAAGTTTATCTTGGGCACTCTTGCTTTTCCCGTCAATGAGTGTTCTACGTGGCTTTTTCCAAGGATTTAATAATTTAAAACCTTATGCCATGAGCCAAATTGCAGAGCAAATTATCCGTGTTATTTGGATGCTTTTAACAGCTTTCATGATTATGAAAATTGGCTCTGGTGATTATGTTTCAGCCGTTGTTCAATCAACGTTTGCTGCTTTTATCGGAATGATTGCTAGTGTCCTCGTCCTCCTTTTCTTCCTTTGGCGCGAGGGTAAATTGCAAGCTATTTTCTCTGCAGGAAATAATGATGTTAATATTGATGCCAATGCGATTATCATTGAAACGATAAAAGAAGCTATTCCGTTTATCATTACAGGAGCAGCGATTCAACTCTTCCAGATTGTTGACCAGTTGTCATTTATCAACACAATGAAGTTGTTTACGTCGCATACGACCAAAGAATTGCAAATTTTATATGCTTATTTGTCAAGTAATCCAAATAAAGTAACGATGATTTTGATTTCTTTGGCTACTGCCATCGGTGGAGCTGGTATTCCCCTTTTGACAGAAAACTTTGTTAATAAAGACAAAAAAGCAGCAGCTCATTTGGTCATTAATAGTTTGCAAATGCTGTGTATGGTGCTTTTTCCAGCAATGCTTGGGGCGATTATTTTAGCACAGCCACTCTATACGCTTTTCTACGGTGCGCCAAATAGCACAGCCCTGTGGTTATTTGTAGGTGCCTTGCTGCAAGTGATTTTCTTAGCACTCTATAGCCTTTTAGCACCTATGCTTCAAGCCTTATTTGAAAATCGCAAAGCTATTCGATATTTTGGTTACGGTTTAATTATTAAGATTGTTTTGCAAATTCCGTTTATCTATTTCTTCCACGCTTATGGCCCACTTTTATCCACAGCCATTGGTTTAACAATACCGATTGTTCTGATGTATAAGCGCATTTATGAAGTGACACGCTTTAACCGTAAAGCTTTGTTGCGAGGAATTTTTCTTGTTAGTATTTTAACAGCTATGATGGGTGTTATTGTTGCTATAGCAACCGTTGGACTTCATTTTATTGTTAGCCCAACGACACGTGTTGGTAGTGTTGTTTATATTGTGCTTGTAGGTGCCTTAGGTGTTCTTGTTTACGGCTTCCTTGCCCTAGTAACTCGTTTGCTTGATAAATTAATTGGTGGCAGAGCAAAAGCACTCCGCCAAAAACTACATTTAGAGCGATGAAAACAGTCCAGTGGACTAACTCGCTTCTTTATTTTTAAGCTCATGAAAAAACAGTCCACTGGATTGACTCGCTTTCTTATTTCTGGGCTCGTGAAAAAAACGTCCAAGGGACGTTTTTTTTAGTTATAGTTTTTACTTATAGCTGATTATCAAGAAATAGAATAACGAAAAAGTCATGCATTTCAACGAATAAATGATAGAATAGTTTATAAATTTTAATAGACCAGATAGCTGGTAGTGATATGTTTTGAGGGGGAGACACCATGAAAAGTGATTGTAGATTGGCAACTATTTTAGCACATGCAGGAATAAAATCAGATGAAGCGACAGGAGCGTTAGCAGCACCTATTCATTTTTCCACAACTTATCAACACCCAGAGTTTGGAAAATCAACAGGTTTTGATTACACAAGAACGAAAAATCCAACACGCGCAACGCTTGAAAAGACACTTGCAGCGATTGAAAAAGCAGATTATGCACTTGCAACGTCATCTGGTATGAGTGCTATTGTTTTAGCCTTTGAAATTTTTCCTGTTAGAGCCAAAGTAGTTGCCGCACGTGACTTATATGGTGGCTCTTTCCGTTGGTTCAATGATAAAGAAAAAGAAGGGCGTTTTTCGTTTGAATACACCAATACAGAAGCAGAGCTTTTAGCAGCGATTTCTGATGACACGGATATTGTTTACATTGAGACCCCAACGAACCCACTAATGGTTGAATTTGACATTGAAAAAGTGGCGAATGCGGCTCATGCCAAGGGCGCTAAGCTTATTGTGGACAATACTTTTTACAGCCCAATTTATCAAAATCCAATTCCACTTGGAGCTGATATTGTTGTGCATTCAGCCACAAAATATTTGGCAGGACATAATGATGTCTTAGCAGGCGTTGTGATTACAAACGACAAAGAGACATATGACAAACTTTTCTACAATCTCAATACGACTGGTCCAACCTTATCACCATTTGATTCTTATATGTTGATGCGTGGGCTAAAAACCCTTAAACTTCGCATGGAAAAATCAACTGAAAATGCGCGTGAGATTGTTGCATTTTTGGAAAAATTACCTGCTGTTAAAGAAGTGCTTTATACGGGTAAAGGTGGCATGATTTCTTTCAGAGTGGTTGATGAAAGTAAGATTCCAGATATTATCAATAGCCTTGACATCATTACATTTGCAGAAAGTCTTGGTGGTGTGGAAAGTTTAATCACTTACCCGAGAACCCAAACACACGCAGACATTCCTGAAGAGGTTCGTTTATCTTACGGATTAACCAATGATTTATTGCGCCTATCTATTGGAATCGAAGATGTTGAAGATTTGATTGATGACCTAAAACACGCATTGGAGGCTTAGTATGGGAACATATGATTTTACAACGAGACCAAATCGTCTAACACATTTCACATATAAATGGCAGGCATCTGAAAATGACCCTGATTTGCTTCAACTTTGGGTTGCTGATATGGATTTTTTGCCTGTTCCAGAAATTAAAGAAGCGATTATAGATTATGGACAAGAACACATCTTTGGCTATAATTATTTTAAGGATTCTCTTTATCAATCAGTGATTGATTGGGAAAGAAAAGAACACGGCTACAACATCACCAAAGATGACATTTCTTTCATTGACGGTGTTGTTCCTGCCATTTCAGTTGCTATTCAGGCCTTTACTGAAAAAGGCGATGCGGTGCTGATTAATTCGCCAGTTTATTATCCTTTTGCACGGACAATTCGCTTAAATGACCGTAAATTAGTGGAAAATTCTTTGATTATTAAGAATGGGCATTTTGAAATTGACTTTGACCAACTTGAGAAAGATATCGTTGATAATCAGGTAAAACTTTATGTTTTTTGTAGCCCACACAACCCTGGTGGACGTATCTGGTCAGCACAAGAATTACAAAAAATCGGTGAGCTTTGTGAAAAACATGGCGTTATATTGGCTTCAGATGAAATTCATCAAGATTTGGCGCTTTTTGGCAATAAGCATCATTCTTTCAACACAGTTGATGACCGTTTTAAAGAATTTACACTTATCCTGTCATCAGCTACGAAAACATTTAACATTGCTGGTACGAAAAACAGTTTTGCGATTATTCAAAATCCGAAACTTCGTAAGCAATTTAAACGTGTCCAACTGGCTAATAATCAACACGAAGTTCCGACTCTGGGAATGATTACGACGGAAACTGCCTTTACTTATGGCAAGCCATGGTTAGAAGAATTAAAAAAAGTTATCGAAGAAAATATTAATTACGTTGTGGATTATTTTGAAGAACATACCAAGATTAAGGTCATGAAGCCTGAGGGAACTTACCTTGTGTGGCTTGACTTTTCAGCCTATGACATTGAACAACCACAATTAGATGAAAAACTTCAAAAGGAAGCAAAAGTGGTGTTAAATGACGGCGCACATTTCGGAAAAGAAGGCAAAAGTTTTGCTCGTCTAAACGTTGCTGCACCACTAGAAACTGTAAAAGAAGCCAGCAAACGCATCGCTAGCGTCTTTGGAAAGTAAAGACATCAGTCCAATTGGCTGATGTTTTTTTCATAAAACTGAGAATAATGACTAATTTTAAAAAAGTATGACATTCGTCATAATTAGTGAGCATATTTTGCCATTTTCTGCTATAATTGATAAGGTTAAACTAAATTCAGTATAAAAGGAGTACATCATGGGAAAATTCCAAGTTATCTCACACCCGCTTATCCAACACAAATTATCAATCTTGCGTCGCACAACAACTTCAACTAAAGATTTTCGTGAATTAGTTAACGAAATTGCAATGCTTATGGGTTATGAAGTGTTGCGCGACCTTCCACTCGAAGATGTTGAAATCGAAACACCGATTACAAAAACAACTCAAAAACAATTAGCTGGTAAAAAATTAGCAATTGTTCCTATTTTACGTGCTGGTATCGGTATGGTTGATGGTTTTCTTAGCCTTGTTCCAGCTGCTAAAGTTGGTCATATCGGAATGTATCGTGATGAAGAAACATTGCAACCTGTTGAATACCTTGTAAAATTACCAGAAGATATTGACCAACGACAAATTTTTGTGGTTGACCCAATGCTTGCAACAGGTGGTTCAGCTATTTTAGCCGTTGATTCTCTTAAAAAACGTGGCGCAGCTAACATTAAATTTGTTTGTCTCGTATCTGCACCAGAAGGTGTTAAAGCTCTCCAAGAAGCACACCCAGATATCGACATTTACACAGCCACTCTTGACGAAAAACTTAACGAACATGGTTACATCGTTCCAGGTCTTGGTGACGCTGGTGACCGACTATTCGGTACAAAATAAGGTTAAGTTGATTGCTTAACTATTAAAAAGAGCACCTCATTTGAAGTGCTCTTTTTAATATCTGCATGTTCTACTTTATTTTATTATCTAAAAAATGTAGAGTTTCAATTGATTTGTAGTGCAATGTAATGAAAGTCAATGTTTCAAAAATCACATGAAATCAAGGTTTCTACCGTCTATTGACGTGTAGTGAACCCCTATTTTACTTCAGGAAAAAGTCAATTATTAACGTTTTTTATTTGACCTTTTTTGACCAATTGACTATAATAGTTTCAGATTGATTATTAAAACCAGACATGGATAAGAAGGTGATAGTCACCATTTCAATTTGTCCGTGTAGCTTAATAAAGGAGAAAATATATGATTCCTGTAGTTATTGAACAAACGAGCCGTGGCGAACGCTCATACGATATTTATTCACGCCTTTTGAAAGACCGTATTATCATGTTGACTGGACCAGTTGAAGATAATATGGCTAACTCTATCATTGCCCAATTGTTGTTCCTTGATGCACAAGATAACACTAAAGATATTTACCTTTATGTTAATACTCCTGGTGGTTCAGTATCAGCAGGGCTTGCCATTGTTGATACAATGAATTTCATTAAGTCAGATGTTCAAACAATTGTTATGGGTATGGCAGCTTCAATGGGAACTGTTATTGCGTCATCAGGTGCAAAAGGTAAACGTTTCATGTTGCCAAATGCTGAATACATGATTCACCAACCAATGGGTGGTACTGGTGGCGGTACACAACAAACAGATATGGCAATTGCTGCCGAACACCTTTTGAAAACACGTCAAAACTTGGAACAAATTTTGGCTGACAACTCTGGTCAAACATTGGAAAAAGTTCATGCTGATGCTGAACGTGATAACTGGATGAGTGCACAAGAAACTCTCGAATACGGCTTCATCGACGAAATCATGGTAAACAACGAATTAAACTAATTGAAGATATATATTAAACCCGCCTTTGGTGGGTTTTTTGTTGCGAGCTGACCAAGGATACATTTAACTTTAATTGTGGTATAATCGTTTTATGTTGACAATTGATGAACAATTATTTGATATTGATGAAGCTATTGATGAGGTTGCCGCATCTTTTCTTGAGTTGGAAAGTGTTAAAAACTATCGGAAAGCACGTGAGGTTTTCTTGGCAGATACTGTGCTTCAGGAAAAAATTATGCATTTTCAAGCCTTGAAACAAAGCTATGAAGATGTTAAATCGTATGCAGCTTTTCGATCAGAAGTTGCTGAAATACGTCGTCAACTTTTTAAGGAAAAAAGGGGCATTGACATTAACGAAAAAGTTAGTCAATTGCGACAAAGTGAAGTTGCTGTTCAAAAAAATTTAGCAGAGCTATCACAAAAGATCTCATCAACTATTTCATCTGATATTTTTGTAGAGACAGGTTTGCCTTTGGCACCACATAAATCACATTATGGGAATTGTAGTAAAGGAGGAAGGAAAAAGCATGTTTAAAAAGCAGGAACGTCAGGGGATTATTGTTTATTTATACTATAATCGTGATGCTCGAAAGTTAAATAAATTTGGTGATGTTTTATACCATTCGCATAAAATGCGATATCAGATCTTGTATGTAAACAAGGAAGAAGCAGAAGATATTGCAAAAGAAATTTCAGAATTGAAATTTGTTAAAGAAGTATTATTATCGGAGTTTGATAATATCGATGAAAATTTTGTAGGCAATTTAGCTCGTTTTTGATATAATATAATCTTGTATGAAGAAGTACGAAAAGAATATTGACAATTTTCTGATAATTCAGTATTATTTTAAGTGACTTTTTATTAGAAATTTAAGGAGAGAAATTCTTATGCATAAAAAGATTGCGCTCACAGCGCTAACTTTTTTAGCCTCAATTACTTTAGCAGCTTGTAGTAAGTCGCCAGACGTAACTGCAAATGCCACAGGAACAACGATTGGTGACACCTTGAAAATTGGTGTTAACCTTGAATTGACTGGTGCGGTAGCTGCTTATGGTAATGCAGAAAATGACGGTATTAAACTTGCCGTTGAAGAGATTAATAAAGCTGGCGGTGTTGATGGTAAAAAAATTGAACTCGTTACGAAAGATAATAAATCTGAAAACGCGGAAGCCTCTACTGCAGCGACTAACTTGGCTATTCAAAGTCAAGTTAATGCAATGATTGGTCCAGCCACTTCTGGTGCGGTTTCTGCCGCTAGTTTGAATGCCCAGAAAACAGGGGTTCCGTTGTTGACTCCAAGTGGTACACAGGATGATTTGACAGTGGGTAGTGATGGTGTGAAAAAAGACGTTTTCCGTACGACTTTCCAAGACAGCTTCCAAGGTCAAGTTTTAGCACAGTACGCTTATAGCAATTTAAATGCTAAAAAGGTTGTTCTTTATTATGATAACTCAAGTGACTATGCTAAAGGAATTGCTGAGGAATTCCAAGAAAAATATCACGGAGAGATTGTTGCAACAGCGACATTTGCTTCAGGGGATAAAGATTTCCAATCAGCCTTGACAAAATTCAAAAACTTGGATTATGATGCGATTGTAATGCCAGGTTATTATACAGAAACTGGTATCATTACAAAACAAGCGCGTGATATGGGTATCGAAGTTCCAATTTTGGGACCTGATGGTTTCAATGATGATAGCTTCGCTGACTTGGCCGGTACAGCAAATACGCATGATGTTTATTACGTATCGGGTTATTCAACGAAAACAGCACTTTCAGATAAAGCAACAGAATTTATTGCAGCATATAAAGAAAAATACGGTTCAGAACCAAATATGTTTGCAGCGCTTGCTTATGACTCTGTTTATATGATTGCTAAAGCAGCAGAAGGTGCAGAAACTTCAATTGATATTGCTAATAACTTAGCAAATCTGACAGATTTTGAAGGTGTTACTGGTACAATGACTATCGATGAAGATCATAACCCAATCAAGACAGCTTTGATGGTTAAGATGAAAGATGGTGTTGAAGATTCAGCTGAAGCCGTTGAAATTACAGGAGATAACTAGAGGTCATTTTCCTTTAGCTTTATATCACATAACTAGAAAGTTTGGTATTATATGTTTTTAGAACAGCTCCCCCAACAACTGGTTAATGGTATTATTCTAGGAAGTATCTATGCGTTACTTGCTCTTGGGTATACCATGGTTTATGGGATTATTAAATTAATTAATTTTGCTCATGGCGATATTTATATGCTAGGTGCATTTATCGGTTACTATGCTATTAGTAGCCTTCACATGAATTTCTGGATTGCCCTCATTTTTACAATGATTGCAACAGCTTGCCTGGGAATGATTATTGAGTTTTTGGCTTATCGTCCATTACGTCATTCGACGCGTATTGCAGCCTTGATTACGGCGATTGGTGTGTCGTTCTTCCTTGAATATGGTATGGTTTTCTTGGTTGGCGCAAATACGCATTCATTCCCGCAAGCTATCGATATTGTTAGCTATAAGATTGGCTCTGTAACAGTGACAAACATTCAATTGTTGATTTTAATTGTTTCCCTTGCTTTGATGGTAGCTTTGCAATTAATCGTTAAGAAAACAAAAATGGGGAAAGCAATGCGTGCCGTGTCTGTTGATAGCGATGCAGCTGAATTAATGGGAATTAACGTCAATTCAACAATTAGTTTCACATTTGCGCTCGGTTCAGCACTTGCAGGTGCCGCAGGTGTGTTAATCGGTCTTTACTATAACTCAATTGAACCATTAATGGGGATGACACCTGGTATTAAAGCCTTCGTTGCCGCTGTTCTGGGTGGTATCGGCATTATTCCAGGGGCAGCTTTAGGTGGATTTGTTATTGGTATTTTGGAAACTTTATCAATTTCGCTCAACCTTTCAAGTTATCGTGATGCCATTGTTTACGGTGTCTTAATTATCATTCTTTTGGTAAGACCTGCTGGTATTCTTGGCAAAAACGTGAAAGAGAAGGTGTAGAAAATGAAAAAGAATCTAAAAATCAATCTTTCTTGGCTTGCTTTGATTGTTGTTCTTTTTGGAATCTTAGAATTTCTAGCAACAACTAATATTTTGAACCTTTACTACATTCAAATTCTCATGGGGATTGGGATTAGTATTTTAATGGGACTTGGTACTAACCTTGTGCTCGGTTTCTCAGGACAATTCACACTTGGACAAGCTGGGTTTATGGCAATCGGTGCTTATGCCACAGCGATTATCACACAACAAAATCCAACTTACGGTGGCTTTTATTTCTCAATGCTTGTTGGGATTGTGATTGCTGTTCTTGTAGCGCTTGTCTTTGGTATTCCAACACTTCGTTTGAAAGGTGACTACCTTGCGATTGCAACGCTTGGTATGGCTGAAATTATCCGTATTGTTATTGTCAATGGTGGCGATTTAACCAACGGTGCGGCTGGTTTGACAGGAATTTTGCCATACACAACATGGCCAGTTATCTTTATCTTTGTCGTTGCAATTACGATTTTGATTTTAAATTTCCTACGTTCATCTATTGGACGTCAAGTTATTTCTGTTCGTGAAGATGAGATTGCAGCAGAAGCAATGGGTGTCAACATCACAAGAATGAAAGTCTTGATTTTTGTAATGGGAGCTATCATTTCAGCTATTGCTGGCTCACTTTACGTTGGTTACATCGGAACAGTTGTACCAAAAGACTTTACTATCATGAAATCAATTGATTACTTGATTATTGCTGTTCTTGGTGGGCTAGGTTCTATCACAGGAACTATTCTAGCAGCCATTGTTTTAGGCATTCTTAACATGTTCTTACAAAACGTTTCAAACCTCCGTATGATTATCTATTCTTTGGCATTAATTTTGGTAATGATTTTCCGTCCAGGAGGACTTTTAGGAACAAAAGAATTCACATTATCACGTTTCTTTAATAAAACTAAGGGGGGCAATCATTAATGGCACTTCTTGATGTTAAAAATTTAACCAAAAATTTCGGTGGTTTGACAGCCGTTGGTGATGTCACAATGCATTTAAATGAGGGAGAATTAGTTGGTCTTATTGGTCCAAACGGTGCTGGTAAAACAACACTTTTCAACCTTTTAACAGGTGTCTATGAACCAAGCGAAGGTTCAGTTTCTTTGGATGGCACATTGTTAAATAGCAAGAAACCTTATAAAATCGCATCACTTGGTCTTTCACGTACTTTCCAAAATATCCGTCTCTTTAAAGATATGACCGTTTTGGAAAATGTACTTGTTGGCATGGCTAATCAAAATAAATCGCATGTCTTTGCAAGCTTTCTTCGTTTGCCAAAATTCTATCAAAGCGAGGAAGAGTTGCGCCAAAAAGCTATGGATTTGTTAGCTATCTTTAATTTGGATGGAGATGCAGATACCCTAGCTAAAAATCTTCCTTACGGTCAGCAACGTCGTTTGGAAATTGTACGTGCCCTTGCCACTGAACCCAAAATTCTCTTTTTAGATGAACCTGCTGCTGGGATGAACCCACAAGAAACAGCAGAATTGACACAGTTAATTCGTCAAATCAAAGAAGAATTTGACATTACCATTATGCTTATCGAACACGATATGAGTCTTGTAATGGAAGTGACAGAACGTATTTACGTTCTTGAATATGGACGTTTAATTGCTCACGGTACACCTGATGAAATCAAAAATAATCAACGTGTTATTGAAGCTTATCTTGGAGGTGAAGGATAATGACAATGTTAAAAGTTGATAATTTATCAGTCCATTACGGCGTTATCCAAGCTGTAAAAGATGTTTCTTTTGAAGTCAATGAAGGAGAAGTTGTCACACTTATCGGTGCCAATGGTGCTGGTAAAACTTCTATTCTTCGTACGATTTCTGGTTTGGTTCGTCCAAGTGCTGGTAAAATCGAATTCTTAGGACAAGAAATTCAAAAAGAACCTGCTCGAAAAATCGTTGCTAGTGGCTTGTCACAGGTTCCTGAAGGACGTCATGTTTTCCCAGGCTTAACTGTGCTTGAAAACCTTGAATTGGGAGCTTTCTTGCGTAATGACCGTGAAGAAAATCAAAAGAATTTGAAGAAAGTTTTTGAACGCTTCCCACGACTTGAAGAACGTAAATCGCAAGATGCAGCCACACTTTCAGGGGGTGAGCAACAGATGCTTGCTATGGGGCGTGCTTTGATGAGCCAACCCAAATTACTTCTTCTTGATGAACCGTCAATGGGGCTTGCGCCAATTTTTATCCAAGAAATATTTGACATCATTCAAGATATTCAAAAACAAGGAACAACTGTCTTGTTGATTGAACAAAATGCCAATAAAGCGTTAGCAATTGCTGACCGCGGTTATGTTTTAGAAACAGGAAAAATTGTTCTTTCAGGAACAGGTAAAGAATTGTTAGAATCAGAAGAAGTCCGCAAGGCTTACCTCGGTGGCTAACAAACCGTTAACTGAATTTAGTATTTAACCAAGTCTAGGATAGCTGTTATCCTAGACTTTTTATCATTAACAACAGTCTCGTCTGCTTTATTTTCATTATTTTTTCAATCTTTGGTGAAACCGTTTGCGGTTTGTGGTATAATAATAACAAGAAAATAATGCGGAGAATTGTTATGGCAGTAAAAGATTTTATGACTAAAAAAGTTGTTTATGTGTCTCCTGATACAACAGTAGCACATGCGGCTGATATGATGAGAGAACAAGGCTTGCGTCGCTTGCCTGTTATCGAAAATGATAAGCTTGTCGGGATTGTTACCGAAAGAACAATGGCAGAAGCTAGTCCTTCAAAAGCAACGACTTTGTCAATTTATGAGATGAATTATTTGCTTAATAAAACTAAAATTCGTGACGTGATGATTCGCGATGTTGTGACGGTTTCACCGTACGCAAGTCTAGAAGATGCGATTTATACCATGATGAAAAATCGTGTTGGAATTGTTCCTGTTGTCGAAAGCGACCAAGTCTATGGTGTTATTACAGATAAAGACGTTTTCAAAGCTTTTCTTGAAATTTCTGGTTATGGCGAAGAAGGTGTTCGCGTGGTTATTTCGGCTGATGATACGGTTGGAACTTTGGCAAAAATTGTAGATACGATTTCAAACGACAATCTCAATATCAAACGTACCGTTGTTGCCACTCGTAAATCTGGAAAAGTTGCTATTGAAATTCAAATCGACGGTAAAGCTGATGTTGCAGATCTACGAGAAAAATTGCTTAACCAAGGCATTCAAGTTGATGCGATTGAATTAACAGAAGCAAAATCATTGGATTAAGTGCTAATTTAACTGAGAAAGCAGAATTTAGTTTCAAGCTAGGTTCTGTTTTTTTTTGAGCGACGAGACGGAAAGTTATGTCTATCAACTTTTTATGCTTGAATCCAATAAGTTAGCGAATTTGCTAGTGTTATTTTTGTCTGTTTTTTGTTAAAATAGAAACATAGAAAGAATTTTAAGGAATTTTCATGAAAAACGGTATAATCATTTCATTTGAAGGCCCAGATGGTGCTGGAAAAACCACAGTTTTAGAACAAGTCCTTCCAGTTTTGCAAGAAAAGGGCTATGATATTATAACCACACGTGAACCTGGTGGTGTCGAAATTGCAGAGCGTATTCGTGATGTCATCTTAGATGTTAACCACGTTGCTATGGATAATAAGACAGAGTTGCTCTTGTATATGGCTGCAAGACGTCAACATTATGTTGAAAAGGTTCTGCCAGCTTTAGAGGCTGGTAAGGTGGTCTTGATTGATCGTTTTATTGATAGTTCAATTGCTTACCAAGGTGCTGGACGTGGCTTGGATAAAGATATCATTAGGAGATTAAATGACTTTGCAACAGACGGTAGAAAACCAGATTTGACGCTTTATTTTGATGTTGAATCAGAAATTGGTTTAGCCAGAATTGCTAAAAATGCTGAGCGTGAAGTTAACCGACTTGATTTGGAAAAATTAGACATGCACAAGCGTGTTCGAGAAGGTTATTTAGCCTTGACTGAACAAGAAAAACGTATTGTGACTATTGATGCGTCACGTGAATTGGCAGAGGTCGTGTCAGAGACACTTCATACCATTCTTGAACAGTTAGCAAAAAATGAGTAGAGGGATTTAGATGGAATTAGAGCACTTGCAACCCCAACTTTTTAAAGAGTTTAATCAAATTTTGAAATCAGATAGGATGAACCACGCCTATCTTTTTTCAGGGGATTTTGCGAGCTTTGATTTTGCTCTTTACTTTGCTAAAAGTCGTTTTTGCGAAAACCTCCAAGATAGTTTGCCATGCGGGAAATGCCGTGAATGTCAGTTAATTGCGGAAAATGAATTTTCGGATGTTAAGGTTGTCAAACCAAGTGGGCAAGTCATCAAAACTGATACGATTCGTGAATTGATGCGTGATTTCTCACGTTCAGGTTTTGAAGGCAAATCACAAGTTTTCATTATTCAAAATTGTGAAAAAATGCATGTTAATGCTGCAAATAGCCTTTTGAAATTCATTGAAGAACCACAAAGTTCTTCCTACATGATTTTGTTGACTAGTGATGAGAATAAAGTTTTACCGACGATTAAAAGTCGAACACAGATTTTCCGTTTTCCGAAAAATAAGCCACTGTTGATCGAGCAAGCTGAAAAAGCTGGAGTTTTGAAAATACAAGCAGAAATATTAGCAGAATTGTCAAAAACACCGGAGCACCTTGATGAAATGATGCAAGATAAAAAAGTATTGGATGTCATTCAAACTTGTGAGCGTTTTGTCACGGTTCTGTTTAAAGAAAAAATGCTGGCTTATTTAGAAACAGGGCGTTTGGTTCAAGTTGCTTTAGAAAAGTCTGACCAAGAACTTGTTTTTCAACTCTTGCCGCTATTTTTAGCAAAGCAATTTAATCAAAAAGAAAGTTTGGTTTATTTAGAAAAAAGTTTTAAGGCGCAACAAATGTGGAAAAGTAATGTGAGTTTCCAAAATGCGCTAGAATATATGGTGATTTCATGACAGAAGTATTGAGCGTAAAATACGAAGAAACAGGCAGTATTGTCTATGTTTTACCAAATAAAAAATATAAACTCGGCGATTACGTCGTCGTCAAAAATAAAAAAGGGTGTCGTTTGGCGCAAGTTGTCACTAGCAACGAAGTCATTGATGAGGTCAAATTACCTGCTGAGATGGATTCTGTAACACGTCTTGCCAATGAAAAAGATAAACAAGCTTACCAAGAAAATATTGATTTAGCGAAGCGTTCGTTTTCAACGGTTAATGAGCTAATTTTAGCTAATGACCTAAAAATGAAAGTGATTGATATTATTTTCCCTTTGGAAAGAAGCTGTGTGCTTATCACGTTTTCAGCAGAAGAACGTGTTGATTTTCGTCAATTGCTACGTGATTTAGCAGGTCATTTCAAAACAAGAATCGAACTTCGTCAAATCAACAGCCGCGAAGAAGCTAAGGTTTATGGTGGTCTTGGACCGTGTGGTCGTGCCCTTTGTTGTTCAAGTTTTTTGGGAGAATTTCCACCTGTGTCTATTAAAATGGTCAAAAATCAAGGAATGTCACTCAGCACAGGAAAAACATCAGGTATCTGTGGGCGTTTGATGTGTTGTTTGAGTTTTGAAGATGACTTTTATAAAGCCTCTAAGAGGAAATTCCCTGATGTAGGAACGGAGATTGAAACAGTTGATGGCTTGGGAGTTATTGCAGGGATTGATGTGTTTTCTGATACCGTCAAAGTTCGTTTTCCAGAAAAACACACGCTCTTAACCTATGCTTTAGAGGAGGTCAAAGTACGTGGATAAAAAAGAATTATTTGATGCCTTTGATGGTTTTTCACAAAATTTAATGATTACCTTAGCTGAAATTGAAGCCATGAAAAAACAAGTGCAATCACTACTAGAGGAAAATACAGCTTTGCGTCTTGAAAATGATAAAATTCGCACGCGTCTAGCTCAACTTGAGCAAGATACACCAGCTAAATCTTCTAAGCAAGGAAAACGATATATCGAAGGCATTTACCATGATGGTTTCCATATTTGCAATGATTATTATGGTCAACGTCGTGAAAACGATGAAGAATGTATGTTTTGTATGGAAGTTTTAGATAGGGAGTAACTGCCTATGAAAGTACAAAAAAGTTTTAAAAATCAGACAACCTATGGCCAGCTGTATCTTGTTCCAACACCGATTGGCAATATGCAAGACATGACTTATCGTGCCGTGGAAATACTAAAAAATGCTGATTTTGTCTGTGCAGAAGACACTCGCAATACAGGGCTTTTGCTGAAACATTTTGACATTTCAGCCAAGCAAATTAGCTTTCATGAACACAATGCCTATGAAAAAATTCCTGAATTGATTGCTCTGATGAAAGAAGGAAAAATTTTGGCACAAGTGTCTGATGCTGGGATGCCTTCTATTTCTGACCCAGGTCATGATTTAGTAAAAGCAGCTATAGCTGAAGAGATTACTGTCGTTGCTATCCCAGGGGCTTCTGCTGGGATTACGGCGCTTATTGCGAGTGGCTTAGCACCGCAACCACATATTTTTTACGGTTTCTTGCCAAGAAAAGCTAAGCAGCAGAAGGAATTTTTTGAAGCTAAGAAGCAGTATCCTGAAACACAAATTTTTTATGAATCACCTTATCGTGTCGCAGATACATTGGACAATATGTTAGCAGTATATGGTGATAGAAAAATTGTTTTGGTTCGTGAGTTGACAAAGCTTTTTGAAGAATACCAGCGCGGATGCATCTCAGAAATTTTGGAATACATTGCCCAAAATCCTTTAAAAGGAGAGTGTTTAATCGTTGTATCTGGTCAAGATGAGATAGCGACATTAGAAGAAATATCAGAAAATATTAATCCAGCTGAACTCGTTGCTCAGTTAATCGAAGCTGGGGACAAGCCAAATCAAGCCATTAAAAAAATTGCTAAAACTTACGGCTTAAACCGTCAAGAAGTTTACAATGCTTATCATCAACTTTAAACATTACTAATCAGCTGAGACAACTACCGATGATTATGGAATTATCATCGGTAGTTTTTTGTCTTGTAAACTCCTTTTATTTATATTTTATAATTTTATGTAAGAAAACATAACAAGGATAGTTGTATCAAAATTAGCGACTTTGCTAACATTTCTATGTCAAGTTATAGAATCAATAAAATGAGTATTATCAAAGGAAGAATATTGTTTTTAAATGTAGAAGAAGACTGACGTTTTATGTTATAAATACAGAAAATTTAGAAAATTCAACAAAAAACACTTTACTCTGCCCCAAAATAATGTTATATTATCTAACATAAAATATCGCAACACTTGTTGTAGTATTTTAGAAAGTCGACTTTAAGGTTTAAAGTCTTAGAATATAAAAGGAGTTTTTGATATGGATGCAGGAAGTATAGCTTTTATGATTATCTGTGCTAGCCTAGTCTTTTTGATGACACCAGGTTTAGCATTCTTCTATGGTGGTTTAGGGAGACGCAAAAATGTCATTAATACAATGATGATGTGTGTGATTCCGATTGCTGTTGCTTCAGTAATGTGGATGATTTGTGGGTATTCCCTTTCATTTGGTGGTGATGGAAGCCTAATTGGTAATTTCTCGCATCTCTTTTTCAATGGTGTTAGCGAAACGGCTAGCACACGTGGTTTAGAAATTCCTGATGCGTTATTCGCAGCGTTCCAAATGATGTTTCCAATCATTACGGTTGCCATTTTAACAGGAGCGGCAGCAGGACGTATGCGTTTTACACCTTTGATTATTTTCATCATTTTCTGGCTTCTCTTGGTTTATTTCCCATTTGCTCATATGGTCTGGGATGAAGGGCTTTTGGCTCAATGGGGAACAATTGACTTTGCTGGTGGTGATGTCGTTCATATTACCTCTGGGGTTTCAGGTTTGGTTTTGGCATTGGTACTTGGAAAACGTCGAGATTATAACCGTTTAGAATACCGTCCGCATAACGTACCATTTGTTTTCCTTGGTGCAGGTCTTCTCTGGTTTGGTTGGTTTGGATTCAATGCTGGTTCTGCCCTTGCAGCAGACGGGCTTGCAGTCCATGCCTTTGTCACAACACACATTTCAGCAGCGGCAGCAATGTTGTCTTGGTTGCTTGTTGAAAAAGTGTTAACTGGAAAATTCTCACTTGTCGGTGCTTCAACAGGATTGGTAGCAGGGCTTGTCGCTATCACGCCAGGAGCAGGTTTTGTTTCAACGTGGAGCTCTCTTCTCATCGGTCTTTGCGTTAGCCCAGTTTGTTATTTTGCGATTTCAGTTCTTAAGAGTAAATTCGGTTATGATGATGCTTTAGATGCCTTTGGTTGTCATGGTATCGGAGGGATCTTTGGTGGTTTGGTAACAGGACTTTTCACTACACCAGAACTCGCTCTTGACGGAAACAATATCGGTTTAATCTATGGTAATGCGCATTTATTCCTAGTAATAGTAGCAGCTATCATTTTTACAATTGTTTGGTCAGCGGTAGCAACTTTTGTTATTATTAAAGTGATTTCAATCTTCACAAGTATTCGTGTTGAGGATCGTGCGGAAGCTATTGGTCTTGATGATAGTGAGCATGAAGAAACAGCTTACCCAACATTTATGGGGCTTGATTCATAATTAAAGGATAGTTAGAAATCTGAGCTAAATAGAAACGTTTAGAAAGAGAGTGTATTATGAAAAAAATAGAGGCGATTATCCGTTCAGACCGTTTGGAAGATCTCAAAGATGCCTTATCTAAAGCAGGATTTACCAAGGGAATGACAGTCAGTCAAGTGCTTGGTTATGGAAACCAACGCGGTTTTGCAGAATATGTTCGTGGTCAAAAGATTGTGCCAACTTTGCTTGCGAAAGTAAAAGTTGAAATTGTGACACACGATGCGGCGGTTGATGAAATTGTGGATATCATCTGCAAAGCTGTTCGTACAGGTGAAGTTGGAGATGGTAAAATTTTTATTCTTCCGATTGAAGAAGTTGTCCGTATTCGGACAGGAGAACGAGGTGGTGATGCCGTTTAAGTTTTAAAATCTCCGAAGTTTAGTCAAGCAAAAATAGTGGTAGAAAACCTGAATTCTTAAAGGATTCGGTTTTTTTGATATAAAAAAGGGAGTGAGACAGAAATCGGTAATTTTGAAAAAATTCGATTTCGTTATCTCACCCCCGTATGGCTCGAAAGATTTGTGGAATCTTTCGAGGTGGGAAAAGAAGTCAAGCGTAGCTTGATGTCAAAAAAGGGTTGTAAAAGCTGATTTATCAGCGCATTAAAAACCCCTCAACTACTGCGTTTTGCAATTAACAACAGGATAAACAAAGAAGCCGAACACTTTTGTCTCTGCCTTTTAATTAATTTTTGTTCCGTGTGCTGCTTGAGCACCAGTTTTTTCAATAAGTTCTTGGTAATTATCAGCTGTGACACCGCCACCAATCATGATTTCAATACGACCGTCAGCGTAATCAACAAGATCTTTAAGGTGAGCGACATTTTCAAAAATATCATTATTTTGAGTAGATCCGTGTGTCAAAATACGTGTAAAGCCTAATTTAACCAATTGGTCGAGTGCTTCTTTTTGCTCTTCAAGCGGAATTTGGTCAAAAGCCATGTGAAAAACAAGTGGTAGTCCTTGTGTGGCGGGAAGAAGTTGTTCGATACCATCTTGGTCAATGTGATTATCTTCTGTTAATAATCCCAAAACTAAACTGTCACTTTCAAGTTCAACGGCGCGAAGAATATCGTCTTCCATGATGCGAAGTTCGCTATCATTATAGACAAAGTTACCACCGCGAGGACGAATCATTGTTGCTAGTGCGATGTCTTTTTCATGCAGGTAGCGTGCCGCTTCTTTGATAACACCATAAGATGGCGTTGTACCTCCAACGGCTAAATTATCACAAAGTTCAACGCGTTTAACAGACTGATTGAGTTGATTGAGAAGTGTTGTATTTTCAGCACAAAATTCTTTGATAATCATTTGGACTCCTTAATTATTTACTACTTACTATTATATCATGATTATTTATAAATATTTTAAGTAAAAAATCTCAAAAATCTTTACAAAATTCAGAAAATTGTGTTATAATTTATACTATTATACGGAGGTATTTTTATGACAATTTACAATTTCTCTGCAGGTCCTGCAGTGTTACCGAAACCAGTGCTTGAACAAGCACAGCGTGAAATGCTTGACTACCAAGGTAGCGGCATGAGTGTTTTAGAAATGTCCCACCGTTCCAAAGAGTTTGATAATATTATTAAAGAAGCAGAACAATTATTGCGTGAATTAATGGCTATTCCAGATAATTATAAAGTGATGTTCCTTCAAGGTGGTGCATCTACGCAATTTACAATGCTTCCTTTAAACCTTGCTAAGGGACGTAAGGCATATTATCTAGTTGGTGGTTCGTGGGGTAAAAAAGCTTATGCAGAAGCTGTTAAATTGTCCAAAACTGTTCCTTTTGAACCATTGCTACTAGCATCATCTGAAGATACAGTATATGACCATATTCCTACTTTTGATTCAAAAGATATTGATCCAGAAGCTGCTTATGTTCACATCACAACAAACAATACAATTGAAGGAACGTCTATTTATGATCTTCCTGATACAAATGGTGTGCCAATTGTAGCGGATATGTCTTCAAATATTCTGGCTGTACGTTACAACGTTGAAGATTTTGCTTTGATTTATGCAGGTGCCCAAAAGAACATCGGTCCTGCAGGGGTTACAGTTGTAATCGTCCGTGAAGATTTCTTGAATGATGAACCAACGCTTTCTGCTATGCTTGATTACCGTATCCAAGCAGAAGCGGGTTCACTTTACAATACACCGCCTGCATATAACATCTATATTGCAAAACTTGTTTTTGAATGGGTGAAAGCTTTCGGTGGTGTTGATAAAATGGAAGCTGCTAACCGCGAAAAATCAGGTTTGTTGTACGATTTCATTGACCAATCTGACTTCTATACAAACCCTGTTAAAAATCCAGCAGAACGTTCAGTAGCTAATATTCCATTTGTAACACCAAGTAAAGAACTTGATGCTAAATTTGTTGCTGAAGCAACACCGCTTGGATTTAAAAATATCAAAGGTCACCGTTCTGTGGGTGGTATGCGTGCTAGTCTTTACAATGCATTCCCACGTCAAGGGGTACTTGATTTGATTGAATTCATGAAAAAATTTGAAGCTGAAAATAAATAATTGTTTTATTACCACTTTCGCATCGAATTTGTTATAAAATAGATTCATAATCATTAGAAGAGGTAATAATATGGAAATTAGACAAGCTTTTCCAAATGAAGTCGACCAAATCATGCTCGTTATTGAGGACGCACGAAAACAATTGGCAGCAAGCGGTAGTAATCAATGGCAAGGGAAATATCCTGATGAGGATACGATTTATGATGACGTTTTGACTGGTCAAGGGTATGTAGCCTTATTAGATGGGCAAATTGTAGCCTATGCAGCTGTTATCACTGATGGTGATCCTGCTTATGACAAGATTTACGATGGTCAGTGGAAACACAATAATCACCGTTACATCACATTTCACCGTGTTGCTGTTTTGTCTAGTGTGACTGGTCGAAAGGTTGCTCAAACATTTCTTCAAGGATTGATTGAAGGAACTGATGGACATGATTTCCGTTGTGACACCCATGAAAAGAATGGTGCCATGCAACACATTTTTGAGAAACTTGGTTATGTCTATTGTGGAAAAGTGCCAATTGATGGTGAACGTCTAGCTTATCAAAAAATTAAAACTAAGGATGAGAATGCTCTCTATCAAGAAGTTGATGAGGCTGATCATCATAGTTATTAACAATAACGGAAAAGGAAGGCTTTTTGTAGCCTTTGTGTGAAATAAATGGTATATAGTGTTAAAACGTTTAATAATATTAATCAAGTAGGGCTTAAAGAATTAGGAAATCATTTTCAAATTGATGGTGAGTTAGCGGAAAATCCAGATGCCTATATTCTTCGTAGTCAAAATTTGCATGGAACAGTATTTCCAGAAAATTTAAAAGCGATTGCGCGTGCAGGTGCAGGAACAAATAATATTCCGATTGATGAAGCAACGGCAGCAGGGATTGTAGTCTTTAATACGCCTGGTGCAAATGCTAATGCTGTAAAAGAAGCGGTTCTTGCTTCTATCTTGATGTCAGCGCGTGACTACATCGCTGCTAATGCGTGGGTAAACACCCTTTCTGGTGATGATGTTCCAAAACAAGTCGAAGCTGGTAAGAAACAATTTGCTGGTAATGAAATTTCTGGTAAAACGCTAGGCGTTATCGGACTTGGTGCTATCGGTGGTCGTATTGCTAACTATGCACAACGTCTTGGTATGAATGTTCTAGGGTATGACCCATATGTTTCTATTGAAACAGCTTGGAATATTTCTCATCACGTCAAACGTGTGGCTGATGTTAAAGAAATCTTTGCGAATTCTGATTATATCACTGTTCATGTGCCTTTGACAGATGAAACACGCCATACATTTGATAGTGAAGCATTTGGTTTGATGCAAAAAGGAACGGTTGTTATCAATTTTGCGCGTGGTGAATTGGTTGACAATGCAGCACTTTTTGAAGCTATTGCAGCTGGTGTTGTGAAACGTTACATTACTGATTTTGGGACAGAAGAGTTGCTTAACAAAGATAAAATCACAGTTTTCCCTCACGTAGGTGGTTCAACGGCTGAAGCTGAACTTAATTGTGCGATTATGGCTGGTAAGACAATTCGTCAGTTCATGGAAACAGGTGAGATTACTAACTCTGTTAACTTTCCAAATGTGCATCAAGCATTGACTGCACCATATCGTATCACATTGATTAATAAAAATGTGCCAAATATCGTCGCTAAAATTTCAACAGCGGTCTCTGACTTAGGCATTAATATTGATAATATCATCAATCGCTCAAAAGGTGACTATGCTTATACGCTACTTGACCTTGATGAAACTGATAAGGCGAAAATTGATCACTTAGTTGCTAATTTTGAATCTAGCGATAATATCGTTCGTGTACGTTTAATCACGAAAAAATAACAATAAAGATTGGAAGAGTTGGGAGTATTTCTCAGCTCTTTTTTTCTTTTTTTGCTATAATGGTTAAAACGATTTCAAAATTAGGGGAGGGAGATAGTTTATGGATAAAAAGCAGTTAAAAGAATACCAAAAACAGTTAAGAGAACGATTTTTCAGTGTTCGATTTGGTAATAAAAAAACAAAATTTGGTTCTGTTAGTTGACCGTGAAATTGGAGTAGAATATCTTGGAGTGACGGCTGGTCTAGGTAATCCTTCGGGGATAACACCTTTACTTAATGCGGATGGGACACCTAAGATTAATACAGAATGGCAGAACCATCAGTTATAGATAAGGCAGCAGAGCTTGCTTTTTCTATTAGGCATATGGATTAAGTGGGAGTGATAAAATGTTAAGAAAGTTGGTTTATCAGTCTGAGTTAGGAGAAATAGTCGTATTAGCTAATGAAAAAGGGCTCTTAGGTTGCTATTTTCTAGGACAAAAGTATTTTGAATATGGTTATGAACGCGAAAAAATTATTGAAGAAACGACCATTTTTTTAGATGAGGCAAAAGTTTGGTTGGATGATTATTTTACTGGTAAAAATCCCGACCCGAGTCGATTGACCTTGGTGCCTTATGGTACGGCTTTTCAGAGGAAAGTTTGGAAAGTCTTAGTACAAATTCCTTATGGGGAGACAATGACCTATGGAGAAATTGCCGAAAAAATTAACTGTGGTTCGGCGCAAGCCGTTGGTGGAGCTGTAGGTAAAAATCCCTTGTCTATCATTGTTCCTTGTCACCGTGTTTTAGGAAATCAAGGGCAATTAACAGGCTATGCTGGCGGAGTAGAGCGAAAGTGTTGGCTATTGGAACATGAGAAAGCTAATTTTTAGAAGGAGAAAGAAATGTTTACTTTTTATGAATATCCAAAATGTAGTACGTGTCGCCGTGCTAAGGCGGAATTGCAAGAATTAGGTGTTGATTTTGTAGCTGTCGATATTACAGTCGATACCCCAAAGGCAGAACAATTGGAAGAATGGATTGAAAATTCAACATATACTATCAAGAATTTTTTCAACACTAGCGGACAAGTCTACCGTGCCCTTGGTTTAAAAGATAAAATCGATAGTTTGTCAATTGATGAGGCAGCAAGCCTCTTGGCTTCAGATGGTATGCTCATCAAACGTCCAGTACTGGTTAAAGATAATCAAGTCTTACAACTTGGCCACCGCAAATCCTATGCAGAATTGCTAGAAAAATAAAATCAACCACTTTCGGTATAGAAAGTGGTTTTTTGTGGGAATTTTTACTCAATGAAAATTAGACTGGTGAGCCGATGTTGATAGATTATTTTTTCAAATTAAGCTAGTGAGGTCTGAATTTGATTTCCAACGAATGTTAATTATCTTGCAGGAGTTTGTTTAGTAATTTTTGAAAATCTTGGACAACTTCTCGGTGATTATCTTTTCGTTTGACGATAGAGCAAGCGATTCCTGATGTTTCTTCAAAGGGAATCCACATGAGATTTGGTGTATTGTCCTTTAAAAATCCTGGGACGAGGCAAACCCCACGACCAGATAAAATATTGGTAATGGTAGATGAGTGATTTGGGCTATCAAAGGTTTTTACTTGGGATTTAGAGATTACTTTTTCCTGAGCTTCTTTGAGTTCTTTGGGGCTGATTTGGCTGACCATTAAAGTTTGATTGTTGAGGTCAGTAGATTTAGCTGTTTTCAAAGTTGATAGGGGATGAGAATTTTCAACAACTAAGTAAATCGGGCTTTGGTATAAAAAAGTTGCTTCCAATTCTGTGATGTTTGGCAATGATGAAGTGATAGCCAGTGCTATGTCCAGTTGCCTGTTTAACAATTGTTCGAGAGCATCCGTAGCATTGAACTGCACATCAATAATTGATTATTTTTCCTACCTGAGATAATCATGGTGATTCCTAAAATGAGGAGGCTTGAAAAAACTCAGGAGCCTAGGATAATGGTAATGAGCCAGCTAAAGTAGGCATCGGCTGGACCACTGAATTGTCTTAGCATCATGGTTTGAAGGAAAAAGAGTGAAAAAGGGAAGAAGCAAAAGAAATGTTTTTATTTGCTTTGAGATAATTCGTTGGTATTATGACAGCAGTAGCGACTAATTCAGCTGCAACTTATGGTGTTAATGCTAATATCCACGGCATGAATGTCAGCTTCTTTGCCATGTCTTTATTTGCTTTGATATTATTGCTACTTGCTCTCAGCTGCCCTACAAGTGAAAAGTAAGAAGGCTTAATTTTTTTAATAAAAATAATCTCCTAAGCTAAAAAACTTAGGAGATTTTATGTGGGTTATAAATCAATTTCCAAGACAATTGGTGTGTGGTCTTGGCGTGCGCCTGAGTCAATCATTTCTGATTTTGTGATTTTGTCTGCGATACGACTTGATGTGAGCCAGTAGTCAATACGCCAGCCACTATTGTTGATTTTGCTTGTTTTGCTACGTTGCGCCCACCAACTATAAACATCAGGAATATCGCCATGGATGTAGCGGAAAGTGTCGGTAAAACCTTTTGCTAGTAAGTTGGTGAATCCTGCACGTTCTTCGTCGGTAAAGCCAGGAGAACGACGGTTTGAGCTTGGGTGTGCCAAGTCAATTTCTTTGTGAGCGACGTTGTAGTCACCTGTTGCCAAGACTGGTTTTACTTGGTCTAATTCTGTTAAGTAATCTGCATATTTTTCGTCCCAGATTTGACGTTCAGCCAAACGTTTTAAACCGTCACCAGCGTTTGGGGTGTAAACTTGTGTGACGAAAAATTTGTCAAATTCAAGGGTGATAATGCGCCCTTCACTATCCATGGTGTCAGGAGCACCGATTTCAGGATATGAAATGCTTGGTGTCAAGCTACTTTTGTAGAGAAACATGGTACCAGCATAGCCTTTTCTGGCAGGTTCAACAGATGAACGCCAAGAGACCTCGTATTCAGGAAAATAATCTTGCAAAATTTGCAAATGCTTTTTGGTCGGACCTTTGGCTGACAATTTTGTTTCTTGAATGGCAATGATGTCAGCATTTTCAGTAACCAAGGTATCAATAACAGCGCGAGACATAACAGCGCGTGCGGAATCGCTAGTCAAAGCAGCGTTGAGTGAATCAATATTCCACGAAATAAGTTTCATAACTAAGCTACCAGAACCTTGTAGGAAAACAAGATTCTCTTCTTTCTAAAAAAATCTAATCGTTACCCCCTATTTTAACAAAAAAAGAAATAGTACGCGACTTTGATGATTTGAAAGGTGGTTTTTTCTTACCATAAAATATGAAGAAAGTGTTATAATCTATTTAGAAAAATATCTAAATAGATTTTCTAAATAACGAAGGGAGGCAGCTATGGGATTTGCAGAGACTTTTAAAGCGTTATCACACCCAATTCGGCGAGAGATTCTGGAGTTATTAAAATCAGAACGCTTGCCAGCAGGTGATATTGCTGGACATTTTGACGTTGCAGGTGCGACAATTTCTCACCACCTTAATATTTTGAAAAAGGCTGGTTTGGTTGTTGAGAAACGTGAGAAAAATTTTATCTATTACGAATTAAGTACGTCAGTTTTAGAAGATATTATGACATGGTTAGCGGATTTAAAGGGGGAGTCAGGAAATGAAGATTAATAAAAAGAGTTTGGTTAAGACAAGTCTTGTCATTCTTTTACCAGTTCTTATCGGAATTTTATTGTGGAATCAATTGCCAAGTCAAATGGCGACACATTTTGATATTAGTGGAACTGCCGACGGTTATAATAGTAAAATTTTTGCCATCTTTGCTTTTCCGATACTTTTCTTACTTTTTCAATCGATTGTGCTAGTATCGTTAGAAAAGGATTCTGTTAAAGCTACCACGCCAGCTCGTATGGTAAAGATATATGCGTGGCTCATTCCTTTGTTTAGTTTAATTGTCCAGTTATCGATTTATGCGAATGCACTTGGAGTTATCAAAAGTAGTCCGGCACTTGTAACTGCTTTTCTGGGCAGCATCTTTATTTTTATTGGAAATTACCTTCCTAAAACACAACGAAATTATACGATTGGCATTCGTTTGCCATGGACACTTTCTGATGACCGCAATTGGTATAAAACGCACCGTTTTGCTAGTAAGATTTGGGTGCTGGGTGGCTTGCTTCTTTTATTTGATAGTTTTTTCCAACTTGCTTTGCCTTATGTTTTGGGTGGTGTTATTGGTGTAATGGTTATTGTGCCAGTGCTTTATTCGTTTGTGCTTAGTCGTCACTCAAGCAAGTAATTTCAGGTAATAATGTGTGATTTCAATAGCTTCGAGGTCTGGTTGGGCGTGTAGCCACCAGCTAAGCGTTGTTAAAAAAGTATCAATAATATATTGGTCCAACAGTTGGTCAGGTAACGCGTTTTCTTTAAAGTAAATGGGCTTAAGAATGGGAACCAAATATTTTTGAAGTTCTGCTTGTAGACTGCGACTAAAATAATCGTCTTCCAGCTGGTAAAGGGTTGTCACTTTATCAGCATTTTCTTTGAAGTGTTGGTAAAGGTGAGTTACCTGCTCTTCAAGGCTGCCTTTGTGTAAGGATTGGTTGGTTTGATGTTCAGCAAGCGAAGAAGTCACAAAAACGTGTTGAAAAAGCTGTTGACAGACAGCGATTAGCAAATCATCTTTGCTCGTAAAATGACTATAAAAGGTTGAACGACCAATATTAGCTTTCTGACATAATTCGCCAATGCGAATATCGTGAAATGATTTTTGAGCTAATAAATCAAAAAATGCGGTAAAAATGGCTTCCTGTGTCTTGACTTCCTGACGTGTCATGAGATTTCTCCTAAAATGGACATTTTTTCTTTTTTGTCTATTATTGAACATTATAATATTTTTGCGTATGGTTTTAAAGTTAAAAGTTTAAGATAATAGAGATAATTTAAAGAAAGAAGTAATCTTATGACAAATACATTACATAAATCCATTTTAAATCTTGCGATACCAGCAACGATTGAAAATATTTTACAGACCTTGGTGGGCTTTATTGATACCTTGATGATTGCAAAACTTGGCTTGACAGCGGTGACAGCAGTAGGTGTTTCTAATACAATTCTTAATGTTTACTTAGCGGTTTACATTGCCATTGGGGTTGGAAGTTCAGCACTGGTATCGCGAAATATTGGTGCGAAAAATAGCAAAGCTGCAAAGAGCGTTGCTGTTCAGTCGATTTATTTAGGACTCATTGTTAGTTTGGTTTTGGGACTGGTAGCGGTACTGTTTGGACATTATCTTTTACTTTGGATGGGGCTTGATGCAACAGAATTGGCAGCAGCCAAAACTTATTTTTACCTTGTTGGCGGATTGACGTGTTTTAATAGTTTGATGACTGTTTTAGCAAGTATTATTCGTGCAACTGGTGATACCAAGTCGCCGATGACGATTTCAGCTATCACAAATGTGACGAATGTCTGTGTTGATTATGTTTTGATTTTTGGGATTGGGTCGTTTGCTGGACTTGGAATATTGGGGACAGCGATTGGAACAGTAATTGCCAGAATCTTTGGAACGGTTTTGTTGTTTAAAAAATTACAATCTTCGGCACTAGCCTTGAAAAGAGAGGATTTAAAGTTTGGAAGTCGTGATAAGGAATTGATTTCCTTGACCATTCCGGCGACAGCAGAGCGTTTGGTCATGCGTTTGGGACAAGTGGTTTATATGAGCTTGATTGTTGCGATTAGTAGTAAAACATACGCCAGCCATAATATTGCAGGGTCAATTGAATCATTTGTTTACATGCCAGCTTATGGTTTAGCAACGGCAGCAGCTGTTTTGGTTGGTATGGCAAAGGGTGAAAAAGATTATCATAAAATTCGTCAAGTTGGTTTTTGGTCAACCCTTTATGGCGTTGTTATCTTAGGATTTTTCGGGCTATTTTTGTTTTTTGGTGGAGCTTATTTTGCCACTTTCTTTACCTCTGATAGCTCTGCGATTGCCCAAGTGGGCATTGCTTTAAAAATTGATGGTTTTATCCAACCTGTTTTGGCGATTAGTTTGATTTTAGCGGGAGCTCTTCAAGGAATGGGGGATACCAAAACGCCTCTTTACAGCACCGTTATTGGCATGTGGGGAATACGCGTGGTTGGTGTATTTCTCTTAGGACAATATCTTGGTTTAGGTATTGCAGGTGTTTGGTTATCGATTCTAATTGATTTAGCCATTCGAGCTATTTTTCTATCTTATCGCTTTAATAAAGTCACTAAAATCTTGGCGTGATTGCCAGGATTTTTTCGCATTGTTATGCGATTTTACCTATAATCAGCTATAAATTTATGTTATAATAAAGTGTTATCAATAAAGGAGTTTCATTAGCTCCTATTTGAAAGGAAAGAAAATGACTAGTAAACAACCATTTTATATTACAACACCTATTTATTATCCATCTGGTAAGCTTCACATTGGTTCAGCTTATACAACAATTGCTTGTGACGTTTTAGCACGTTACAAACGCATGATGAACCACGAGGTTTTTTATTTGACTGGTCTTGATGAACACGGTCAAAAAATTCAACAAAAAGCTGAAGAAGCAGGAATTACACCACAAGCTTATGTTGACGGTATGGCTGCTGACGTTAAAAAACTTTGGGAAATGCTTGATATTTCTTATGATAAATTCATTCGTACAACTGATGATTACCATGAAAAAGTCGTTGCTGATGTTTTTGAAAAATTGTTGGCACAAGATGATATTTATTTGGGTGAGTATTCTGGTTGGTACTCAGTATCAGATGAAGAATTTTTCACAGAAAGCCAATTAGAAGAAGTTTTCCGTGACGAAAATGGAAAAGTCATTGGCGGGATTGCACCTTCTGGACACGAAGTAGAATGGGTTTCAGAAGAATCATATTTCTTACGTCTTGGAAAATATGCTGACCGCTTGGTAGAATTTTTCCATGCATACCCTGATTTCATCCAACCTGATGGTCGTATGAACGAAATCATCAAGAACTTCATTGAACCAGGTCTTGAAGATTTGGCTGTCAGTCGTACATCATTTACATGGGGCGTTAAAGTGCCTTCAAATCCAAAACACGTTGTTTACGTGTGGATTGATGCGCTTCTTAACTACGCTACGGCACTTGGTTATGGTCAAGAAGAACACGCAAACTTTGATAAATTCTGGAACGAGGGAACAGTTTTCCATATGGTTGGTAAAGATATCCTACGTTTCCACTCAATTTACTGGCCAATTATGCTCATGATGTTAGATATGAAATTGCCTGACCGCTTGATTGCCCACGGTTGGTTTGTCATGAAAGACGGTAAAATGTCTAAATCTAAAGGTAATGTGGTTTACCCAGAAATGCTTGTCGAACGCTATGGACTTGACCCACTTCGTTATTACCTCATGCGCTCACTTCCAGTTGGTTCTGATGGAACATTTACGCCAGAAGATTACGTTGGACGTATCAATTATGAGTTGGCAAATGACCTTGGAAACCTTCTTAACCGCACGGTTGCCATGATTAATAAATATTTCGGTGGCGATGTTCCAGCCTACGTTGAAAATGTCACAGCATTTGATGCTGATTTGGCAGGTGTTGTCGAAGAAAAACTCGCTGAATACCATAAACAAATGAATGCTGTTGACTACCCACGCGCACTTGATGCGGTTTGGAACATTATTTCACGTACAAATAAATACATTGACGAAACAGCTCCTTGGGTTCTTGCAAAAGATGACGCTAAACGTGATGAACTGGCAGCAGTAATGGCTCACTTGGCAGCTAGTCTTCGTGTGGTGGCTCACCTTATTCAACCATTTATGATGACAACATCAAACGCTATTATGGAACAACTTGGTCTAGGAAGTGACTTTGACCTTGAAAATCTTACCCTTGCAGGCTTCCCAGAAGGTGTTAAAGTTGTTGCCGAAGGAACACCAATCTTCCCACGCCTTGACATGGAAGCTGAAATCGACTATATCAAAGCTAACATGGGTGGAGCAGCAGTTGCGACAGAAGAAAAAGAATGGAATCCAGCAGATGTTGAGCTAAAAAATGAAAAGAAAGCTATCAAATTTGATGACTTTGACAAAGTAGAAATCCGTGTTGCAGAAGTCAAAGAAGTATCAAAAGTTGAAGGTTCTGAAAAATTACTCAAATTCCGTCTTGATGCTGGCGACGGGGAGGACCGTCAAATCCTTTCAGGAATTGCAAAATTCTATCCAAATGAACAAGAACTCGTTGGTAAAAAATTGCAAATCGTTGCTAATCTGAAACCACGTAAAATGATGGGCTTGCTTAGTCAGGGAATGATTCTATCGGCTGAACATGATGGCAACTTGACTGTTTTAACCATTGACCCAAGCGTACCAAACGGTAGCCAAATTGGTTAATAGTTGTCACAAAAGATAATGAAAATACTCAGTACCTATAATGGTAACTGGGTATTTAACTTGTCTTTTTATGAAAAGAAATTCGCAAAAAATGAAAATAAATTTCAAAAATGACAATTAATTTTCATTTAAGTTTCCTTTGATAATTTTTAATGGCGAATTTTATTATGGTGAATTAGAATCGAGAAAAACAAACATGACTTTAAAAATCTTATCACGAGAAGATTATGAACAAGTGAGTGCCACATTTAAAGAACGTTCGTTTATGCAATCTGTTGAAATGGCGGATTTGCTTGAAAAACGTGGGTTTGACATTACTTTTCTAGGTTTGGAAGCAGATGGAGCTATCCAAGTGGCGGGTGTTTTGTACAGCATGCTGATGACAGGCGGACTTCACATGGAAATTAATTCGGGTCCTGCTTCGACAGATACGGCTTATCTGGCTGAATTTTACAGAGAATTACAAGCTTATGCCAAGGAAAATGGGGCGCTTGAACTGATTGTCAAGCCTTACGATACTTATCAAACATTTGATAGTCACGGTGAGCCAAATGACGACGAAAAGCCTGAACTGATTACGTGTCTGACAGAACTTGGCTATCACTTTGATGGTCTGCAAACTGGTTATCCTGGTGGCGAACCAGATTGGCATTATGTCAAAGATTTGACAGGATTGACACCTGAAACGCTGCGCAAGTCATTTAGCAAAAAAGGACGTCCGCTAGCTAACAAAACAAATTCTTTTGGTATTAAAGTGCGTCGTCTAGAGCGTGATGAACTCCACATTTTTAAAGAAATTACAGCATCAACTTCAGAACGTCGCGAATACGTTGATAAACCGTTAGATTATTATGAAGCTTTTTACGATAGTTTTGGTGATAAATGCGAATTTATGATTGCAACGATTAATTTCCAAGACTATCTTAAAAATCTTCAGTCTAGCCATGAAACGATTGCTTCTGAACTAGCTGTTTTAAATCAAAGAATTGCTGACGGTGTTAACTCAGCTAAGGTCAATAAACAAAAAGCGCAGTTGGATAAACAAATTGCAACCTTTGATGTTCGTATCAAGGAAGCCAAAGAGCTTATTGAGAAACATGGTTCAGAAGATGTGGTTTTGGCAGGTAGTCTCTTTATTTACACACCACAAGAAGCTGTTTACCTCTTTAGTGGCTCTTATACGGAATTTAACAAATTCTATGCGCCTGTCGCCCTTCAAGAACATGTGATGACAGAATCATTAAATCGTGGTATTCATTTTTATACTTTCCTTGGTATTCAAGGGATTTTCGACGGTAGTGATGGTGTTCTTCGTTTCAAACAAAACTTTAATGGCTATATTGTCCGCAAAATGGGAACATTCCGTTATTATCCACGTCCAATACTGCATAAAGTCATAGCTATAATCAAGAAAGTTCTAAGACGATAATTATAACGAGCTTACGAGCTCGTTTTTTGATATACTAGACTTAGTAAAATCAAGGAGAGAGAAATGACTTTTGAAGAAATTTTGCCTGGTTTAAAGGCTAAGAAAAAATATGTCCGCACAGGCTGGGGTGGCGCTGAAAATTACGTTCAGCTATTTGATACGCTTGAGCAAAATGGCGTGGCATTACCAGTAACACCGTATTTTCTCATCAACGTTTCAGGTGACGGTGAAGGCTTTTCCATGTGGTCGCCGACCCCATGTGACGTTCTAGCGACTGATTGGGTTGAAGTCCATGACTAAAGTTCTCATCACAGGCGTTAGTTCTGGCATTGGACTCGCACAAGCACGACTTTTTTTGAAACATGGCTGCGCGGTATATGGCGTTGACAAATCGCAAGCGCCTCAGATTCAAGATGACAACTTTCATTTCTTGCAGTTGGACTTGACGACGGATTTAGCTGCGCTGTACGATTCTGTTCAGGACGTGGATATCTTGTGTAACACCGCTGGAATTCTCGACGCTTACAAGCCTTTGCTTGAAGTATCAGACGACGAATTGGAACGTGTTTTTCAGACCAATTTCTTTGCGACAGTCAAAATTACACGCCACTACTTAGCCAAAATGGTGGAACGACAATCTGGTATCATCATCAACATGTGCTCAATTGCGTCATTTATCGCAGGTGGTGGCGGAGCAGCTTACACCGCTAGTAAACACGCTCTTGCAGGCTTCACGCGCCAGCTGGCACTTGACTATGCTAAGGATAAGATTCAAATTTTTGGTATCGCACCAGGTGCGGTTAAGACAGCCATGACAGCTAGCGATTTTGAACCAGGAGGATTAGCTGACTGGGTAGCCCAAGAAACACCAATCGGACGTTGGAGTAATCCCGAAGAAATCGCTGATTTGACAGAATTTTTAGCATCAGGCAAAGCAAGCTCCATGCAAGGCGAAATCATCAAAATCGACGGTGGCTGGAGTTTGAAGTAGTTATTGGTTATTTGCGAGCGTAGTAAATAGCATATTTAGAAACGAGATTTTAGCAACGGGTAGATAAACAATTCGGCATTGCTTCAAAGGTAGAACAATGAAAGGGAGGCTTCAAAATGAAGAGGAGAAAACCATAGTGGAAAATTCTGTCAAACGGATTGTAAGAAGAAGTAAGACAGAAAAGAATAGGAGATAACCATGAACGCACAAGAACTTTGGAACAAGTATAAGAAAATCAACCCATCAATCGGAGATGTCATTGACGCTTGGCAATTTGGGCTAGAAGCTGATTTGTTAGCGAAGCTAGTCCTTGAGGGCACAAAAACGGCGACGGCATCAGCTTATGACTTATATGCTGTTGATAATGACCCGCTACCTGAAGTTGGATTTTATGATGTGATTTTAGATAGCAAAGACCAAGCAGTTTGCATTATTCAGATTAAAAAAGTCTCTGTTGTACCTTTTAAGGAAGTCTCGGAGAAGCATGCTTTTAAAGAAGGTGAGGGTGATAAATCGCTTGCTTACTGGCGAGATGTTCACGAAGCATTTTTCAAACCCTATTTTAAAGAATGTGGGTTGACATTCACACCAGAAAGCTTAATCGTTTTAGAAGAATTTGAAGTGGTTTATCCCACAGTTTAGCAAGATACGATAGGAGGAAATTCATGAAATTAGCCATTTTAGGAACAGGAAAAATTGTTGACGAAGTGTTACCGGTTTTAAAAGAAATCAATGGCATTGAGTTAAGTGCTATTTTATCAACACCACGAAGTCTTGAAAAAGCACAAAAACTCGCTGAAATTTACGGCATTTCTCAAGCAAGTAGCGATTATGATAGCATTTTGGCAAATCCAGACGTTGACACCGTTTATGTGGCACTTCCAAACCACTTGCACTATGATTATGCTAAAAAAGCACTTCTTGCTGGGAAACACGTCATTTGTGAAAAGCCATTTACATTGACTTTAGCAGAATTTGAAGACTTGGCCAAAATAGCAGAGCAAAACAATCGTATTTTGTTAGAAGCTATTACCAATCAGTACCTTGGCAATTTTGCAGCTATTAAAGACAATCTGGCTAAGCTTGGTGATATTAAAATCGTTGAATGTAATTATTCACAGTATTCTTCACGTTACGACGCCTTCAAACGTGGCGAGATTGCGCCTGCCTTTGACCCAGCAAAAGGTGGCGGAGCACTGCGTGACCTTAATATTTACAACATTCATTTGGTAATTGGCTTATTTGGTAAACCTGAAAAAGTACAGTATTTGGCAAATATGGAACGTGGTGTGGATACCTCAGGTATCCTAATCATGGATTATGGTCACTTTAAAGCTGCTTGTATTGGTGCCAAAGATTGTGCAGCAGAGATTAAATCAACGATTCAAGGCAATAAAGGCTCAATTGCTATTATCGGCGCTACGAATACCTTGCCAGAATTAGCTTTAAGCTTGAATAATCAAAGCATGACAATGATTAATGAAAATACCCTAAATCACCGTATGCACGATGAATTTGTTGCTTTCCAAGCCATTATCGAGCAAGAGGACATGACGGCTACAAAATTGGCGCTTGAGCATAGTCGTGCCGTTATGGAAGTCTTGGATGCAGCCGTTAACAGCTTGTAATGGTTAGAATGTGCACCTTGATTGCCATAAAATTAAGCTCAAAATAAGTAAATGTGATATAATGGAGTAGCTTGTGTGAGAAAAATAAAGGAATGTAACCTTGTTTATCCCACAGAACTACTCTATTTTTTAAGGAATTAGTTATGTCAAATTATGCAATTATTTTAGCCGCTGGTAAGGGAACACGTATGAAATCTGACTTGCCAAAAGTCCTTCATAAAGTTTCTGGCATTACAATGTTAGAACACGTTTTTCGTGCCGTATCAGCTTTGAATCCAGAAAAAAATGTGACGGTTATTGGGCATAAAGCCGAAATGGTTCGTGAGGTTTTAGCTGACAAATCAGAATTTGTCATGCAAACAGAACAACTCGGAACTGGTCATGCGGTCATGATGGCAGAAAATGAATTGGCTGGTCTTGAAGGTCAGACCCTTGTTATCGCTGGTGATACACCGCTTATCACTGGAGAAAGCTTGAAAGAATTAATTGATTTTCATGTTAGCCACAAAAACGTTGCCACAATTTTAACAGCGACAGCCGAAAATCCATTTGGTTACGGCCGTATCATTCGTAATGAAAACGGCGAAGTGCTTAAAATCGTTGAACAAAAAGACGCTTCTGAATTTGAACGTCAAGTCAAAGAAATCAACACAGGAACTTATGTCTTTGACAATAAACGCCTTTTTGAAGCGCTTAAAAATATCAACACTAACAACGCCCAAGGGGAATATTATTTGACTGATGTTATTTCAATTTTCCGCAATAATGGTGAAAAAGTCGGAGCTTACGTGCTTCATGATTTTGATGAAAGTCTTGGTGTTAATGACCGTGTGGCACTTGCGACAGCAGAAGACATTATGCGCCGTCGTATCAACAAAAAACACATGGTCAACGGTGTGACTTTCCAAAACCCAGCAGCAACTTACATTGATGTTGACGTTGAGATTGCACCTGATGTGATGATTGAAGCCAACGTTACCCTCAAAGGAAATACTAAAGTTGGTTCAGGCTCTGTCTTGACAAATGGTACTTATCTTGTTGATGCAACAATTGGTGAAAATGTCGTTATCACAAGCTCAATGATTGAACAATCTGTTGTTAAAGATGGTGTAACCATTGGACCATTTGCTCATGTTCGCCCAGATTCAACACTTGAAAAAAATGTTCACATTGGTAACTTTGTTGAAGTAAAATCATCTATCGTTGGTGAAGATACTAAAGCAGGACATTTGACATACATTGGTAACGCGACCGTTGGAAGCGAAGTTAATTTTGGTGCTGGTACAATCATTGCCAACTATGATGGTCAACATAAATTTAAAACAACCATTGGCAACAATGTGTTTGTTGGAAGCAATTCAACAATCATTGCGCCAGTTACTTTGGGAGATAACGCTTTGACAGCAGCAGGTTCAACGATTTCTGATGATGTTGAAAAAGATGCTTTAGCGATTGGACGTGGTCGTCAAGTTAATAAAGCAGGCTATGCGCTTAACAAACCACACCACCCAAACAATAAAAAGTAAGCATATTTTAGGAGGTTTAAATCATTAAGCTGTATTATGACATGGGCGATTTCTGCTTATTGTTCAGAGGGGACAGTATCAACTTGATTTGACCTCTTTTTAATGATTTTTTAGGGACATTATGGCAATTGACCGTGTAAGAATGGCATTTCTTGCTGTTTTGTAGTAAAATTTATTTGGGAATATTTTTAGGGAGAATGCTTAGTATGGCTTTTGAAGAAAAAACGCTCAAACGAACAGAAATTTTTGATGGGCACATTTTTAAAGTTGTTGTTGACGATGTTGAATTACCAAATGGTTTAGGTCAAGCTAAAAGAGAACTCATTCTTCACCGAGGAGCTGTTGCTGTTTTAGCGGTGACTGATGAGAATAAAATTATTCTGGTTAAGCAATATCGCAAGTCAATCGAAAAAATTTCTTACGAAATTCCAGCAGGCAAACTCGAAATTGGTGAAAACGGCTCTGAACAAGATGCCGCTGCGCGTGAATTAGAAGAGGAAACAGGATACTCTGGCGATTTAAAACAAATTCATGAGTTTTATACTGCTATTGGTTTTTGCAATGAAAAAATTAAGTTATATCAAGCAACTCATTTGCAAAAAGTGCCAAATCCACGTCCGCAAGATGATGACGAAGTCTTAGAAATTCTTGAATTAACCTATCAAGAATGTATGGATTTGGTGAAATCTGGAGCTATTGAAGATGCTAAAACAATCATAGCCCTTCAATATTATGCTCTGCATTTTGGAGGATAGACAAAATGGGAAAACCACTTTTAACAGACGAGATAATCGAACGTGCTAACCGTGGTGAAATTTTTTATGATGACCAGTATCTAGAGGATGACGAGGAGACAAAAGTTATTCGTACAGACCTTTATGACACCATTGTGCCATATGAAGAAGAGGAAGAAGAAACCCAAGGATTTCTGGATAAATGGAAAGATCGTAAGAAAAAAGACCAATACGTTTATAAAAGTCGTCGCATTGAAAATGCTAAACGTAGCAAGTTTCAACGAAAACTTAATCTAATCATGTTTGTGGTTATTGTTTTATTAATTGCACTCTTTTTCGCGGTGTTTAATCTCTAATTAAAAAAGTTAAGAAGGAGTAAGCAAGAGTTAGAAAACTAACTTGGAGAATCATCTTAGTTGAAAACTCTTGTATTTTTGTGATGAAAATTGGAATTATTGCAGCAATGGAGCAGGAATTAAAGCTTCTTGTGGAACATTTGGAAAACAAAGTTGAACATCAAGTTCTAGGGAATACTTATTATGAAGGTAAACTTGGAAATCATGATGTTGTTCTTGTCCAATCAGGTGTTGGAAAGGTGATGTCAGCGATGTCTGTAGCTGTTCTTGCCGATCATTTTGGTGTTGATGCTCTTATTAACACAGGGTCAGCTGGTGCTGTTGCTACGGGTTTAAATATTGGTGATGTTGTCGTTGCTGATAAATTAGTTTATCATGACGTTGATTTAACAGCTTTTGGCTATGATTATGGTCAAATGTCAATGCAACCTCTTTACTTTGAGTCAGACAAAGGCTTTATTGACACTTTTGAACAAGTCTTAAACAAAGCTAACGTCGCTAGTAAAATTGGTTTGATTGCAACTGGGGATTCTTTTATCGCTGGCCAAGATAAAATTGATGCCATTAAAGCAGCATTTCCAGAAGTTCAAGCTGTTGAAATGGAAGGTGCTGCGATTGCGCAAGCTGCCCACAGTTTGAACAAACCATTTATCGTTGTTCGTGCCATGTCTGACACAGCAGCCCATGATGCCAATATTACATTTGATGAATTTATCATCGAAGCTGGTAAACAATCTGCCAAAATTTTAATGGCATTTTTGGAAAAATTAGCGTAGTAACAGTGACTAAGGGATTATTTATTATAGTTAACACTTTACTCAAATAAATCAGATATATGGAAGTAAAATAAAAATAAGTCTGAGACAAGAGTAACTCAAAGCAAAAAGCAACAGCATCAAAACTGTTGCTTTTTGCTTTGTAGCAAGACTATCTCATGTATCTTCACTGTAACACAAATCAAACAAACTTACCATTAGAAATTGCTTCTTGTTTGTCTACTCACAAGGGGTCTTTTCTGGACGGAAAATCGAAAAAATGATGGTTGAAAACTTGGCATGCCCTATCGAACAGGTCAACTTGTCGTCTCTTAGCGGACTATCAATCAATTTCAAGTAGTAGCTGGTATGGAAAGATAAAAGAAAACTTAAACGCCGTCAGCTTAAGAAAGTCCTTCAAAAAGTTTTAGTGCGGGCTGAAAAGTATGAGAACTATCAAGAAACATTTGATGGTCATAATAGCTTTTCTAAAACCAATCCAGATGCTACCTTTATGCGGATGAAAGAGGAGTATATAGTGGTCAACTCAAAGCAGGTTATGGCAGTAAAGAGAACCTCCTAACCTTAGAAATGGGAGTCAGCCACCTGATTAAATATGGCTTATTTAATAAAGACTAGAAAAGAAAGCAGAAGCAATGTTAAAGGTATTTCGATAATTGAGGTTATGATGAAGTCAATGTTATTTACCTCATCTTGACGGTTTGGAAGATCATTTTGATTCTGTTAAACATCAGAGGACAGAGACAGGATTTGAACAAGAAATCAAGGTTTATCAAGCCGTACAGCTAATTTACCTTCCCAAAAAGGACTCTATGTGAATGGGAATATCAGCTCTTAAAAGTAAAAGAAAGCGCTGTTATCTTAGGAAAGCAGTCAGATTTTTGCACAACGCAAAGTTGATGTGGAATCAGTCTTCGGTCAGATCAAGGCTTGTTTGGGTTACAAACGCTGTAGCTTACTGAAATACAACAAGAAATTAACTAATAAAAAAGAGAAACTCACACTAAATATGACTCTCTCTTTTTTATTAGCTGAGAATTCTGCTTATCTCAGACTTATTTTTTGTCTAAGGTTCCTCAATATATAGTTGAGGACATTCTTTTTGGGCTCGTGAGTGTTTAGTTAACTTTAAAATATTTTTACTACAAGCTAATATTAGCTACTCAAACTTTAATAGTCGCTCAGTTAGTTTTCTACTTGATGTCTATTTATACTGATTAATGCAATGCACAATGTTCAGAAAATAGTGTTTCAACTATTAATTGGAAGTGACCTGAGTACTATGAATTAAAGCCTATACCACATAGTAACTTGATATTAGTATATGAACTTTAAAGTTATAACTCCCTAAGTTTTTGGTGGCTTTGTCGGTATCTTTTTCGATTTAAGAATATGTTTTTTAATTAATCATTTGAGGTGTTAGTGGTATCAGTTGTCATAGAATAGGGGAGTTCATTTGCTGTATAAGAACGTGGATTTGGTACAATTCCTAGTTCAAATGACAGCTCCCCTCCCTTGATGATATCATCATGGTTTAAGAAAGTTTCTGTGATAGTTTTCTTATTAAGATCAATGTGATCAACAAATAGTTGTTGAGGAGCGTTTGGTTGAGCGAGAATAGTCAGTTGTTTTCCAGAAGATAGGTTGATAATAGCTTTGTCCCAAAGAGGAATACCGAGTACATATTGGTTTGAAGCAGCAGTAACTGGATAAAAACCAAGGCTAGAGAAAATGTACCAGGCAGCAGTTGTACCGTTATCTTCGTCACCTGGATATCCTTCATAACCGTTGTTAAAAGTCTCTGTCATAAGTTGTCGTAATAAAGGAGTAGCCATCCAAGGTTTTCCGATATAGCTAAAAAGATAGGGATAATGAAAGCTTGGCTGATTCGAAATAGCAACTTGACCAAATTCGAGTGCTGCTAACTCGCTCATTTCATGGATTTCAAAACCATACCCTTCTACATTGAAATCTGGTCGCTGATTACATAATTTAATTAATTTTTTCTCAAAAGCTTCAGAGGAACCATAGCAACTAATAAGTCCAGCAAAATCATGTAAAACTGACCAAGAAGTTTGCCAAGCAGAACCCTCGGCGTAGTCTCTCCCCCATCTTGTAGGGAGAAAATTAGGACGGAAATTGCCATCAGTATCTTTAGCACGCATAAAACCAGTAACAGGATCAAAGATATTACGATAATTTTTGGCTTGTTGGGCATATTTTTGAGCTATATCATCTTTTCCTAGTTTTTTAGCAACTTGTGAAATACAATAATCAGAGAAAGCATAATCCAGAGTGTGGTTAACAGACTCATGGTGATTGAGTGGTACATAGCCTAGTTGCAAGTAATCTTTAGTACCGCGTCGACCGTAATTTGTTTTGCTTGATTGAACAGTTGCCCCTTTTATCATCGCATCTAAAAATTCAGGCATTAAGTCAAGACGGATTTCCTTACTAGCTGCATCAGCAATGACAGCATCAATTAAAGTACCGGGCATAAGGCCACGTTCATCTGGAGAGAGCCATTTTGGTAAAAAGCCTGTCTCACGATAACTGTTAAGAAATCCTTCTAGCATATCACTATACTGTTCTGTTGCAATTAGGCTGTATAGTGGATAGACAGTTCTGAAAGTATCCCAAAATCCATTATTGGTGTAAAGTGGTCCTGTTTTAATGCTTTTAGAAGTAGTATCATAATGAATTTTCCGATTATCCTTATCGTATTCATAAAATGTTTGAGGAAACAGGAAAGTACGATAGAAGTTATGGTAGAAAGTAGAAACTTCATCTTGGTTATGGTGTTCAATCTGAATACGTGAAAGTAAATCCTCCCAAGCGGCTTCAGCTTTGGTAAGATAATCTTCTTTAGACCAATCTTGTTCACGTTTGAGATTAAGCTGGGCCTGTTCTTGTGAGATAAAAGAAGTTGCAAAGTGGATACTAATTTGTTGAGAATCGCCGAAATGTAACTGAACAGCTCCATTTTCTTCCGTCGTTTTCTGTTCACTTATTGTAAAAGGTTGGCTAGTTTTTAGAATGCAGTAGAAAGTGAAATTTTTATCTTCGCAGTCGGCAAAATTAATAACTGAAAGACTGAGAAGATTAGAGTCTTCTTGAGCTACTTTATATTGACCTGGAAGATGAAGCACGAGTCCATTTTCGCTTGCTTGAGTGTCTTTATAGGTAATGTCAAGTAAACCACCATACATAGATGGAATCAATTCAGAAGTGATTTGGTAGCGACATTGAGTGATTTTTAATCGTGTAGGATTAAAAATAGCTTCTTCTGGTCGGTAGGAACTTGTAATATGGTATAAAGAAAGGTCTTTTACCAAGCCCGAAATAGGAGTCATAGTGAGATGTGAAAAATCTCCCATCCATGGACTTGGTTGATGAGTTATGCGATACCCTTCAAAGGTTCGATCGTTTGGATGAAACCACCAAGCCCCCCGGTTGTTAGCAGTCGAGGGGGCGAAATAATTCATCCCCCAAGGAAGTCCCGTGTAAGGGAGGCAGTTTCCATGTGAAAAAGTAGCATCATTTGCAGTGCCATGACGTGTGTCGATAGTATGAATAATCATTTTATATTGTGTGCTCCTTTAAAGTTTTGCGTTTTACAAGATGGACAGGGATTTTAACATCATTTGGCCTTTCTCCTGTTTGAATCCAGTCTAGAAGAAGTTGACCAGCGACCTGTCCCATACGAAAGAAATCTTGTGCTACTGTAGTAAGTGGTGGATTGGAAAGACTCGCTGCCTGAATGTCATCAAACCCTATAATGGAAAGATCATTTGGGATAGAAAAATTATTATCTTGTAATGTTTTCATTGCTTGTAGAGCCACTAAATCATTTTCGCAAACTAAACCAGTTACCTTTTGCTCACGCACTAATTCTAAGACCGAATCTTCTGTATACAGCGCATTATCTAATGTAGTATGAAAAGGAATATTATATTCATTGAGAACTTTAATATAACCTAAGTAGCGATTTCTAGTTGTATGAGGATGATGTTTTTCATTGCTAGTAAGAAAGGCAATGCGCTGATGCCCTAGTTCTAATAGTGCTTGTGTAGCTTGTTCACCACCATTAAAATTATCTGAAGAGACACACGGAAATTGAAAACTATAGATTGGTTTATCTAATAATACAACAGGAAATTGCTGTAGGGAAAGTTCTAATAAGATATCTAGATACTGTGCAGTCGATAGAGGATAGTAAATCAAACCATCAAAACTTTTGGTAATATCAGCGACGGTATTTTCATTTAGATAATTAGCATAGGTAATAAAAACTTTGATATCACTATTATCTAAAGTTGGTACAAGTCCCTGGGTGAAATTACCAAAAGAGACACCTTCAAATGGAATGAGAAAGAGGATTTGTTTCGAAGAGTGGGTTTGTTGCTTTTGAGGGAGTTGGACAAAGGTACCTTTTCCTCTGGTCCTACTAACAAGTCCAAGATGCTCTAAATCATTAAGAGCTCGCTTGGCAGTGATGCGGCTTACAGAGTAACTTTCGGAAAGTTCCTTTTCAGTTGGAAGCTGGTCTCCTACTTTAAAATAACCACTAACAATTTTTTGTTTTAAATCGTCAGAGATATGTTGGTAGAGAGGTAACGTCATAAAAGTATCCCTTTCTTTTAAATATGATATACCATATTTTACTATTTTTTATTAAAAAAACAAGGAAAAAAGCCCAAAAAACTATTTTTTTAATTAAAAAGTTATAATATATCAAAAAAAGCGCTTGCAAAAAATATCAAAAAGACGTATAATCTACTCAAAAGATATATCAAATATTCTATGGAGGAAGACAGTGAGTATGACTATTCCAAAATCGGTTCAAAAATTTATGGAAGAAATAACGGAACTTTGTGGTGAAACTCATAAAGAGTGGGCGATTAATTTTAATCATTCTTTTTCAAATACCTTAGAAACGACCTTAAAAGTTCATGACGATGGTACTACTTTTTTGTTGACAGGTGATATTCCAGCTATGTGGCTGCGGGACTCGACAGCTCAAATGCGTCCTTATCTTGTATTAGCCGAAAAAGATGAAGCTATTCGGAACTTAATTGCTGGCCTTGTTCGTAAGCAAATGTATTATATCAATCTCGATCCATATGCAAATGCCTTTAATGAAAGCGAAAATTTTGCAGGTCATCAGAGTGACCACACAAATTTTAATAGTGCAAAAGGATGGATTTGGGAACGCAAATACGAGATTGATTCGCTTTGTTATCCTGTTCAACTAGCTTATTTGCTTTATAAAAATACGGGCTATACAGAGCATTTTGATGAAGTTTTTGTAGAAGCAGCAAGTAAAATATTAGATGTCTTCGAAATAGAACAAAATCATGAAAAGTCTGAGTATCGTTTTGTTCGTGATACGGAGCGTTTGGAAGATACGTTACCACGAGAAGGACGTGGGACAGCTGTCGCTTACACGGGGATGACTTGGTCCGGTTTTAGACCAAGTGATGATGCTTGTCAATATGGTTATCTGGTTCCGTCTAATATGTTTGCAGTAGTAGTGTTAGATTACCTTGTGGAGATTTTTACCAATCTTATCCCAAATGATACTCTAGCTTGTCGAGCTGAGAAATTATGTATGGTGATTCGGGACGGGTTGGAGAACCATGCCAAGACGACAAATCAAAAAGGTGAGACTATTTGGGCCTATGAAGTAGATGGTCTTGGTCAAGCATCTATTATGGACGACAGCAATGTTCCTAATTTAATGGCGGCTCCTTATCTTGGCTTTTGTGAGATGGATGATGCCTGCTACCTTCAAACGCGAGAGACACTACTAAGTCAGGAAAATCCATTTTATTATGAAGGAACATATGCGTGTGGTATTGGTTCCAGTCATACTCCTGAAAACTATGTGTGGCCAATTGCAATGGCTATGGAAGGACTAACTAGTTTAGATAAAAAAGAGAAAAGACGTATCTTAGATCAGTTGGTTGCAACTGATGCAGGGACGCATTTGATGCATGAAGGCTTTGATGTTGATAACCCGAAACACTATACTCGAGAGTGGTTTAGTTGGGCTAATATGATGTTTTGTGAATTAGTTATGGATTATTTTGATATTCGTGTAAAAAGATAAGAGGATAATTTTCTAGCGGTTTCAAAGGCTGTCATATCAGCTCCAATTTCAGAAATGATACGTAAAGCTGATAAGCGAACCAGGTACGCTTTGGATAACTGATACTTGTTCTTGAAACTTCTGTCTCAAGTCTAAAATTATTTGTTTAAATCTTCTTTACAAATGGCTAGTTCATCGTAGTGAACCTTAATCAGTGGTTATCTCACTATCAATGGTAATTTCTAAAGCTTGGGCTTTGACTGTCATACTTTTATGAACCAGTTCTCCAATTTTTGATTCTTCTTCGGGGTGGTCAAGGATGCTTTCGATAATTGATTGAGCACTTTTTCCGAAAACATCAGAAACGACATTTGCCGCTTGAATATTAGACCAAGTCAGACAATTTTGATAATGGTTCTTTTCATTCACTTGAAGTTGCGTTAATTTCATACGATAACGAAAGAGGTCAGCTATCCACTGTGTCTTTTTCTTATCTGTCTTTTTCCTCGAATTGCTTTGACGTATTTAGGATAAGCCAAACAAATATGGTAGTCCTTTTTAAGGATATTAAAGACTGGAATCCAGTATTTTCTAGTTGATTCCATGCAGATATCCAACCAGGAATAATAGTTAAGCCAATCTTTTAGCTGAAGAAGCCCGTTGGTAAAAGTCGAAAAAGGTTTACGGTGATATTTCGTAATTCTTTGCTTATTTGCGATAGCAACAACCGCAATCACAAAGGTTTTGTGCACATCGATTTCACAACAAGTCGGATAGACAATTTTTACTATGGGTTACTCCCTACATAAACGAGCTAAGTATAAGTTTAGTGCTCATCTTTGCAGTTAGTGATGCTTGATAGAAAAGACGGCACCTATAAGGATACAAGGTCGTAGATGAAATCACACACTTACTCATCTCCCTGTGATTTGTAGTAGTGACAAGGCTTCTCACTTTAATTGTAATCTAGAAAACTCAAAGCACAACACTTTCTCATGAGGTGTTATGCTTTGAATGAAACGAAAGGAATGTATTATAAGAATGACAAAGAAAACAGTACATATCATTTCTCATAGTCATTGGGATCGGGAATGGTATATGGCTTATGAAGAACATCACATGCGACTGATTCAGTTGATTGATGATTTATTGGATTTATTTAAGGCAGATCCAGACTTTGATAGTTTTCATTTAGATGGACAAACTATTATTCTAGAGGATTATTTGCAAGTAAGACCTGAAAGGCGTCAAGAATTAGCTGAAGCGATTACTGCAGGCAAATTAAAAATTGGACCTTTTTATATTTTACAAGATGATTTTTTAATTAGTCCTGAAGCGAATGTTCGTAATATGTTAATAGGACGTCAAGATTCTGAGCATTGGGGCTCGCCAGTAGAACTAGGTTATTTTCCAGATACTTTTGGTAACATGGGACAAGCTCCACAACTCATGAAAGGTGCAAAACTAAATGCCGCAGCTTTTGGTCGAGGGGTTAAACCTATTGGTTTTGATAATCAGGTTTTAGAGCAGTCCGATGAAGCTTATAGCTCACAGTTTTCAGAAATGTGGTGGGAAGGACCAGATGGAACTAAGATTTTAGGGATTTTATTTGCTAACTGGTATTCTAATGGAAATGAGATACCTTCAGAAAAGGAAGCTGCAAAAAGCTTTTGGAAAGAAAAATTAGCAGACGTGGAGCGCTTTGCTTCTACATCTCACCTTTTGATGATGAATGGAGTTGATCATCAACCAGTTCAAAAAGATTTGAGTAAGGCTATTCGACTAGCCAATGAACTTTTTCCAGACTATCATTTTGTTCATAGCAACTGGCCAGCCTATTTAGAGGCAGTATGTTCGGATTTGCCTGAGGAGCTTTCTACGGTAACAGGAGAATTGACTTCTCAAGAGACTGATGGTTGGTATACTTTGGCCAATACAGCTTCTAGCCGTGTTTATCTCAAACAGTGGAATACAAAAGTAGAACGCCAATTGGAAAATGTTGCCGAGCCACTAGCGAGTCTGGCTTACCGAGTGACTAATCAGTATCCACATGATCAATTAACTTATGCATGGAAGACGCTTCTGCAAAATCATCCTCATGATAGCATTTGTGGTTGTTCAGTTGATGCAGTACATCGTGAAATGATGACACGTTTTGAGAAAGCTTACGATGTCGGAAACTTTATTGCTGAGGATGCCTTAGTGGAATTATCAAAAGCAATTACTTTTGAAGGGGAACATCCTTTTGTAGTATTTAATACGGCAAGTTATTCAAAAACTGGTGAGGTCGAAGTTGAGGTGGTTTTGGAACGCAAGTTCTTTAAGGATGGACGTCCGGATCAACTCTATGATCATTTACAAACACGTCCTCAATGTCAATATAAGGTTGTTGATCGAAATGGCTGTGAAATTCCAGCTATGATTAGTGATGAGGAAGTTCTATTTGATTATGATTTACCAAAAGACCGTTTCCGAATCCCTTATATGAAACGTTTTGTTAAAGTCACTCTCTTCTTGAAGGATATGCCTGCTTTTTCTTGGGATACTTACGATTTAGTTCGAGCAGATACAGCCTCTTATCAGAAAGAAAGTATGATTTTTGATCGAATTATTGAAAATGAATATATTCAATTGAAAGTTCAAGAAAACGGTAGCCTGCGTTTGTTTGATAAGATTTCGCAAAAAGTTTTTCATGATTTACTTGTTTTTGAAGAGACAGGAGATATAGGGAATGAATACATCTATTTCCAACCAACAGGCACAAAGCCAATCCTGTCAACGGATTTACCAACTACTTTCTCTGTTGTCATAGATAGACCAGAATTAGCAAAAGTTCGATTAGAGCAAGTCATGATGGTTCCTGAATCAGCAGATGCCTTGTTGGAAGAAGAACAGAAAAAAGTTTTGGAATTCCGTAATCGAAAGGCAGGCCGTTCTGAGAAGATGATACCGATGAAAGTAACAACTTTCATAACAGTTCGTCAATACTCGAAAAAAATAGATTTTGAAACTTATGTGGACAATCAAGCTAAAGATCATCGCCTTCGGGTACTCTTTCCAACAGGTATGAAAGTAGCGACTCATGAAGCAGATAGTATTTATGAAGTGGTAACTAGACCAAATGTAGTACCAAAAACATGGGAGAATCCAACAAACCCACAACATCAGCAGGCTTTTGTAAATTTACGTAATGACCAATATGGTCTAACTGTTGGTAACTTTGGTTTGAATGAATATGAAATTTTAGATAGTTCGACTATTGCACTTACTCTCTTTAGGGGAGTCGGTGAGATGGGGGATTGGGGCTACTTCCCAACGCCGGAAGCACAAACATTGGGCAAGCTTAGATTTTGCTATAGCTTAGAATGTCATGGTCAACCAAGGGAACGTTATAAGACTTATCAAAATGCTTATGCTAGTCAAGTACCATTTTCAGCGATTCAGATTTTATCCACAGATGATAATACATCTACCAAGATGCCGTCTCATGGAACAATGGTAGCTATTGATGATGAGCGTTTTGCTGTGACAGCTTTAAAACGTCGTATATCTGATAATGGTCTCGTCTTACGTGGTTTTAATCTATCGAATCAATCGATTGATTTGAAATTTAATGGAGCTTTACAACTTAATTTATTGGAAGAAGCTTTAGATACACCTTTTGAGGGGCATGTCGGTCCATGCAATATTCAAACTCTATTAATTAAGGAGGAAGAATAATGACAAAATTTTTCAAAAATCTTTGGAGATACAAAGCTTTGGTAGCTATGGCTTTGCCTGGTGCTGTTTGGATGGTTTTCTTCTTTTACATCCCAGTTTTTGCTAATGTTGTCGCTTTCAAAGACTTTCATTTAGATCCAGCAGGTTTTTTAGCTAGTTTATCCAATAGCCCTTGGGTAGGATTGAGTAATTTTGAATTCCTCTTTTCTTCAGGAGCAGCTTTTGACATTACTCGTAACACTATTCTTTATAATCTTGGTTTTATTACTCTGAATTTGTTTATTTCGATTTCATTTGCCATTATTATGAGTGAGTTACGTAATAAAAAGCTTGTAAAAGTGTATCAGACAATGTCACTTTTCCCTTACTTTCTTTCTTGGATTGTAATTTCTTACTTTGTTTATGCATTTTTGGCACCAGGAAAAACAGGTATTATCAACCAACTCATTATGAATAATGGTGGTGTGCCTGTTAACTGGTACCAAGAACCAAAGTATTGGGTTGCTATAATTCTCTTTATTGGTGTCTGGAAAGGAATTGGTTATAACTCAATTGTTTATTTTGCTACTGTCATGGGAATCAATCCAACCTATTATGAAGCAGCCATGGTAGATGGAGCTACAAAATGGCAACAAATTAAACATGTTACCATACCACAAGTTATTCCTTTGATGACCATTTTGACCATACTAGCAGTGGGTAATATTTTTAGAGCAGACTTTGGATTATTCTACAATGTACCACGTCAGTCAGGTGCCTTAACTTCGGTTACTCAGGTGTTAGATACTTACATCTATAATGGTTTGGCTAATACAGGAGATTTAGGAATGGCGACGGCTGCCGCACTTTATCAGTCAGTTGTTGGTTTTATTTTGTTAATGATTACAAACTTTTTCGCTCGTAAATTAGATAGCGATTCTGCCTTATTCTAGGAGGAGATTTGATTGTGAAGAAAAAAAAGAAAAAAATAGCATCTTTATCTGTTAGGGGATTTAATCGTCCGGTCAATTTTATCTTCAATATTGTGATTGCGTTATTTGCGATTTCATGTGTTCTCCCCTTTTTATTTGTTTTAGCTATTTCACTTACAAAAGAATCAGCTTTACAGCAATATGGTTATAGTTTTTTTCCTAGGGAATGGAGCTTTTATGCTTACACTTTCTTGTTTGATCAGATGAAAGAGAAGATGTTGCAGTCTTTATTTGTAACAATTCTTGTAACAGTTCTTGGGACAGTGATTAATGCGACGGCAACTTCTTTATATGCTTATGCAATTTCTCGGAATAACTTTCCTTTTCGTCGCTTTTTTACAGTATTTTGTCTTATCACTATGCTGTTTTCACCTGGTATGATTGCTAACTATCTTGTTGTAACCAATCTTTTGCAACTGCAAGATACAATTTGGGCCTTAATTTTACCAATGGCAGTTTCTCCATTTAATATTATTGTTATGCGAACCTTTTTCAAACGTTCGGTTCCGGATTCTATTATTGAGTCAGCACGTATTGACGGGGCTAGCGAGATGAGAATCTTTACTCAAATTGTTCTTCCACTAGCTGTCCCTGGTATTGCTACTATCTCACTTTTTGCAGCGCTTGGCTATTGGAATGATTGGTTCAATGCTCTACTTTATATATCAGATGATAAGCTGATACCGTTGCAGTATTTATTGATGAAGATTCAAAATAATCTACAATATTTGACGCAAAATGCTGGAGCAGGATCACAGATTGCTGGTGGTCTAGCGGCTCTTCCGGGAGAATCAGCTCGAATGGCTATTGTCGTTATCTCAACTTTGCCGATTGCAATCAGCTATCCTTTCTTCCAACGCTATTTTGTTAAGGGATTGACAATTGGCGGTGTCAAAGAATAGCTAAGATATTATTTACTTTTTAATGTGTTATTTAAATAAAATGGAGGAAACTCCAAGGAGGTTATCTTATGAAAAAATACCAAAGAATTGCTCTTGCTTCACTGTCGATATTGGCAGCTACAACTCTCGTAGCTTGTGGAACTTCAAAATCTTCTAAAGAAGGTTCTAGTGACAAAATCCTGCACATGTATCAAAAAGGTGATAAGCCGGATAATTATGAAGAGTTGATGGCTCAAGCTAATAAAATTATTGAAAAAGAAACAGGATATAAACTAGAAATTAGTTACATTGGTTGGGGAGATTATGATAAAAAAATGAATGTTATAATTTCTTCTGGTGAGGATTACGATATAGCTTTTGCTCAGGATTATGCGACTAATGCTTCTAAGGGAGCGTTTGCTGATTTGACAGACTTAGCACCTAAGTATGCTAAAACTGCATATGAATCTCTCAATCCATCTTATATTGAAGGAAATAAGATTAATGGTAAACTTTATGCTTTTCCTGTAAATGCGAATATTTATGCCCAACAAGTAATTACTTTTAATAAACAGTATCTTGATAAGTATAATTTATCAATTAATGATGTGAATTCCTTTGCGTCAGCTCAAAAAGTTTTAGAAGAATTTCATGAAAAAGAGCCAAATATTGCAGCTCTAGCTGTTGGTCAAGGGTATAAAACACCAGGAAATGTTGATTATGTATTAGGAAATGGCCTACCATTTGTGGTTGATGTGACTGGAGATGGAAAGAAAATTCAAAATGTATATGATATTCCTTCTTATGTTGAGAATTTAAAACTAATGCATGAATATTATACAAAAGGACTTATTCCAGCAGATGCTGCTACTTCTAGTACTGCTTATGATTTGAACTCAAACAACTGGTTTGCTCGAATTGAGACTCAAGGTCCTTACGATTATGGTGATACCATCTTAACGCAAGCTGCAGGTCAAGAATTAGTTTCAAAACCTTTGACAGAATCATTGATTACAACTGACCAAGCACGTGTAGCAAATTTTGTTGTCTCAAATACTTCTAAACATAAAAAAGAAGCAGTGCAAGTTCTTGGATTAATCAACAGCAACGAAAAGCTACTTAATACTCTTGTTTATGGTATTGAAGGTAAACAATGGGAAAAAACGGGTGATAAGAAGATTAAAACATTGAAATCTTATAGTGAAGGTGTAACACACATGCCTGCTTGGAATACTGGAAATAATGCCCTTCTTTACACTACAGATGCTGTTACAGATGAGATGATTGCTAAAAGAGATGAGTCTATTAAAAATGCTTCTGTTTCACCATTATTAGGTTTTACTTTCGATCAATCAAAAGTAAAATCTGAGATTTCAAATCTTTCTAATGTGATGAGTCAGTACTTGGACCAATTAAATACAGGAAGTGTTGATCCGACTGAAACATTGCCAAAACTAAAAGATGATTTGAAGAAAGCTGGTTTTGATAAAGTACAAAAAGAAATGCAAGCACAATATGATGATTATCTTAAAAGTAAAGAATCTAACTAAAGGTATGGTTAACAACAGTCGTTTTTAAAATTAGAGTTTAATTGGTCTAACGTATTAAAACTTTGCTATACCAGAAATCTACTTGACTGAAATTCGGTAGAAAAATTAGTAAGTATCGGGACCTCTCTTGTTGTTTTTTTAAAACATCTTGGGAGGTCTTATTTACTAATAAGTTAACTCAACATTTTATTTTCTTCCTCTTGTATCTATCTTATTCTTAAGCTACATTGGAAGTTGTTCACAATAAAAAATGATTTGGAGTATATGATGACTAATTGGTGGAAAAAAGCTGTTATTTATCAGATTTATCCACGTTCTTTTAAAGATAGTAATGGTGATGGAATAGGAGATATACGTGGAATCTTAGAGAAGTTAGATTATCTAAAAAACTTAGGAATTGATGCTATTTGGCTATCTCCTGTTTATCAATCTCCCATGGTTGATAATGGTTATGATGTGGGGGATTATTGTAAAATCGACCCAATTTTTGGAACGCTATCAGATTTTGATAAGCTTGTCAATCAGTCAAAAAAACTAGGAATTCGTCTGATTATGGATATGGTGGTAAATCATACTTCGGACCAACATGCTTGGTTTCAAGAATCTTGTAAATCTAAGCATAATTCTAAAAGAAATTTCTATATCTGGCGTGATCAGCCTATCGGAAATCCTAGTAACTGGACCTATGATTCGCAGACCAATCAGTATTATTACCATCTCTTTAGTCCCCAGCAACCTGATCTTAACTGGGAAAATAAAGAAGTTCGTCAGCAAATTTATCAGATGATGAATTTTTGGTTAGACAAAGGTATTAGCGGTTTTCGTTTGGATGTGATTGATTTGATTGGTAAGCAAGTCGATAAGGAAGTGACAGTAAATGGTCCGCATCTTCATGATTATCTTCAAGAAATGCATGAGGCTACCTTCGGAAAGCGTGATTGTCTTGTCGTTGGTGAGGCTTGGTCGAGTTCACCAGAGTTGGCAAAGCTTTACAGTGCGCCAGAACGTAAGGAATTGTCGATGGTTTTTGGCTTTTGGCATATCTTGACTTCAGCTGGAAATGGTGACAAATGGAATAAACTTCCTTTAAATGTACCAAAACTAAAAGAGGCTCTACTTGCTTGGCAATCACTAAAGCCAAATCAAGCATGGAATGCTTTATTTACAAATAATCATGATTTGCCACGCATAGTATCTTTCTGGGGTGATGAAGGAGACTATCGTGAGCGTTCGGCTAAAGCTTTTGCTATTCTTTTTCACTTGCTACGAGGCACACCCTTTATTTATCAGGGAGAAGAATTGGGCATGACCAACTATCCCTTTACTGACTTGTCGGAGTTTAAAGATATAGAATCGTGGGATTTTTACAAGTTACAACGACAAATTGGGAAGTCAAAAGAAGATATTTTGAATATCTTACGTGATATGAGTCGTGACAATGCTAGAACCCCTATGCAATGGACAAGTGATATCCAAGCAGGATTTACAACGGGGATTCCTTGGATATCAGTAAATCCTAATTATGTCAATATTAATGCAAAGGATGCTTTAGCAGAGCCTCAATCTATTTTTACGACTTATCAAAATCTGATTCGTCTGAGACACGATGAAGATTGGGTCACTACGGGAGAAACTTTATTTCTAGATAGTGTTGATAGCGTTATTGCCTATCTCAGAAAAACATCTCACCAGACAATTCTTGTGGTCATTAATTTGTCATCCTATCCACAGAATTTTGAGTCTGATTTTATTATAAAACGTCTTATTATTGGTAATGTCTCATTTCCAGATTCGCTGAGTATGGTTTTGCTCCAACCTTGGCAAGCTTTTGCTATCGAAATCGATTCGGTGACTAGGGAAGACTAACTATTTATTGGAGAATGATATGAAAATAACGAAGAAAATGCTCGTTCGATTAGGTCTGTCAACAACAGGAGTGTTAACAGTAGCAACTTTATTAGCAGCTTGTAATAATATGTCTAGTGAGACAAACTATAAAGTAACCTCGGAAGCAATAGCGGACTATCAAAGTAAAAATACCCCCATTTCCTCCTATTGGATGCCCGAAAAATTCTTGAAGTGGTCAGCTAAAAAAGATAAAGATTTACTCTATAATCAATCAAGAGTTCCTCTGGCAAAACGTGTTGCTACAGAGAATTTAACTTCGTCAAATTCCTCACAAAATGAGAAGACTAAAATTGTAGCTCTTTCGATGATGAACTCGTCTACTTCGGGGAACCCATCACGTGGTAGTTCTGAATTTTCGACTTATACTTTCGACTATTGGCAATACATTGATACACTAGTGTATTGGGGTGGTTCAGCTGGAGAGGGGTTGATTGTGACTCCATCAGCAGATGTTATCGATGAAGCTCATATCAACGGTGTACCTGTTCTGGGCACGATTTTCCTACCTCCTAATGAATATGGTGGTAAGGAAGATTGGGTTAAGAAAATGCTTGCAAAGGATGATAATGGTCAATTTCCATTTGCAAGTCAAATGGTAAAAGTGGCAAAAGCATATGGATTTGAAGGTTGGTTTATCAATGAAGAAACAGATGGACTTAGCGCTGAAGATGCGGCAAATATGAAAGCCCTTATTCAACAAGTCAAAAAAGAAGAGCCTAATCTGCAAGTGATGTGGTATGATGCCATGACAAAAGATGGTAAGGTAGATTGGCAAAATCAACTTAATGATCAAAATGCAACCTTCATAGAAGATAAGGCAGCTGATAGCATGTTCTTGAATTTTTGGTGGAATACTAATAAGCTAGCCGATCAAAAGTTACTTGAGAAATCAAATCAATACGCTAAAGAACATAGTTTGGATCCATATCAAATTTATGCGGGGATAGATGTTCAAGAAAAAGATGTGCAGACATCGGTTAAATGGGACTTATTGGAGCAAGGAGACAATAGCACCCAAACTTCTATCGGTTTGTATGCTGCTAGTGCCACCTATACCAATGCTACTGATTGGGATGATTTCCAAAATCGCGAGTCAACTTTTTGGGTCAATCAAGAAGCAGATCCAAGAAAAGTCGATGCCTCTGATGATGAATCTTGGATCGGACTTTCTAAATATGTCCTGGAAAAATCAGCAATCACAGGAGATTCGTTTACTACTAATTTCAATCTAGGAAATGGTTATAATTATTTTAAAGACGGTCAAAAAATATCCGAAAGAGACTGGAACGATCGTAGTTTGGCGGGTATTCTACCGACTTATCGTTGGATTATTGACAATGAAGGCGATAATCAGATAACTCCAAGTTTTGATTTTGCTAATGCTTATAATGGTGGTAATTCTCTTAAATTGCAGGCAGACTATCTTGCAGCAGGTAAATCTTCTACGCTTACTTTGTTTGCCACAGATTTGACCGTCAAAAAAGATGCCATTTTTTCTGTCAAGATGCGTTCCGATCAATCAGTTAAAGTTAAAGCGATTTTTGAATTATCTGATGGTAAAAAAATTGAGTTATCTGGGGATAAAAGCTTAGATAGTGATTGGTCTAATATTACTTTTGATACCAAAAAACTGGTTGGAAAAAACATTCGAAAAATTGGACTTCGCTTGACAGCAGATAAAGATATGGAGGCTCAATCTATTCATATTGGCGAAATGACATTGACAAATGGAGACAAAGCTAAAAATATTTCTGTAGCAGAGGCTAAAGTCTCTGATAAAGTCTTTGAAGAAGAAGGGACTATTGGTGGTTTTAGACTAACTTGGAAGTCAGATGCAGATGAGAGTAATCAAGTACACTATGAGATTTATCAGATTAATGCGGATAAAAGCAAGGAATTTTTAGGTAGCTCCAATATTAATGCTTTCTTTGTAAACGCTTTAAAACGTGGTAAAAATGTAGAGAAAACAAGCTTTGAGATTGTACCTGTTAACCAAGAGGGTAAAGCAGGAAAATCATCAACTACTACAGTTGATTGGCCAGATAATTCTTTACCACAAGCAGCATTTGTAGCAGATAAAACAGTGGTTAGTGTTGGTGAAAAAGTGCACTTTATAAATAAGTCAAACTTAGCTTCTGTAAAATACAAGTGGAAAATCGAAGGTGCCGATAAGGAAAGTGCAACAGCGAAAAATCCGACAGTAAGTTTTGCAAAAGCAGGTACCTATTCAGTTAGTTTGACAGCAGTAAATAATAAGGGCAAGGAAAATAAAGTGACGCAAAAAGCTTTAATAACTGTCGTAGATAAAACAGTGGAATTAACAAATTTTGCTCTCAATAAAGTAGTTGAAGTGGATGGATTTACCAATGAATCAGAAGCAGGCGAAATGGTTGTTGATGGTAAATTAGATACGAAGTGGTGTGCTGTTGGCCCCCGTAAACATAATGTGACGATTGATCTTGGAAAAGCAGAAACAATTAACCAAGTATCAATCAGCCATGCAGAAGCTGGTGGAGAATCGGCGGACATGAATACTTCCGATTATATTGTTGAAGTCTCAGCAGATAAGCAAAACTGGACAGAAGTTGCTAATGTGAAAAAAAATAAGGCGGAAGAAACACAACACGCCTTTAAGCAATGTCAAGCACGTTATGTGCGTATCACAGCAAAAAAACCAACTCAAGGTTCTGACTCAGCGGTTCGCTTGTATGAAGTTCAAGTACAAGGTTTAAAATAAATACAAAATTCACTTAGAAAAGATACTTCCTTATATTTCGGCATCTCTTAATGAATCATTATTTATGAATTTGCAACTCTTATTTGAGTAAAATAATCCTTTAGAAATAAGTAATTCTGAGAAAAATGGATCATGTACACTCTTCGAAAGTTAAAACGATACTGTACCTTCCTTGACTTACCAAATCTTGGTTATATGGGGTAGTTCATTATCTAGTATAGTTTTAATTTTCGTTGAGCGCTATTTGATATTTACTGTTTACCTTAAAACGATATTAACGTTGTTTAAAAACAGTTAAGTCCTCAGAGAAGTGGTACAATAAGGAAAAACACAAATAGAAAGATAGTGAAAAATGATTGGAAAAGCATTAGAAACTTTTTTTATTCGAATATGGGTTATCGTAAAATTGACCCTATTCTTTTGGATTTTAACGGCTACTGGTTTAATTGTTGCGGGAATCGGACCTGCTTTAAAAGTTATTACCATTCTTTATTTATCATATGACTTCGATTATAAATCTATTACGTTAAGGGAAGCGTTTCAACTTTTTCGAAAAGAGTTTGCACGCGCGAACCTAATTTTTTGGATTTATACAGCTATACTTATTTTACTTAGCTACAATTTATATTTATCAGTGCAGATTTCAGGTCTATTATTCTTAGTAGTTGATTTTATTTTGTTCTTCGCTTTAATTTTTGTCATAATAGCTTTTGAGTATGCTTTATTGATCGATAGTCAATTTGAGATAAGTATAAAGAATTTAATAGGATTAAGTTTTATTTCAAATTTTGTTAATTTTATGACCTATTTAAAACTATTAGTAGGCTTAGTTTTGATTTTAGCTCTCACATATCAATTTAAGGGATTAATTCTTTTTGGGATGATAGGTCTTTTACAGGTCTATTGTGTAGCTGTTACCAAGGATTGGCGAAATCATGTTGAGGAACAATTAGCAGAATAAAAGGAGCTTTGTATGTTAGTAACATTTCCAAAGGATTTTTTATGGGGGGGAGCAACGAGTGGCCCGCAAACCGAGGGACGATTTAAGAAAAAGCACGATAGCGTCTTTGACTATGATTTTGATCACTATCAAGAGCGTTTTTGGGGAGCGCTAGGTCCAGACACTGCCAGCAATTTTTTTCATGATTTTAAAGAAGACATACGTTTGATGAAAGAAGCTGGTTTAAAATCACTAAGGACCAGTATTCAGTGGACTCGTTTAATAGATGATTTTGAGAAAAACACTGTCAATGAACAAGGACTTGCCTTTTATAATGCTGTTATTGATGAGTGCTTGGCACAAGGCATTCGCCCCATGTTGAATTTAAATCATTTTGATTTACCAATGGAGTTGATGGAACGGTATGGTGGTTGGGAGAGTCGTCATGTAGTGGATTTGTACGCAAAATTTGCTTCTGTTTGCTTCCAAGCATTTAGCGATCGTGTGGTTGATTGGTTTACCTTCAATGAACCGATGGTAGTGGTTGAATGTGGCTATCTTCTAGGTTTTCACTACCCAGATCTAGTTGATGGCAAAAAAGCAATTCAAGTCGCTTATCACCTTCAATTAGCTTCCTCGTGTGCTATTGCGAATTACCGAAAATATAATCAAAACCCCAAAGGACGGATTGGTATTATATTAAATGTTACGCCTGCCTATCCAGCGACAGACAATATAGAAGATATCAAAGCAACAGAGATGGCAGATCTTTGGCAAAATCGTTTCTTTCTAGATGCTTCAGTTAAAGGCCAATTTCCAAAAGATTTTGTGGAATTATTGGTTAAAGAAGGTATTATCTGGAACTCTAATGTAGAGGATCTGGCTTGTATTCAGAATAATACCATTGATATTTTAGGGATAAATTATTATCATCCAAATCGTGTTAGAGAACCAGAGTATTCAAGTGACAGTTTAGCGCAAGATTGGCGTCCAGATAAATATTATGCTTCTTATCAAAAACGAGGAGTACGTATGAATGCAGATAGAGGATGGGAAATTCATCCTCAGACGCTATATGCTATTGCAAAACGTTTACAAAATGATTACGGAAATCTTCCTTGGTTTGTATCAGAAAATGGAATTGGAGTTGAAAATGAAGAACGCTTCAAGGATGCAGATAATATGATCTGCGATGATTACCGTATTATTTTCATGACTGAGCATCTTTTTTGGTTATATAAAGCTATAGAGGAAGGTGCTAATTGTTTAGGATATCATGTCTGGACTCCGATAGATTGTTGGAGTTGGCGAAATTCATATAAAAATCGTTATGGATTAATTGCTCTAAATACGCATACTCAAATTAAGACGTTAAAAAAATCTGCTTACTGGTATAAACAGCTAACAGATACGTCTACTCTAGATATTTCTGAAGAAATTTTAGAAAAGTATCGAACTTGATAGTAATTTTTTAACTAATTATCTGTATAAGGAGATATTATGTCATTACTAGCTATTGATATCGGTGGAACAACCATAAAATACACCCTTTATGATAAAGGAAAATTAGGAGATATTACCAGTGTTAAAACACCGATAGATTTAGAATCTTTTTATCATTGCCTAAGTAATATAGTGGAACAGGCAAAGAAGGAACACATTATTCAAGGTGTAGCGATTAGTTCCCCGGGTGCTGTTAATAAAAACACTGGTGTTATTGAAGGAGCAAGCGCTCTACCTTATATACATGGATTTAATATTCAGTCGGAACTTGAAACACTGTTTGCTCTTCCTGTATCCATTGAAAATGATGCCAATTGCGCAGCTTTAGCAGAAGTAGCTTTTGGAGCGGCTAAAGGCTGTACGACAGCTTTGTTGTTAGTTCTTGGAACTGGTGTGGGAGGTGCTGTTGTTATCGATGGTAAGGTTCACCATGGCGAGCATCTTTTTGGTGGGGAATTCGGTTATATGTTGGTGGATGATACTCAAACTTTCTCAACTGTTGGAACGACTGTTAGCATGGCTAGACGTTATTATAAACGTACAGGGGAAAAGTTAGATGCAGTTGAGATTTTTGAAAGGGCTTTTCTTGGTGAAACCATTGCTTGTGAGGAAAAAGCTTTTTTTGTACATCAGGTAGCCAGAGGAATTTTTAATTTATCTTATGCTTTTGATCCAGACATTATTTTAATAGGTGGAGGTGTTTCTCAGGCAGATTGGTTAATTCCCGACTTGACAAAAGAATTGAATAATCTGAAGCAAATCGTTGGTATTGCGCCTTTTGTCCCAAATATTGCCAGATGTCGATTTCAAAATGCTGCTAACTTAATGGGGGCTACTGTTGATTTTTTACAAAAAAACAAATTATCTTAACATAGTAGCAGCATATTTTTTGAAAGACTTGCTATACTTAGGTTGACCACTCTTGTTCTTATTACATTTCCGGCGAAATAAACAGTGATAGAGTGGAACTATGGATGTTATTGCAATTAAGGTAAATTATTTTTAGTGTGAGGCATCTTCTTTCATAAGATTTAAGAATTGTCCATCTATTGATTGTTTGTTACTGTTACAAATGATTTACTTCTTTTCTAGTGATTTGGAGTGATGGAGCTTCTCAAAATGTTATTATGAAAATAAAAAGCGTAACACTTCTTTTTCGTTTAGTGTTGTGCCTTGAGTGAAACGAAAGGAATGATTTATAAAAATGACTAAATTATACGGTAGTGTAGAAGCGGGCGGAACCAAATTTGTTTGTGCCGTTGGAGATGAAAATTTCCAAGTTGTTGAAAAAGTACAATTTCCAACAACAACCCCTTATGAAACCATTGACAAAACAGTAGCATTCTTTAAACGTTTTGAAGCTGATTTGGCAGGAATTGCTATTGGCTCTTTTGGTCCAATCGATATTGATGAAAATTCAGAAACTTACGGCTATATCACAACCACTCCAAAACCACACTGGGCTAATGTTGACTTGGTTGGATTGATTTCAAAACACTTTAAGGTGCCAATGTATTTCACAACAGATGTTAACAGCTCTGCTTATGGTGAAACAATTGTTCGTAAAGGTGTTAAGAGCCTTGTCTATTACACAATCGGTACAGGTATCGGTGCCGGTGCAATTCAAAATGGTGAATTCATCGGTGGTATCGGTCATACAGAAGCTGGTCACGTTTATGTGGCTCCACATCCACAAGACGTTGCGAACAACTATACTGGTTTCTGTCCCTTCCACAAAGGTTGTCTAGAAGGTATGGCAGCAGGACCATCACTAGAAGGCCGTACAGGCATTCGTGGTGAATTGATTGAGTTGAATTCAGAAGTTTGGGACGTTCAAGCTTACTATATCGCACAAGCTGCAGTTCAAGCTACTCTTCTTTACCGTCCACAAGTTATTGTCTTTGGTGGTGGTGTTATGGCTCAAGAACACATGTTGAAACGCGTTCGTGATAAATTCACTGCTTTGTTAAATGGTTACGTACCAGTTCCAGATGTAACAGAATATATTGTGACACCAGGTGTTTCTGAAAATGGTTCTGCTACTCTTGGTAACTTTGCTTTGGCTAAAAAAGTATCTGAACGCTAATTATTAATGTCTAATAAACCATTGAGATTGAGGGAATCTAAGGAGATTCTATCCAATAAGCGAGCTCCAAATGAAAGGACTCCAAAACCCAGGTTTTGGAGTCCTTTTGTTATTGACTGATTATACTCGTTCAACATAAATTTGTTCAGCAATTCTTTCTGGGATAACCAATTGTCGTGAGTGGTAGGCGAGTGTGTGCGTTTTGGCATAATCATCGACTTTTATCAACTTGACGACATCATTAATGGCTAATTCATGTTCTTCAAGGTAGTTTAGTAAATGAGCTTCATCGTGTGTTCGACTGATTTTGTAAGTTCCCAATGTTTCAATTTGACTGAGCGTTTGGTGATGAATTTCTACTAAAAAGTCACCCTTTTTTGGAATTGTTCCACCGTGTGGACAAAATGCGGGAAAATTAAGATTTTCTTCCAAACGATCGATAAAAATGGTAGAAACCGTATGTTCTAAAACTTCAGCTTCTTGGTGAATTTCATCAGCATTGTAATGAAGATGGTTGGCTAGAAAAACTTCTATCAAACGGTGTTTTCGGTAAAGTTCTGAAACCAAAAGCAAGCCTTTTTTGGTCAGGTAGTAGCCAAGCTCTTTATCTTTGACAATGAGGTCCTCGGCAATCATTTTTTTGATCATTTCAGAAACAGCTGGCGCAGATACTTTCATTAATTCAGCAATGCGTTTGTTCGTGATTTTAGTTCTGGTTTCTCCAAGTTCATGAATACATTTTAAGTAATCTTCTTTATTTGGCGTCATATCGTCTCGCTTTCTGTTCTTATATTATAGCAAAAAATCTGTTTTTCTTGGGAGATTTGGCGTTTTAGTGGAATGATTTTAATAAAAAGGTAAGCAAAAAATCAAGGCAGGTTATCCTAGCTTGATTTTTTAATTATTTGAGGATCAATTCATTAATCAAAATCGTAGTCTTTCACAACCTCAATACTTGTGATGGTAACATCAGTCGTTGGTTTATCATTGTCATCAGTGTCAACCGCAGCGATTTTATCAACTACATCCATGCCATCAATAACTTGTCCAAAGACAGTATAGTTTTTATCTAAGCTTGGGTTACCGCCGTTAGCATAAGCATCAATAATCGATTGAGGATAATTATCTGATGAGAGTTGACTTGATTGGTCATCTGAATTTTGGTTGATGAAAAATTGGCTACCGTTGGTATCAGCACCAGCATTTGCCATGGCAAGAGCGCCACGAATATTATAGAGGTAGGGTGAGATTTCATTGACAAATCCATTCCCTGAGTCGATACTCTTGTCTTTACCATTCCAGATAGATTGACCACCTGTGCCATCTCCGTTAGGATCGCCTGATTGAATCATGAAATCTGAAATCACACGGTGAAATAGCAGACCATCATAATAGCCGTCCTTGGCGTGTGTGAGGAAATTATCGACCGCCAAAGGTGCGTATTTTGGAAAGAGTTTTAAGGTAATATCTCCCATAGAAGTGTGCATAATAACTTCTGCTTCGTCATTTGCGACATCTGTTGATAATTGAGGAAAGGCAGATTGGTCAGCACTTAAAGCTTTCTTTAATTCTTTTTGGTAAGCTTTTGATGAGGATGCGCTGGCGCTTGCTGAAGCAGAAGCAGCAGCTTCTGAAGAACTCGCTGCTATTTTTGCATTGACATAATCATCACCACGAATAGCGCGTGTAATGCTTTCACAACCAGATAAACTAGCTAGGCATAATACCATTAATCCAAAAGACCAAAATTTTTTCATGTTGCCTCCTAAACAGCTCAAAATCATCAACAGCTTGTGGATATTCTGGTGATAACACGTGTGCATAATCATCATTTGAAATCAACTTATCCACAAGTTTATAGTAATAGAAGTGATATTAGTTATTCCATTTTATCATATTTTTATCGAAATAACCTAAAAGCTTAAAAAATGCTATAATAAGGTTATGTTAACGTAGAAATATAAATTCTTGATTTAAAAGTGTTTTGAGCTATTTTTTATAATTGTAGTAGAGAAACTAACCAAAAATTAACCAAGCAACATATTTTTAATCAATTAGGTATAGAATAAAGTGCATTAGTTTTTTACTAGTGCATTTTACTGTATATTAAATAGATTTTTTTAGTGACAGATTTTGAATTGGTAATTGGTATTTGCAGATTAGTTTCATGTTGCATTAAAGTTAAATTATTCTTAAAAAATATTGACGTTTAAAAATAGAAGTGGCACAATAAGCATAGGAAGAAGTATTTATATTGAAAGCAGAAATATTATTTGACTATTACTTAATTTAAAGTCGTTGCATAGAAAGGGAGAATAACGGAAACAATATTTTTTAACTACTTTAATTAAACTTAAATCATTTACCTTGACGAAACTTATGAAAGTGTGATTTGTTATGAAAAAGATATTATTTATAATAGTTTTTTCTTTTAATGTATTGTTTTTATTATTCGGAACTAATTCGGCTTTTGCTTTGGAGAGTGATGTTTCTTATACTTTAACGCAGGAGCAAATAAATACAGAGTTTGAAGGGTTAAGTGATAATCAGACTGTAGTGGCATTGCCTGACGGTGGGATTATTTTTAGTGTTAATCAAGGATATGTCTTTTCTAATGAAGAGGTTACACAAAATCAGGGTTATGTAGCTATAGTGGGTCAGCTAAAAGATGAGTATCAAACTAAAGAATTTGTCACTTCTGTTAGTGTGATTCCAGAAGTTCCGTTGACTAGGGCGGCTGCACCATCTGCTACGGCTAAAGTTTTGCGAAGTGGATAAGTCTATCGTTCGGCGACTTTTAGTGGTACTGGATGGCGGTTTTCCGGTCTAGGATTTAAACCGGCAGATGGCACAGGTGCTTATTTAGCATGGCAGACATTTAATGATGATGGACGCGTTGGGGATTATAATGAGGCAACTAGAACATTAGGAGGAACTCCTACGGGTACCCTTTTATATAGAGGCACGAGAATATATGTGTTGAGTCGTTATGTCTATCCGTTGTACTATTACACTTATAATCCAGTAGTTGGAACGTACTATATAGTTGATAATATTTGAGGAAAAAGATGTTAAAAAAAGTATTGCCTATATTAGGATTTATTATACTAGTTGTCAGTGTATCTGATGTTTAGCAAACTAAAAATTGGATATTGTCAAAAATAGGTTACTTTTTAGAGCTTTACGCATATCGTAACAACAAAATAAGAGTAATTCAGTACCTCTGCAGTAAGCATGCTTCTTTGGTACTGAATTGCTCTTATTAAGACGCTTGTAAGGACATTGTAACACAATTTAATGGATTTGTTTGTGAAAATTATAAATTTTTATTTAGGTGCTATGAATCCGTATAAGGTTATATCAGAATAGTCCATATGATAGTAAAGAATAATCTATTTGAATGGAAAGCTATTGACAATAACTAAAAATACAATTTTTAAGAGTCATATTGCGTGTTTTGTAAATATTTTGAGCTATAGTGTAGTGGCTGCATGTTTAGTGTTTTTGAGTTTTATGGTGGTTCGTGAGCTTAATAATTAGCATCAAAGCTATAAGATAGAGTAAGATGAAGCAAATCAAAGTAGCGGTGTATGTATGGGTTATTGCATATGACGTTGCTAATAACATTGGTCCGAAAAGAGCAGCCATTGCCCAAGCTGTTAAAATATAACCGTGTAAAATGGCTAATTCCTTTGCGCCATAAATATCGCTGAGATAGGGTGGAATTAGAGAGAACCCTGCCCCATAACAGGACATTAAAATAGCCATTGCAATAACAAATAATATTGGAGAATGGGAAAGCATGATCATTATTGTCATAAGAATATTAACAATGAATAAAATTAAAAAGGTTAAAGGACGACCTATAAAGTCTGAAAGACTTGCCCATAACAGTCTTCCAAAACCATTAAAAACTCCCATAATTCCTACAATAATTGCTGCCTCACTAGCAGATATTCCAGCTAAATCTTGAGCCATTGGAGCAACAACTGAAATAAGTCCCAGTCCACAAGAAATATTGATGAAAAAAATCATCCATAACATATAGAAATCCCATGTTTTTAAAGCTTTTTTAGCAGAGACGCCTTGGGTGATATCCGTTGGTAAATTATCTTTAGATAAAATGTAAAAATCTTTGCTTGTAGGGAGTTTGATAAACTGTGAAACAAGAATCATTACAACGAAATATATTACTCCTAGTATATAAAATGTATTAATAATTCCAGAATGTATTATTAACGACTGTGCCATAGGACTAGTTAAAAGAGCTGCGAAACCAAATCCCATAATAGCTAATCCAGTAGCTAAACCACGTTTATCTGGGAACCATTTAATAATAGTGGATACAGGTGTAATATACCCAGCACCTAATCCGATTCCACCAATAATTCCATACCCTAGATAGAGCAGAACAATACTATTCTTTGCAATAGCCAAACCAGTTAATATGTTGCCTAAGGCATAAAGAAAGGCAGATATACTTCCAGTTAATCTAGGACCAAATTTTTCTACGAGTTGTCCCATAAAAGCAGCGGACATTCCTAAACAAAAAATAGCAAGCGAGAAGGCAAAAGCAATGGCTGATTGATCCCATCCTGTTTCTGCGATAATTGGATTTCTGTAGACGCTCCAAGCATAGGTTGAGCCTAGCATTAAATGTAAGATAACACCACATGTTGCGATGAAGTAACGGTTAGTTTTCATTTTTTCTCCTTTTACGAATATTATTTTATATATAGTCATATTCGTTAGGATTTTATAGTAACTTTTTTATAAAAATAAGTAAAATAATAAGATTTTAAATAAGTGAGTTTATATTCTTAGTAATTAACCTAAAGGTATTTTATTAAAGAAAGTCATCGTGTGGATAGTTGGAAGTAAGGTTTAGAAAAGGTGAAGCTATCATATTTTCTATAAAGTTGGAAGTTTATCTCAAACAGAATAGTTGTGCTAGTATGAACTTTGTAGTAGCATAGCAGTGTACAAAGATTTCCATAGTACTGTGGTTAATGTTAGCGCCAACATGTGAGTAACACAGTATTATGAGTTGGAAAGGAAATATAAGTGATGATTGAAATTACATTTTTAAACGCAGGAAACCAAGAACGAGTGGTGACGTTTGACTCATACGAGGAATTCGAACGTTCACAGCAAGCTTGCTCAATCGATATTGCCGACTATTACAAAGTCACTAAGGTCGTTTATAACGGTCATGTACTGGATTATTCAGGAAATTATGGCAACTTATTTTACTACTTTTTAAAACAAGATTTAACACAATATCGCTAATATCATGTTTGTTATTTAATGATGCGGTGCTTTTATGGGGGAACAAAAATGAAAACATATGATTTATTAGTTATTGGCTTTGGTAAAGCTGGAAAGACACTTGCTGCTAAGATGAGTTCTCTTGGCAAGAAAGTTGCTCTTGTTGAAGAAAGTTCTTCAATGTATGGAGGAACTTGTATCAATATTGGCTGTATTCCAACAAAAACATTAATCCATGCAGCTGAAAATCATTTAACATTTGAGCAGGCAATGGCTGAAAAAGAGGTGGTTACGCATCGATTAAATCAGAAAAATAAAGCCAATGTGGTCAATGCTGGTGTAGATCTTTATGATGCTAAAGCAAGTTTTGTCTCTAATAAGGTTATTAAAATAGTTGCTGGCGAGGATAGTGAACAGTTAACAGCTGATACTATAGTGATTAATACAGGCGCCATTTCAAATCGTTTGCCTATCCCAGGATTAAAGGAATCTAAAAATGTCTTTGACAGCACTGGTATTCAAAAATTAGAAACTTTGCCACAAAGGTTAGGAATCATTGGAGGGGGTAATATCGGGCTTGAATTTGCCAGCCTTTATGCTAATCTTGGCAGTAAGGTCACCGTTTTTGAGACTGCTAACCGTATTTTGCCACGTGAGGAGGATATCGTTGCGCAGCTAGCAAAAGAATACATGGAAGAAGACGGTGTTTCCTTTGTTTTAAATGCTCAGATAAATGCTTTAGAAAATGATGAAGAGGATAATGTTATTTTAAGCAATCATGGTCAGAAAATGAGTTTTGATGCTGTCCTTTATGCGACTGGTCGTAAACCGAATATTACTGACTTGGGACTTGAAAATACAGATATTGTGGTAACAGACCGTGGTGCCATTGAGGTTGATGATTATTGTGAAACTAGTGTTCCAAATGTTTATGCTGTTGGGGATGTCAATGGCGGGCTCCAATTTACTTATGTGTCATTGGACGATTATCGCATAGTTTTTAATAAATTAACTGGACAGAGTGATTATAACGCTAGTCAGAGAAAGAATATCCCTACTACATTATTTATTAACCCTGCTTTGGCACGTGTAGGTTTAACAGAAAAAGAAGCTGCAGAGGCAAATCTTCCCTATAAAGCAAATGAATTAATGGTTTCAGCTATGCCTAGAGCTCATGTTAATGGCAATCTTCGAGGTATTTATAAGGTTATTGTTAATGAAAAAACACAAGATATTTTAGGAGCAACTCTTTTTGGTGAAGGGGCTCAGGAAAATATAAACCTGATTAAGTTAGCTATGGATAACCATATCCCATACACTTATCTTAAGAATCAAATATTTACGCATCCTACTATGGCAGAGAACTTTAATGATGTTTTTAATTTTTAAAATAAAAGGGTGATTAGAAAGATTTGAGTAGTTCCTTGTCAAGTAGTTAGTGAAATAGTAAAAATAGTTAAGCAACCTGATTCCTTAATTCTAAAGGAGTCAGGTTATTTAGTTTAGTTCTCTTTAAATATGGTTATATAGACTAATTTGAATTATTGCTTATATAGTTTGACATATATTGACGTTATTGATATATGAGGATATAGTAACGTGAAATTATAAATGCTTAATTTAAGGGCATTTTAAACTTTTTTATAATTGTAGTAAGGGAGCTAACTAAAAATTAACCAAGCAACATATTTTAATCAACTAGGTATAGAATAAAATGCATTAGTTTTTTGCTAATGCATTTTACTTCAGTGAGAAAGTCAAGATATTAGTGACTGTTGATGATGTTTAGAAACATTGATTTTATCACGTTTTAATCAAAGTAAAGAATATATAAATTATTGTCATTTATCATTTTATAGTGGTTTAATCAGTCAAAAATCAGTCAAGTTTTGGCTAATTAAACTTTTTATGAGATGGATATTTAATAAGTAAAACAATATATTTTTTAATCAATTAGGTATAGAATAAAGTGCATTAGTGTTACTAATGCATTTTACTGTGTATTTTAGTTGAAAAAACTATAAAATAGTGGTACAATGTAAGTACAAATAGAGTACGGAGGTTTTAGTTATGTCAATGGTAACAGTACGTGTAGATGATGAACTAAAGAAAGAAGCTTCAAAGATATATAAAGATTTAGGGCTTGATATGGCAACAGCCGTTAGAATGTTTTTGATTCAAAGTGTGAGAACACGCAGTTTGCCTTTTGATGTAACTTTAGAAAAGCCATCTATTTCTGATGAGGAATTTCTCAAAATGATAGAAGAAAAAATACCATCTAAAAAGGTAGATTTTAATAATCCTGCTGATGTAAAAGAGTTTTTCAGTGACGAAGACTTTTCAGAATATGAGGAGGTGTTTAATGACTGATTTAAATATCTATTCTGTAGTGGTTGCTAGAATAGAGTATATGAGATGAAAGCCATCATGGATTGATATTGTAAGATTTTATGAAATTGATAGTGATAAAGTCAAAATAAAAATTATTGGTCACTTATCAGGACGTGATGTTGATAGATTAAAAGTTTTCTATCAGATAGGGATATATATTAAGGGAGGTGCTTTTTATGAAAAAGAAGTTATTAGCGGTATTGTTAGCGGTTATGTCAGTATTCTTACTTGTTGCGTGTTCATCAAAAGATGATTTAAGTGGGAAGTATTATGGTGTTAATTATAATGGTGAAAAAGAATTAGCTTTGGAGATAGATGGTGATTCTGGGAAATTATATTTTGAGGGTGAACATTCTATAACTAGTGTTGATAGAGAGCATGGTACTTTTACTTTTGTAGATGGAAAAGAATATATTGTATCATATACGTTAGATGATGATGGAGAAATTGATATTGATTATGGTAGTTATGTTTTTTCAGGTTCATCTAAGGCTACTTATTATAAGGAAAATAGCGAAGCTTTGAAAGAAGCTATTGAGGACGCAAAAGATGACGACTAGAAAAAATTCTAGTCGTCTTTTTTTGTTTTATCAGGATTTTTTAGATGATTGTTTATATAATTTTCAAATTCTGGTTTAATGTCATAATGATTTGAAAAATTATAGATATTCCAGTATTCTTCTGGTGTTTCTTCTATATAAGTAGTTATATCTGCTTTTATTCTTCCGTGTTCTGCTTCCGCTTCGAGTTTTGTAAGATAGTTAGGAGAAGAATAAGAGGTTTTGGAGTGTTTCCTTTTGATATGTTCTAGTTCATGTAAGATAATCTGTTCTTGTTTTTGTTGTGGTAGATTTGGATTTACAACCATAAGATTTAACTGTACATAAGCTTTACCACCGCTATCAATGTTTCGGTAAATAATTCTAGTACCTAATTCGTCAAGAAGTTTGTCAATCGTAGTCCTTAAGCTTGCCATCAAAATAATCCTTAATTACCTGTGTTAGAATTTCTCTGTCATGTTCTGTCATAGGTTTTCCGTCATAACTGATAACGTCATTGTTGAGAATTTGTTCAATGTCAGTTTCAGTTAATTCAGAACTATTTTTGATGTCTGTTTTTCCTAATAAATAGTCGGTTGATACATTAAAGAAATTAGCAAATCTTTCTAAAGTTTCTGCTTTAGGTTTTGTTCGACCATTTTCCCATTGAGCATAAGTTGGCTGTTTGATGTTAAGTGCTTCAGCCATTTGTTTTTGAGTAAGTTTTGCCTCTTTACGTAAGGCTTTTAAGCGTTCTGGGAACATATTTTCCTTTCTTTAAAAAAATTTATTTTTTTGTCAAAAAAAGCTTGACAATATAGTTAATCAACTATATAATATAAATATAGTTAGTTAACTATAGTGATTATAACCATTAATTTTTGATTTTCAGTAGTCATATTGAAGTAATTAAGCATATTAATTATTTCAATATACCTATTGACAATCTATTGTTCAAAAGAGATAAAGAGTGCTTTAAAAAAGCAAAATTAGAATTATCCCATGAACGAAAAAGATGTTAGGTATAGTAAAATTAATTTAATAAAAAACACGTCAGATTCTCACTGACATCAGTTAAAATCTAACGTATAATATAGTTTGGTTACTTGTATTATATGCATTTTGGCTGATTTTGTCAAGACTTTTGCGAATTGGTATAGCGTTAAGTTTACTACATCAAATTTGTTAAAAGTAGATTGATAAATCTGACAATGGTGTTAAGGTTTGGGCGGAGCGAAAGCTCAAAGTAGGAAAGATTCAAAAATGGGTTGGAACTGCTTTTGGTTTCCTTGAATTGTACAAAAACCACGAACTGTTTTACGTCAAAAGCGTAAAGAGACCCGCGAGGGTGGACGGTATGTTCTTTCTTTTAAAAAAGAACGGGCTATGGGATAAGGTGTTTTAATAGTGCCTTTTTAGCACTAGCAAGGGGAGTATTTTGAGTAATACGGAACTTGGTGACTTATCCCAAAGGAAAATGCAATGTAGTGTTGTTATTTACTTTAGTAAATGGCATTTGGCGACGATATGAGCCCACGAATGCTTTAACCATTGTATTTTCTTTGATTTTAAGCAGGTGTTTTCGCTGTACTTAAAATCAGTATTGAAGTTAAAGTTGTTTTTAGTGTACTTTAAAATATTTAAAGTATTGAAATATTAAAGTGGCTTAGCAATAAGTCACTTTTTGTTTTGAAAAAGGGTATTAGCGTTTATAATACCCTTTTCCAAGATAAAAGAAAATATGATAGAATGGAGGAAAAATGATAAGAGATTATTCGATTATGGATTTAGCAACGTTTTTAACGGCTCTAATTGCTCTTTTTGGAGTTTTGAATAGTATTATAAGGAATTCTAGAGATACAAGTGCTATTTTGAGAGAATTTACAGCACAATCAAAAGAACATGATGGTTTATCAAAAGAGCATACTGGCTTAACTAATGCTATTAGTGGAGTATCACGGAAAGTTTCTGACGAGTGTGAACAGCTTTCAAAAGAACATTATTCTATTAAAAATGATACGAGATATATTCGTAATGAAATGTTACGTGAAGAAAAGGCTAGAGAAAATCTGTATAATAACACTTCTCGTGCAAAAGAGATTTTGGAGACAATGGATATGATGAAAGAAGTCGTTATCCAAAATTCGAAATTAAATGCAGAGGTTGCTGAATTAAAGGTTAAAAATCAAAAACTTTTAGTTCAAAAAGATGATAAGTATTCTAAATTGTTAGATGCTATTGGTAGGTTTAAAACTCAATTAGCTGAATTTGAAATGTATGGTGAATCGGAGGATATACGTTTTATTTTAAGAAAGATTGAGAATGAATTATCAGAATATGTTGATTGAATGTACAGGTTAATCTTGTACATTTTTTGTTTTAAAAAGCCTACTAAATAAATTAGTAGGTTTCTTAAAGCATATTAGTTTGTGTTTTGAATTTTATAATAGGTGAGGTGATTTTTATTTGAAAGAAGATATTATTTTTTGCCAATTTAAGGTAGATGAAAATGATATTCAGAAAACTAGTATTAATCTTAATATTTTAGCATTAGGAGAAGTCGGTGAGGGAAAAGGTTTTAAAAACATAGGAAAACAGTAAAGTCTAATATTATATGTTATAATAAGACTAGAAAGAGAGGTATGTAGTTATGGTTTATACGATAGAACAGATACAAGAAAAGATTAATCCATTGGCAGAGAAGTATAACCTATCTGCTGTCTATCTTTTTGGTTCGTATGCAAGAGGTGAAGCTGATGAGAATAGTGATATTGATTTAGTTATTGTTTCAAGAGGTTCAGAGGCTTTAGGTTTTGCATTTTATAAACTTTATGATGAATTAGAGGCTGTTTTTGATGATGTAGAAGTTGATTTAATGACTATGGAAGGACTTTCAACAAATTCTACATATATTGGTAAAGAAGTTTATAAGAATTTTGAAAAGGATAAGGTATTACTATATGAGAAGAGAGCAGTTGGAACTGGATTATTCTTATCTTAGGCAGATGTTAAGCTTTGCAGAAGAAATTGAAAATACTTTAGATAAAGTAAAACATTATGGTATTGATTTATATGATGAAATGGTTGTTGCTTCGCTAGCAATGCATATCGGGCAAATTGGTGAGCAATTAGATTCTCGTAAGTTATCTAGTGATCTTCAAGAAAGATATGCTGATTTATTGCCTTGGTCTGAAATTAAGAGATTCAGGGATAAAGCATATCATCACTATGGTGGAACAGATTCATATGAGATTGTTCAAATTGCTTTAAAAGACATTCCAGTTTTGATTGAAAATTTACAAATTATTATTAGGAATGTTGAACGAGAGTTGGATAAAGATTATTAGTTATATGTAAGTCATGAAGAAAGTTCATGGCTTTTTTCTTTTGCAAAAAATTAAGAAGAGGTGATGTTGAGTGATATTTTTACTTGTTTTAATTTTATTTGGTTTTGCAACGTTTGCAACATGGGCGATTGTTCATGGTGGTGATACGAGACATTAGTTAAGATAACTATTGAAAATGGAGGATTATTATGAGTGCTAACAGGGATGATTATTATAAAAAAGAATATGAAAGAATTGTCAATCGGTTTATTTGGAACATATCAATTTATGGTTCAATGTCTGATTGTTATGACGCTTGTTATCAAGAAGCTGTTGATGAAATTGAAAAACTCTATGAAAAAGCATACGGTAGTGAAGATATAACATCAGGTTTACGCAATTGGGCTGTAAATACTATCAAACGCTATTACTTAATGAATAAAAAGAAAGTTAGTGAGTGGGTGAGTTAAAATTTATATTAATATAATCGATAAATGGCGTTATGATAGTGAGTTTCAACCAATGATAAAATTTTATGGGATTGAGATTGTTAATGATAAAACAGGTGAAATATATCGTCCAGTTTATCCGTTTGCAGAATATGAAAATCGAGCAGTATTAGTTGAATTTGTTGAATTGTATGAGAAAGAGTTGCTAGATTTTTATATAAATGGTTGGAATTATTCTTTTGGAACGTTTGTTCATGAAGATAGAGAAAATGATACGAAAGATAAGTTTCGTGATTCTTGGTTTAAAAAAGGGGTGGTGTTTTATTGAATGGTTTTAAGAAAATAGTAAATCGAAAGAAATTTATTTTGGTTTCGTTAATTGCTTTAGGTTTATTAGTTCCGTTAAAGATTGGTTATGATTATTATTCAAGTGATTATCATAGCGATTTAACGGCTAAAGTATATAATGATACAGTTAATGAAGATGTCAACATTGTTTTTTATAAAAAGGGTTGTCCTTACTGTGAAGCTGGAATGAGTAAGATTAAGAGTGAAGCTAAACAAAGTGATGTGACAACGTTTTATGTTGATGTTAATTCAACGGACGGACAAGCGTTAACAAGTCGTTTTGATGTGGTTAAAGCACCGACTATCGTTACGATTCGTAATGGAGCAATTACTTTAGATTATTACGCTTATGATGATAAAAATGGTGATATTGCTGTTAATGATAAGTATATTGAGGAGGTGTTTGCGGATTAGTTAAAGGAGAAAGTAAATGTCAAATAATGTAGTTGAACAATGGTTAGTTAAGCATAAGTTGCTATATCAATTAAGAAATAAAGCACAGTCTAATTCGATTCGTGTTTATTTCTTGAAAAAGTCAGGTGAGGTTGTTTTTGTAAAAACTTATAAACGATATGATGAAGCTTATATTGTAAAAGTTTCTTCTTTAGATTATGCAACATTACGCCGTTATATTGCTAACGGTAGTTTTATTATTTTTAAAGGTAAGTCAACAACGTCACTTGTTGATTTTTTATTAAAGTCAAAAGGTCGAAAGTGGCTACATATTGAACGTCAGATTTTAGATTAAATTGAAAGCGAGATGATGTAGTGAAGTTTGCAAGAGCACCAGCTAGTTATTTAGTGTTGTTGAGTTAAAGATAGTTTTTGCTATCTTTTTTTGTTTTATAAAAAAAGTTAAATAGGAGTTTTAAATTAATGAAAAATAATAATGTTGTAGGTCATGGATTTTTCCGTAAATCAAAAGCATACGGTCTAGTATGTGGTATTGCATTAGGATTAGCTTTTCTAGGTGGTAAAGTTAACGCAGATGAGGCTGTTGTGCCTGACGGAACAGATGTTCCAGTAGTTGCTGAAGCTAGTCAAACGATTGTTGAGCCAGCAAGTGATGAGCTAAATACAGCGATTAGCGACGCAGAAAATACAGGTGTCACAGTTTCGCAAACCACGTCAGAAACAGTTGTTAATCAGGAAGAAGCGCAAGCCGATTATGCCACACAAGCAGAAAGCTTGGAAGCAGTCACAGCGCAACAAGAACAGATTAATACTGAAAATGCGCAAATCACAGCTGATAATCAAGCCCTAAACGAAGCTTACGAAAGTGCTAAAGCACAGGCAGAAAGCACGAATCAAGCTGTTTCAGAAGCTCAATCAACTTATGGGGCAACAGTAACTGAAACAACAGTTGATTATGGTGATGGCACGTTAACTACTGATTATCAAGCAGGTCAAGCTCAAGCGGAAAGTATTGCTGAAGCTAATGAGCAAGCTGTTAGTGATTACTTAACTGAAAAAGCAGCCGTTGATGCTTATAATGCGCAAGTGAAAGCTCGTGAAGATGCTTTAAAGAGTAATAACATTGCTTCAGATGAAGCCAATTATCTTTATGTCACAGGTGAGTTTGATACTAATGCGACAGGTCTTGCTTACTATCAAAACATTAAAGTAGTGACACTTGACCCTAACGCTAAAACAGCTCAAAGTCTTGGCTGGCAAGATAACACAACGATTTCTAATGCGAATGGCGTAACAGTTACAAGTCATGATACTGCAAATGACCCAGCGATTTATGGCACGACGTCAGATTTTTTTTATAAAGTTACAGAAGCGACTGTTGGCGATACCTTTACATTAAATAATATTGGTAAAGCAACTGATGGTACTAATATTAATGCGATTGTGACGATTACCAAAGCTAGTGCTTTAACTGATAAAGAAGATTCATGGTTTGTTATCGGGAAAACTGCTGACAATGGTATCGCTGTCGATTATTGGAACTACGATAACTTGGGATTATCTTTCCAATTTGTAGATGATAGTGGTAATGCTGTTAAATTGGTGGTTGCTTCTGTGGTTGGGGACGTCGATAATGACCAAACGTCTAAAATCGAATTTGATGGTAATACGCTTAACTATGTTAACCCAGATGGTTCAGGTCTGATTGCCAATGCGGATAAATCTCTAACAGGTCTTGGTTTTGCCGTAGATGGCTACCAACAAGCACCACAGGGGACATATCTTATGGTTGGGTCTTCAACAACGGTTAACTACACTCATACGTCAGATGATAATGTTGTTGATGGCAATGGTAATATTGTCAACTACATTGAATTTGACCTCTTTGGCACAACGTCAATGGTTACAACTGAAGAATTTAAGTATCTGCCAGACCCAACACTAACCTTGACAAGTGTTACCTTACCAACTTCACCAGTGGAAACACCACTCAAAGATAATCTAACAGCGACTTATCATCTTAATGAGTATGATGTGGCTTTAACGACGGTTAAAGATGTTTTAAATGACCAAGGTATTTCAATTGATGGTGGCGAGCTTCAAATCGGTGAAACAGGTCATTACACGCTTGAGGGGGCTAAAGTCTTAGCGAATGGTAAAGATACGCTTGTGAAATATGACTTTGAAGATTATCTTGACATTGAACATGATGAATATCAAGGCTATAGCATTTATGCTTTTGTACCAATCACCTTAAAAGACGGGACAGTCATCCAATCTGGCGAAGATCTCAAAGCTTATGCGCAGGCTGTTTACGACGATGTCACAGGTCACTTCTATGTATCTCTTAATTCTGATTTCTTAGCACAAGTGGCTAAAGACTCAGACTTCCAAGCTAAGGTTGATATTGAGTTCGTTCGTATCGCAGCAGGTGATGTTTATAATGATTTCACGAACCATCTTGCTTTTGAAGATGAAGATGGTAATGTGACAGAAGTTCCTGTACCATCAAACGAAGTGGTTACCCATACGGTAGAACCACCAGTTGAAGAAGTGCCAGAAGAACCACAAGCACCAACTGATGTGCAAACGCCAGAAGTGGCAGAAGATGTGCCAGTTGTTAGTCAATCAGTTTTACCTGAAACAGGAGATAATGTTGTTTTAAGCTTAGTTACAGTTCTATCTGGTATCTTGATGACAATGGTTGGATTCTTAGGTATTCGCAAACGTAAAGAAGATTAATGATGTGACCTTGGCATGTCTTAAAACTGCCTTTTTATTGTGTAAAAAATAAAGTGAGGAAAATTTAAATGGAAATTATTGATAACTTGAAATTGAAAAAAGATTTTGTTGGTAAGTTCTTTTACGAACAATTAGGTCAAGCGCTACGTCGTGTGAATGGGGAAGCTGGAAATTATCAACGTCATATTGTAAATAATGAAAAACATGGTGTCTTTCATATTATTACACCTGCTCTTTCTCAAACGTTTCAATTTGATGATGAGCTTGAAATTGATGGTGATTGTTTCTTCTTAGAAGATACAGCTTGGAATGGTCAAGATGTAGCACCAGCTATGAATGTATTGGCAAAAGGTTTTAAACGTGTAGGAGGTAATAAATAATGGCAAAAGTTGGTTTGAATTTTGGTGAGAAGTTACAGGTTGCAGATAAAGAATATCGTATTTTAAATGATGGACTTGTTTCAGCTAAAGAAATTTTGGGTGATTTGAAGTTAATTGCAGTTGTTGAAGAGGATTTGGTTTATACAGACGATACATCTCAACCACGCCGTCAAGATGGAACATATCCACAAATTCCTACGGGTGAAACACGTGGTTTGGTGCTTTCTGTATCATCCTCTGTTTTGAAAAAGTCAGTTAATGTGACAGTATCAGATATGACCGAGGTTCGTTTTGCGGAACTTGGTATTAAGTATCGTGATGTTATTGAATTTGATGATTTGACTTTTGCCTATGTGTCAATTGGTAAACGTTCTGACCGTATTAAACTTTTAGCTTCTAATGTTAAAAAAGTAGGTCAAACACCTAATCAATCTCAACCAAAATCACAGGAGCAAGATAAAAAATAGGGGGTAATCTATGCGATTATTGCCTGAATATAGAGGGCGACGAATTCGTCCGTACATGCGAAAGCTAAATGTGACTTTAGCTTTCGTTTTTTCTTTTGTGTTGTTGTTACCATCAATTGCTTTTGGTTATGTTAATATTGACGCTTTAAAAGCAGTAGATGTTAAAACAATTGTGATTTTAGCTGTTTTAAGTGTTTTGGCAATTGTTTTAGGTATTTGGTTTTCATGGTTTTTTAGAGAACAAACGCCTTTTGGTAAGAAAGTTGACCGTTTAGGTATTTTATCAAAATATTTTTTTGAACATGGTTTTTATTATGAGAAAAAGCGGTCAGGTCAAAATGTAAAGTCTAAAATTAGATATCCAAAAATTTATGTGAAACAGCGTAAATATGATTTGGATATTTCGTTTGAGATGGCTGGGAACAAATTTCAAGATAAGTTTTCAAAAATGGGTGGTGAGCTTGAAAAAACGTTGTTTATGGATTTTATGGAAACAGTAGATGACGTTAAATATAAGACGTATACTATGGCTTATCAAGCTTTTCTTAATCGTATTAATGTTACAGATGTAACGTACGAAAAAGGAAAAGGCTTGTTGCTGATGAAAAATTTTTATTGGGATTTTGATTCAGACCCACATTTGCTTGTTGCAGGTGGTACTGGTGGTGGTAAAACGGTTCTTTTGCAAACATTAGTTTTAGCTTTAGCTAAAATTGGTGTGGTTGATATTTGTGACCCTAAGCAGGCTGATTTTGTAGCGATAGCTGATATGCCAGCTTTTAAAGGTCGTGTTGCTTTTGATGTTGAAGATATTATACAACGTTTTGAGAAAGCAGAAGTAATCATGATGGCACGTTATAAATTCATGAATGATGAACGTGTTCGATTGAAACATAAGAGTTTAAAAAAATATTATGAATATGGCTTAGAGCCGTATTTTATTAGTTGTGATGAGCTTAACGCTTTAATGGCAATGTTAGATTATAAACAACGTGAACGATTAGATAAATCACTTGGAAACATTTTGTTTTTAGGTCGTCAAGCGGGTGTTTTTGATATTTCTGCTATGCAAAAACCAAGTCGTGAAGATTTGGGTTCTAAATTGCAAGCAAATATTAATATGCGTTTGAATGTTGGGCGTCTTGATGACGGAGGCTATGACATTATGTATGGTGAAGTTAATCGTAACAAAGATTTTAAATATCTTAAATATATTTCTGGTCGTCGTGTCTATGGTCGTGGATATGGTGCTGTTATGGGTGATGTGGCTCGTGAGTTTTTCTCACCGAATATGCCTAAAGGATTTGAGTTTTATGATGAGTTTATTAAATTAGAGCGTCATGAAAATCGTTTTGACCCTGATGAAAATCCAGAAATTTCTGTTGATATTGTTAACGATAAAGAACTTTTGGCGGTTGCCACAGAAGCGACTAATCAGGCTAATCAGATATCGGCTAACAAAGTTCAAACAGAAGAGACTAAATATAGCTTAAAAGAAGTTGCTGATAGTATTGGTGCTTCTCGTCCACAAGTTTTTAAGGTTGTGAAAATGATTGAAGATGACGGTTATACAACTTTTGAGCATGATGATACTGATAAACAGGTATTAACTAGTTCGGAAGTGGCTTTAGTGAAAGAGCTCTTTGACTTTAAAGCAACAAATGATTTAACGTGGTCTAATGCTGTGGAGCAGTATTTTACCAAAGAAAGTGAAGATTAGGGTAGGTTTACCCTTTTCTTTTTCCAAGAAGCGATAGCTTGATAGCCGATAGCATGGGCGAATGCCCATGCGGTTATCGGCGGTTATCAAGCGGTTATCGCTTCTTGGAAAAAGAAATTAACCCCCGTATTTCTAATAGGGGGGTAGAGATTTGCGAAAATGGCAACTGGCAACGCCCAAAACTTATATGTATCAAGGGTTTGCGAGATTTGATAAGTGGTTCTAAAATCACTGTTTTTTGGTTCTAAAATTTTTAGGGGGTGGTTAAAGTAGATGGAAGCTTACTACTTGCAACGATTTCGGAAGAAAACAGGGCTTAATCAGTCTGATTTTGCTAAAACGGTTGGTATCTCTCAATCGTTAATTTCTAGATATGAATTAGGAAAAAAGACATTAAGTGTTGAGACGTTTCATAAAATCAAAAGTGCTTTTGGTTATTTTGATTGTGATAAGGATAGGTTGCGTTACATGATTGACTACTTACGAATCACTTTTAAAAGTGTTCGTGATTTGGAAAAATTTACAAGGGAATATTTGTTAATTCCATTTCGTGAGTTTGGCTCGTATGAAACAAAATTGATGATGTACACTCACCTTTGGAAACGTGGTGATGTTTGGATATTTGATTATCATGATAAATTTGAGACTAATAATTATCAAATAACCATTCAATTATCAGGTAGTGGCTGTCGCCAAATGGAAGTTATGCTTGAGCACTATGGCTTAACATGGCGAGATTTACTAGCTAATATGCGGTCAGCATTTGGTGATAGTATGAAAGTAACACGATTGGATATAGCTATTGATGAATTGTATCTCGGTGTTGGTCGTGAAAATGAACAGTTCCAATTGGAAGATTTGATTAGTAAGTATTATAAAAAGGAATTGTACTTTGATAAACTCCGAAAGTGGAACTACATTGGTGGTGGTTCACTTGGTTCATCTAACAATGATAACGAGGAAGAAAGACAAGGTATATCGATTTACTTTGGTTCTCGTCAGTCAGAGATGTATTTCAACTTTTATGAAAAGCGCTATGAATTAGCAAAACAAGAACGCATTACAGTTAATGAAGCTTTGGAAGTCTTTAATATTTGGAATCGTTATGAAATTCGTTTAGCTCAAAAGAAAGCTGATAGCATTGTCAACGAATATATTAATGGTGTTGACTTAGCAATTTTAGGGCGTGGCTTAATTAATAGTCGTATTACTGTTTATGATGGCACGAATGATTATGGCGCTTATCTGGTTGATAGTAAATGGCAACGATTATTTGGTGGTTCAGAGGGTGTTGTTATTTCAATTGACCCTGAGCCCTATGATATTAGACGAACAATTGCATGGCTTCGCTATCAAGTATCTAATAGTTTAGCTTTGGTAAGGGAGTTTGATAAAATCGTCGGCGAGGATAATTTGGATTATGTTTTAAATTCAGGTGAGTTAACAGATGAAGCTAAAAGGACGTTGGTTGCTGTTGAAGCGTTTGTTCGTTTAAATCAAGGTGAGTATGATGACTGTGTTTGAATACTTTATAAGGAGATAGGTGATGACAGTAAATTCTTTTAATACAGAATTACTTGATTTTTTGGTTGTTCGAATACCTGATAAAAAATTAATTGAGTATGTGGTGATGATGTTACCTGATAGGTACTTTTATTATCCTGAAATCGAAACAGACCGTTTTTCAAGCTATCGTGAGGAAGTTAATGAATTGATAAATAATGCTAGAAAAACAATTAATGATTATTCAGGAATGAATGCTACGTATCTTCAAAAAGAATATCATAGTGAGCTTGAACAGTTAGTGACTAGAAAGAGAAAGCTTTTAGTGTTTGGTATTTTATTACAGGAAGAAGATAAACGACGTGAAATTTTATATGAGCTAATTCAGGATAATCATTTAACAAAACATTTAAATCGTATGAAAGAAGTGTTTAGAGAATGAAAAATACTAATAACGAACAAGAAAAGATGACATTCAAAGGTTGGCTGTTTGAAGTTTTGGTTTAGTAAAAAAGAAAAGGAGTATAATGAGTATTTTATTGAAAGATTATTTTTGGATAGCTCTTGCAAATTTTTTACGATTAAGACGTCAAGCCTTTCAAAAGCAACTGATTTTTAGTCGAAAAACTTATCAATTTGGAAGAGCTAAACGGATACGCTTGCCACCAACTTACTTTTTGTAGGTTGTTTTTTGTTGCTGTAAAATGGGAGGGAATTAAAATGGCAGAGATGAATCAAAATGATAAAAAATTATTAGCTGTTGCTAATCAAGTGTCAGAATTGTTGTTAGCTTATAAGTATGATGAAGCATGGGAAGCGGTAGGCGAGTTGAATGCTCTTTTGAAAAAAGAAGATTATTCATTACCTGAAGAAGTTCTTGAGACTATGCGTAAGAATGTTAAATCTTATTATTATCAAGAAATACAGGTTATCCGTCAAGCACACCGTGTAATGTCAGCAATTGGTCATAGCTTAGCTGAAGTTTCAAATTAAGAGTAAGGCGGTTAGTTAGTCTAATCGCCTTTTTGTTTTGGAGGAAATATTATGGATATTACAATTCGTTTGAGAAATACGTTAAACGGTCAAGAAAAAGAAGTAGCACTTCCAACTAGCTTAGAGAGTATTAAAGCACGCTTTGGATTAGATGAAACAGATGATTACGATAATTTAGTGATTGTTGATTCTAATGTTGATTTTATTGATGAGTATGATTTGCTTGAACATGTTCTTAAATTTTCAGAATTAGTTGAAGATGTTGATGAACATTTGGTTTATGCGTGCCATGAGTTCTTTGGTTATGATGTTAGAGGCTTTTTGTTCTATGTAGATGACTTTGATGATATGACTTTGATTTATGATGTCAATACAGATAGAGAGCTTGGTGAATATTGGGTTGATGAACTAGGTATTCAGAATATTCCGAGAGACCAATTGGAGACGTACTTTGATTACGAAGCGTATGGACGAGATATTGCTATTGAAAGTTCTGGTGGCTTTGTAGCTGATGGTTTCCTAGATGTTCATTGAGGTAGTTGGTATGATTAGAGCATTGATTAGAAATCCAGATACAGGTCAGCGCCAATGGTTTGTTTTTCCATTGTATTTTGGAAAATTGATGGCAATTGGTTGTTCAGGTAATCTCAATAATACCGTTGAGGTTGTGGAAGTTGAGGGAACTTCTAGATTTGGAACAGGTTATTATACTGTTGAAGAGCTAGAAGCTTTAAATCAAATAGCGGAGGGATATTATTAATGGAGGAAATTCGTGAAAAATTAAATCATCAAGCTTCTAGACAAGAAGTGGAAAAGGTTGGTGACATTGTTAAACAAAGACTTTTAGAGCGTATCCCGAACTATTATCAAGGTGGAGCAAATGGTCTATTAAATCGTATTATTAACCGTTTGGGTGGTCATTTTGTTACAGCTTTCCGTTTAGGATACGCAGGATTTGGTGTCAATCAGTTTTATATCAGCTATGATTATTACGATTCTACATTTAAGCATGTCAAAGTAGAGTACAAAACAGTATCAGATGATTTGTTTTTAACTTCTCATGACATAGATGCGATTGTTAATGGTCTAATGATTAAAGTTGAGGATTATCTAGAAGAATTTGGGTAAAACAATAGTTGTTATTGCTTGATTTTTCTAAAAGCGTACGCTATAATGTACGTATAAAGAGGTGATAATATGTTAAATACAACTGTTACAAATTTCAGAAAAGATATTTACAATTTGCTAGAACAAACCATTAAGTTTAACGAACCTGTTAATGTGTCTACTAAAAATGGTAATGCTGTTGTTTTAAGTGAGGATGAGTATAATGGAATGGTTGAAACATTGTACTTATATTCAGTTCCTGAACTTAAAGAGCAACTTAAAAAAGATATGAACGCACCTTTAAGTGAGTTTGTTTCAGAAGATGAGGTAGATTGGTGACTTATCAAATTGTTTATTCTAAAACAGCTGTGTCCCAGATTAAACATTTGAAAGCTTCTAAATTAGATAAAAAAGCTAAAAATTTGATTGAGTTAATTAAAGAAAATCCTTATCAAACACCACCAACTTATGAAAAGTTACAAGGTGATTTATTTGGTCTTTATTCACGTCGAATTAATATCAAACATAGATTGGTTTATCAGGTTTTGGAAGATGAAAAGGTTATTAAAATATTAAGTATGTGGACACACTATGAAAAAGGATTAAGGTAGTCGTTTGACTACCTTTTTTAGTTTGATAAAAAGTGGAGGAAAAATGAAACAAGCATTATACATATTGATTGCCTTTATTTTATATTGTTGGAGTGCTGGAAGTATTATTGATATTTATTCGAGACGACATGAAGTTGAAGAAGGAACATATCAGCCTTATTTTAACGTATTAAAACTATTTCAATATGAATCCATCAGAACAAAATTTTATACAGATTTTTGTTTGGCTAACACAATCCATGTGATGACAGAACTTTATTTTTGCTATTTATTAATGAAATGGTGTTTGCTATGAAGAAATTTTTTAAAGTTCTTAATGAAAATCGAAAATTTTATCTTGGAGTATTTATTGTTAGTTTTATTTTGTCAATAATTATCAATGATTATTTTCAAAAAGAGGTTTTTAGTCCTTTTATTTTTAGATTGATTTTATTGGTATTAAATAATTTATTATTAGTTTTTATAGTAATTGATGATGAACGATAATACGATAGGGATTGCTACTAAAAAGATATAAAATCTAAATCTAGGTAGTAGGTTTTCTAATAATTTAAAGTCTTTTTTAGTTTCTTTTGTTTCAAATATAATATTAATTAGTGTTTGAGATACTGCAGTAAAGATAAACATTGTGATAAAAGCAAATAGAGTAACTAATGGACTGTAGTCAATAGTCACGTTTAAGACATTAATGATTATAGAAATGCTAGTTAAATCAAAATCTTTAAGGTTTTGATAGAGTTGTAAATAACAGAAAATGGTTAGTATATAATATGCTATTGTAAAAAGGTTAGCGAATTTAAAATGGAGAATTTTTTTAAGAAGTAATACGCTTAAAAATGAGACAGTTAGCGAAACAGTAGGTAATATTGTAGCTATGAAAGCATTGGCAAACATTTGGATAATTGCTTCAAAAATTGGGGTTAATCCATTGGTAAATAAGCTGAAATTATTAGTGTTTCCTTTGAGAATAGAATCGCTTGGAAGATTAATCCAATTAGATATAAAATTGAAAATAAAAAGTAATAATATCATTTTTGGATAAAAAGAAAATAGTTTTTTTCTGATATATTCAATATTTTCAGATAATCTAGAAGAATTAACTTCCTGAACTTCATAGTTTATAGTTGTTTCATAAATATTTCCATTAACAGTAATACTAGATTCCTTTTTATTAGTGATAAATTCCCATATTTGAAGAATAGTTTGAATAATTGGAATGAGATAAGTAATAGTAAAAGTTAGTATTAATAAGAAAAATGACATTTTTTGCTCCTGTTTTTGTTATATGTTAAATATTATACTACAACGTTTTAGATAAATGTGTAAGAAGTCTGTTGGTTTTAAAATGGAGGTCTATAATGATAGCAGATATTAGGATACGTGATTCAGGTTATAGTGAACCGCTATGTAAACTTGATTTAATGCGTTTTTCAGAAGAGCAAATACGCGACCGTATGCGTGAGCGAGGATTCAGTGATGAATCCTTTTTTATTTGTGGTTTCGTTGATTGGGGCGTTGATACTCAAATGATTTTAAGTGAAGCCTATGGTTTAAAAAGATGTATTCAAAAATTTTATCATGGTGATGAATCCATTGTTATTCATCTTTTAAAAGAACATATTGATGTGAAATATATCATTTCCCATTATTATCGTTTTATCTCAAAGGATGAATATGACACAGCGCTTTATTTGTTAGATCATACTAATATTATTCAATTCATGTTAGCTAAAGCTCTTGATGATGGTATTTTAGCCTCAATCAAAGGAAAAGGCTTTTATATTGCAGATACTAAATTTTAGGGAAAGGAGTAAGTTAAATTGAAATTAAAAGGGGGTGTTATCACCCAGATTAAAGCATTTTTAATGAAATTTTCAAAAAAAGAAAAGCAAGGCAAACAACCAAAGGTTAAGGAGCTATCCAAAAGAACCGCTAATATCATGACTTATGGTTTTTTGCTTTTCTTTGTGTTTATTGGTTTTATTGGTCTAGTAAGAGCAATCTCATTATCTAGTCAAGTAAATTCATTGAAAAATAAGGTGGCTGATTTTGAAACAACCTTAACGGATAGTGCTAATCAGACCTCGACGTTAGATGTGTCACGTGTTCAATATTACATGACTAATTTTATCTATACGTATATTAATTATGATAAAGAATCTGCGGAGGAGCGGGAACAGACCTTACAAGACTATTACGCTTTTGATTCTTCGACTTATACGGAAGAATTGAATGAGACACGAACGTTAAAATCACAACGTGTAATTAGTGTTGAGGAATATAAATCTTATGATTTGGCAATTGTAAAGGTTGGCTATGAAGTTAGTGGCAACAGTTATGTCATGAACTTAGCTGTTCCTTTTAAGATTAAAGATGGCTTGCTGACAATTGTTAGCCTACCTTATAGCTTGGCGGATGACCTTTATCAAGGTGATTCTAAATCATTTGAGAAGAATGATTCGTCTGATTTGGTGAAGTTATCATCTAGTGAAACAGATTCAATCAAAGAGTTTTTGGAAGTATTCTTTGATAAATACGCTTCAAGTGATGAGACGGATTTAAAATTGGTGATGAAAGAACCAGTCTTAATGGGTGGTTCGTATCAGGTGGATACGATTGATAATTCAACAGCTCTCTTTTATGAGGGTGATGATGGTCAAAAGGTTGTTCAAGTGTCTGTCACGTTTACAGATAAAAATACAACTGATAAACATACTGAAAATTTCACTTTGTATTTGTCGCAATCAGATAATGGTTGGGTTGTTGAAAAGTTATATAACTATTTTAAAAGTTAAGGAGTAATAATTTATGGATATTTCAAACTTACGTTCATTTATGTCAGGTGACGCAATTTACCTTTTGAGTGTGGTTTGTGGATTTTTTATTATCAAATATTGGAAATCTGGTGAGATGATTAAGATTTTTACTACACTTATCATTTATGCCATTATTGCAGTATTACTTAAAGGTACTCAAATGCTTAACTTCCTTTCAGGTATTTTGGAATGGTTTGGTATTAATTCAGGGTTATAAAATATGGAAGAAGAACAATTGTTTGATTATGGTAGGGGCATTAATGCTCCCTATTGGATACAAGAAATTAAGTCACCTAAAGGAAAACGTATTTGGTATTTTTCAACGCCAATGCAGGTTTCCTTTTTTGTTGTTTTTTTCTTAGTTTTGATTGTGATGTTTCAACTCTTATCACCGTTGCTGTCGTGGTTAGCGTTGCATACGCATTCGATTTCTAGTTTGCTTTATGCTATCTTACCGTATAAAATCGCAAAAATTTATACGGAAACAGAACCAGAGGGTAAAAAAATGCATGTTTTCATTGTTGACTGGTTGAAATATTGGTTTGAGTTTAAGTTAGATAAGCGAGCTATTTATCAAGGTGAGCGAGTTGATATGGAAAAAGAGTTTGTTTTTGAGAAAACTCATTTATAAAAGGTAAGAGCCTTGACTGTTTAAAATCAAGGCTTTTTAGTTTTAAAAAATAAAGGGGGTAATTAAAAAATGGTAAAGCGTTTGGAATATCCGATAGCAAAGACTGATGGAAATATGGCTTTACGTAAGGACGGTGTTGTCACGGCTTTTTATCGAGTTCCGAACACACCAATTACAATTACAGATACGGATAAAAAGAAAAAACATAAGATAACAGTTTCACAAGTGGTTAAGAAGCTAGCAAAATATAAGTATTTTGAAGTTTCTTTGATTCCTAGAGACTATCTATTAGAAGAAAAAATGCGAGATTTTTCAGAGGATTTAGCTGATGATTCAAAAGTATTAGGTGAACAAACACTTAATAGAACTGTTGGACTATTGACTAAAGAGATGGAAATTCCTTACGAGTATGAATGGATAGTCGGTATTAATATTGAAAAAACGATAGTAAAAAATAATTTAACTGAAGCTGTTACGAATCAATTATCAGAAATAGCGGAAAATATTGCTGGCTTTTTAGGTTTTGAAGTTGAGACCTTAGAGAATTGGTATGAAGATTATCAAGAGATTGAATCCATTATCTATCGCCTACTATCACCGTTAAAAGCAAAACGATTAACAAATGAAGAATTGTTCTATTATCAACGGTATCAGTTCTTAACTTATATTCCTCATTTGAGGGAAGATGTGATTGCCAATCGTGCTTTGGAAAATGTGACAGATACTGTGATTACCGTTGTTGAAGAGGGAATTTTAAAACTATCTAGTATTTACGGTACTTCTTACCTTTCTATTTTGCCAATTGGTCGGTATTCAACGATTTTTAATGGTTTTCATTTAGGTGAGTTGCTTCAACGATTAAGTTTTCCTGTTTGGTTGAAAATGAAAGCAGAGTTTATTGATAAGTCTGGTTTAAACGGTCAAATGGGGCGGTCGAATAATCGTTATCGTAACATTATGAATGAAGCGGCTAGTACGGATACGGTACAGCAAGATGATATTTTAATGGGTGCTTATTCGTTGAAAGATTTAATGAAAAAAGTTGGTAACAAGGAAGAATTGATACGTTTTGGAGCGTATGTGACGGTGGCTGCTTCAAACATTAAACAGTTGAAACAACGTCGTCAATCGTTACTTTCTTACTTCCAAGATATGAGTGTTAGTTTGCATGAGGCAGGTCATGATACGCCTTATCTTTTCCAAAGTTTGCTTTACGGTCAAGATTTGCAAGTTACTACTCGCAAATGGAATCATTTAGTTACTTGTAAAGGCTTTGCGGAGTTAATGTTGTTTACAAATACACGTTCAGGTAACCGTATTGGTTGGTATATTGGACGAGTAGATAATCGGCTGACTGCTTGGGATAATATTGATGAAGCGGTTCAAGGTTCTAAGAACTTAGTTCTCTTTAATGCGACCGTCGCAAATAAAGAGGATATTGCTGGTAAAGTAACGAAAAACCCACACTTGATTATCACAGGTGCAACAGGTAATGGGAAGTCCTATCTTGCCCAATTACTTTTCTTGTTGACAAGCCAACAAAATGTGAGAATTTTGTACATTGACCCAAAACGTGAACTCCGTGAGCACTATCAAAAGGTGATTAGTCAACCTGATTTTGCAAGACGTTTCCCAGAACGTAAAAAACAAATTGAGAATATCAATTTTGTGACCCTTGACGCTACTCTTGAATCGAATCATGGGGTACTTGACCCAATTGTGATTTTGGAAAAAGAAAATGCGCAAGCAACAGCTAAAAATATGTTGCTTTACTTGTTACGTCAAGCGACACAGGTTGAACTCACTCAAACAACGTCGTTGACAAATGCGATTACAACGGTTTTAGAACGACGTGAAGCTGGTGAAACAGTTGGTTTTAATCATGTGATTGAGCTACTTTGTCAAGACGAGGATAAAAAGGTTGTTGAAGTTGGTGAGTATTTTAAAGCCATTATTCGTAATTCAATCTTAGAGTTAGCCTTTTCAGACGGCAATGTTAAAGGGCTTTCTTATGATGAACGGGTAACTGTTTTAGAGATTGCGGATTTGTCATTGCCAAAAGATGGTGTGGAAGATATTTCAGACCATGAAGCAAATTCAATTTGCTTGATGTTTGCACTAGGTGCGTTTTGTAAACATTTTGGTGAACGTAATGATGATGAAACACTTGAAATCTTTGACGAAGCATGGATTTTAATGCAGTCATCAGAGGGAAAAGCGGTTATCAAGTCTATGCGTCGTGTTGGACGGTCTAAATATAACACGCTTTGCTTGGTTACTCAATCGGTTCATGACGCTGAAAACGAAGAAGATTCTACTGGTTTTGGAACAATCTTTGCCTTTTACGAAAAATCGGAACGAAAAGATATTCTGAAACATGTAGGCTTAGAAGTGACTGAAAAAAATCTAGAATGGCTGGATAATATGATTTCAGGACAATGTCTTTATTATGATGTTTATGGCAATTTGAACATGATTTCAGTCCATAATCTTTTTGAAGATATTGACCCATTCTTAAAACCAATGAAACAAACAACGTCAAGTGTACTAGAAAATAAATACGCTAGCTAGTTAGGAGGTGCAAATGAGTTCTGAAGATACAACAAGTATTTTAGTTAAATTTTATATCTGATTTTTGATTATCCGCATAAACACTATACTTTCAAGCATTTTGAAATATAGGAAAGCACTCATTTTACCACGAATTTACCACGATTGAATGAGCCTTGATATGACGTAAGAATTTGAAAAGGACACCGTATAGTTTGGTGTCCTTTTACATGAAAATCATTAGTCGCTATTGATTGTTATTATACATTTTGTTAATTGTTCTTATTTCTTTTACGTTTTTTACCGAAAATCATGAGTATTGTCCGAGAGTGATTGGTCTTGCGTATGGTTAACCCTAAAGTTATGGAAATAAGACTTAGAAGCAAACTTAAGAGTGTGTTGATAGTGCATTATCTTAAAATTTTGTTATAATGGTATCGTAATTTAAGACACTTCAAGAGACATTTCTTAATGAATCTGATATACTGTAAACACTACAGAAAGAAGGATTATTATTATGTCTCGAACAAGAAGAAATTTCTCTGCCAAATTCAAATCAGAATTAGTGATTGAACTGCTCAAAGGAGAAAAAGACTTAAATACAATCGCAACCGAAAACAATATTCAGCCGAATCTTCTCCGCAACTGGAAGAAGGAGTTCCTCGATAAAGCATCCGTGGTTTTTAATGACACACGAGAGGATAATCTGAAAGAAAAACTCGCTTTAGAACGCAAGGAAAAAGCTGAATATGCGAAAAAAGTTGGCCAGCTCACCATGCAGGTGGATTGGTTGAAAAAAAAATCTGAAGAAACACTTGGACCTGACTACGAGAGTAAATTTAGTCCAAAACCTTTTGAAGACTAAAGAACTTCCAGTTAAAACAGGAGCTACACTTCTTGATATCAATCGTACCAGTGTTTATTACAAGGGCATGCCCATATCTCAGGAGGAGTTGGATTGCAAATCGATCATAGATCGATTACACACGGATAATCCGGCCTGGGGAGCACGACAACTGTCTGCTCAACTGAAGAAGCGTGGGCATCAGGTTGGTCGCCGGAAAACGCGCCGTTATATGAATGAAATGGGGATTGATCCAATTTATCCAAAAATGAACCTTTCTAAACGTATGCGACAGGCTAAAGTCTGCCCGTATCTGCTACGTAACGCCGTTATCGACCGTCCAAATCAGGCATGGTCAATCGACATTACATACATCCCCATTAAGCGTGGATTTCTGTATCTGACCGCTGTGATTGACTGGTACAGCCGCTGTATCGTTGGCTGGGAAGTCGATGATACTCTGGATACCAGAATGGTCATAACTGCGTTAAAAAAGGCGTTTATAGTGGCAAAACCTGTTATCCTGAATTCAGATCAGGGCTGTCAGTTTACAAGCAATGAGTACATGAATTTCCTCAAAGAGAACCAGATCCGTCAAAGCATGGATGGTAAAAGCCGGTGGGCTGACAATATCATGATTGAACGATGGTTCCGAAGCTTCAAGTACGAGGAAGCATATCTGACCCAATATAACAATATCAGAGAAGCACGGAAGGCAATCGGTAAATATGTGCACACTTACAACTTTGAACGTTGTCATTCTGCACTCAATAAGCAAACACCGGCATCCTGCTATTATCCGATTCTGTTACTGGATGATCATGCAGCCTAAGGGGGGATTTTCTCCCCTACCCAGTTACATATATCAGTTCATTATAAAAAGCTTAGATTTTTGTCTTGACAACTGAACCACTATATGTATAATAGGAATTGAAGTTAAATTAGATGCTAAAAATTTGTAATTAAGAAGGAGGGATTCGTCATGTTGGTATTCCAAATGCGTAATGTAGATAAAACATCTACTGTTTTGAAACAGACTAAAAACAGTGATTACGCAGATAAATAAATACGTTAGATTAATTCCTACCAGTGACTAATCTTATGACTTTTTAAACAGATAACTAAAATTACAAACAAATCGTTTAACTTCTGTATTTATTTATAGATGCAATTACTTCAGGAGTGATTACATGAACAAAAATATAAAATATTCTCAAAACTTTTTAACGAGTGAAAAAGTACTCAACCAAATAATAAAACAATTGAATTTAAAAGAAACCGATACCGTTTACGAAATTGGAACAGGTAAAGGGCATTTAACGACGAAACTGGCTAAAATAAGTAAACAGGTAACGTCTATTGAATTAGACAGTCATCTATTCAACTTATCGTCAGAAAAATTAAAACTGAATACTCGTGTCACTTTAATTCACCAAGATATTCTACAGTTTCAATTCCCTAACAAACAGAGGTATAAAATTGTTGGGAGTATTCCTTACCATTTAAGCACACAAATTATTAAAAAAGTGGTTTTTGAAAGCCATGCGTCTGACATCTATCTGATTGTTGAAGAAGGATTCTACAAGCGTACCTTGGATATTCACCGAACACTAGGGTTGCTCTTGCACACTCAAGTCTCGATTCAGCAATTGCTTAAGCTGCCAGCGGAATGCTTTCATCCTAAACCAAAAGTAAACAGTGTCTTAATAAAACTTACCCGCCATACCACAGATGTTCCAGATAAATATTGGAAGCTATATACGTACTTTGTTTCAAAATGGGTCAATCGAGAATATCGTCAACTGTTTACTAAAAATCAGTTTCATCAAGCAATGAAACACGCCAAAGTAAACAATTTAAGTACCGTTACTTATGAGCAAGTATTGTCTATTTTTAATAGTTATCTATTATTTAACGGGAGGAAATAATTCTATGAGTCGCTTTTGTAAATTTGGAAAGTTACACGTTACTAAAGGGAATGTAGATAAATTATTAGGTATACTACTGACAGCTTCCAAGGAGCTAAAGCGCTCGGGACCCCATTAAGTATTTTTAAAAGCATGGTCGCAAGTTTCACTAGCAGCCATGCTTTTATTGAATCATTGTAGGACATTTTAAAGATAATTGCCCACTTTAAAATTAAACATGTGCTTAGAATCGTTCTAGGCAACACCAATAACAATCACTAATCACAAGTGATTTGTGATTAATCACTTGTGATTTACAAGGTGTAACGATATAATTAAATGGAAAACGTGCAAAATATTTACATAAACAGGAGGGAGAAACTTGGAACTAGCATTTAGAGAAAGCTTAAAAAAGATGAGAGGTACCAAATCAAAAGAAAAATTCTCCCAAGAATTAGAAATGAGTAGATCAAATTATTCATTGATTGAATCAGGAAAATCAGATCCGACATTAAAAACATTGGAACGAATTGCAGAATTGACAAACTCAACCTTAGTTATTGACTTAATTCCTAATGAATTAGAACAAGTAGAGTTGCAAATAGAAGAAGAGAAGCAATGATTGTCGTTAATATATTTAACGAAATTGTTGCTTATTTTTTTTAAAAGCGGTATACTAGATATAACGAAACAACGAACTGAATAAAGAATACAAAAAAAGAGCCACGACCAACTTATTTTCCGCCAAGAAAATAAGTTGCGAGCCTTAATTGATTACCACCAATCAATTAAAGAAGTCGAGACCCGAAATTTGGTAAAGTATTTAATTACTTTATTAATCAGATACTTAAATATCTGTAAACCCATTATATCGGGTTTTTGAGGGAATTTCAAGTCTTTAAGAAGATACCAGGCAATCAATTAAGAAAAACTTAGTTGATTGCCTTTTTTGTTGTGATTCAACTTTGATCGTAGCTTCTAACTAATTAATTTTCGTAAGAAAGGAGAACAGCTGAATGAATATCCCTTTTGTTGTAGAAACTGTGCTTCATGACGGCTTGTTAAAGTACAAATTTAAAAATAGTAAAATTCGCTCAATCACTACCAAGCCAGGTAAAAGCAAAGGGGCTATTTTTGCGTATCGCTCAAAAAAAAGCATGATTGGCGGACGTGGCGTTGTTCTGACTTCCGAAGAAGCGATTCACGAAAATCAAGATACATTTACGCATTGGACACCAAACGTTTATCGTTATGGTACGTATGCAGACGAAAACCGTTCATACACGAAAGGACATTCTGAAAACAATTTAAGACAAATCAATACCTTCTTTATTGATTTTGATATTCACACGGCAAAAGAAACTATTTCAGCAAGCGATATTTTAACAACAGCTATTGATTTAGGTTTTATGCCTACGTTAATTATCAAATCTGATAAAGGTTATCAAGCATATTTTGTTTTAGAAACGCCAGTTTATGTGACTTCAAAATCAGAATTTAAATCTGTCAAAGCAGCCAAAATAATCTCGCAAAATATCCGAGAATATTTTGGAAAGTCTTTGCCAGTTGATCTAACGTGCAATCATTTTGGGATTGCTCGTATACCAAGAACGGACAATGTAGAATTTTTTGATCCCAATTACCGTTATTCTTTCAAAGAATGGCAAGATTGGTCTTTCAAACAAACAGATAATAAGGGCTTTACTCGTTCAAGTCTAACGGTTTTAAGCGGTACAGAAGGCAAAAAACAAGTAGATGAACCCTGGTTTAATCTCTTATTGCACGAAACGAAATTTTCAGGAGAAAAGGGTTTAATAGGGCGTAATAACGTCATGTTTACCCTCTCTTTAGCCTACTTTAGTTCAGGCTATTCAATCGAAACGTGCGAATATAATATGTTTGAGTTTAATAATCGATTAGATCAACCCTTAGAAGAAAAAGAAGTGATTAAACTTGTTAGAAGTGCCTATTCAGAAAACTATCAAGGGGCTAATAGGGAATACATTACCATTCTTTGCAAAGCTTGGGTATCAAGTGATTTAACCAGTAAAGATTTATTTGTCCGTCAAGGGTGGTTTAAATTCAAGAAAAAAAGAAGTGAACGTCAACGTGTTCATTTGTCAGAATGGAAAGAAGATTTAATGGCTTATATTAGCGAAAAAAGTGATGTATACAAGCCTTATTTGGTGACGACTAAAAAAGAGATTAGAGAAGCGCTAGGCATTCCTGAGCGGACATTAGATAAATTGCTGAAGGTACTGAAGGCGAATCAGGAAATTTTCTTTAAGATTAAACCAGGAAGAAATGGTGGCATTCAACTTGCTAGTGTTAAATCATTGTTGCTATCGATCATTAAAGTAAAAAAAGAAGAAAAAGAAAGCTATATAAAGGCGCTGTCAGAGTTTTTTGACTTAGAACATACATTCATTCAAGAGACTTTAAACAAGCTAGCAGAACGCCCAAAAACGGACACACAACTCGATTTGTTTAGCTATGATACAGGCTGAAAATATGGAAGAAGTTTTAATTGATGATAATATGGTTTTTGATATTGATAATTTAAAAGGATTTCTTAATGATACCAGTTCATTTGGGTTTATAGCTAAAGAAAATAATAAAATTATAGGATTTGCATATTGCTATACACTTTTAAGACCTGATGGAAAAACAATGTTTTATTTACACTCAATAGGAATGTTACCTAACTATCAAGACAAAGGTTATGGTTCAAAATTATTATCTTTTATTAAGGAATATTCTAAAGAGATTGGTTGTTCTGAAATGTTTTTAATAACTGATAAAGGTAATCCTAGAGCTTGCCATGTATATGAAAAATTAGGTGGTAAAAATGATTATAAAGATGAAATAGTATATGTATATGATTATGAAAAAGGTGATAAATAAATGAATATAGTTGAAAATGAAATATGTATAAGAACTTTAATAGATGATGATTTTCCTTTGATGTTAAAATGGTTAACTGATGAAAGAGTATTAGAATTTTATGGTGGTAGAGATAAAAAATATACATTAGAATCATTAAAAAAACATTATACAGAGCCTTGGGAAGATGAAGTTTTTAGAGTAATTATTGAATATAACAATGTTCCTATTGGATATGGACAAATATATAAAATGTATGATGAGTTATATACTGATTATCATTATCCAAAAACTGATGAGATAGTCTATGGTATGGATCAATTTATAGGAGAGCCAAATTATTGGAGTAAAGGAATTGGTACAAGATATATTAAATTGATTTTTGAATTTTTGAAAAAAGAAAGAAATGCTAATGCAGTTATTTTAGACCCTCATAAAAATAATCCAAGAGCAATAAGGGCATACCAAAAATCTGGTTTTAGAATTATTGAAGATTTGCCAGAACATGAATTACACGAGGGCAAAAAAGAAGATTGTTATTTAATGGAATATAGATATGATGATAATGCCACAAATGTTAAGGCAATGAAATATTTAATTGAGCATTACTTTGATAATTTCAAAGTAGATAGTATTGAAATAATCGGTAGTGGTTATGATAGTGTGGCATATTTAGTTAATAATGAATACATTTTTAAAACAAAATTTAGTACTAATAAGAAAAAAGGTTATGCAAAAGAAAAAGCAATATATAATTTTTTAAATACAAATTTAGAAACTAATGTAAAAATTCCTAATATTGAATATTCGTATATTAGTGATGAATTATCTATACTAGGTTATAAAGAAATTAAAGGAACTTTTTTAACACCAGAAATTTATTCTACTATGTCAGAAGAAGAACAAAATTTGTTAAAACGAGATATTGCCAGTTTTTTAAGACAAATGCACGGTTTAGATTATACAGATATTAGTGAATGTACTATTGATAATAAACAAAATGTATTAGAAGAGTATATATTGTTGCGTGAAACTATTTATAATGATTTAACTGATATAGAAAAAGATTATATAGAAAGTTTTATGGAAAGACTAAATGCAACAACAGTTTTTGAGGGTAAAAAGTGTTTATGCCATAATGATTTTAGTTGTAATCATCTATTGTTAGATGGCAATAATAGATTAACTGGAATAATTGATTTTGGAGATTCTGGAATTATAGATGAATATTGTGATTTTATATACTTACTTGAAGATAGTGAAGAAGAAATAGGAACAAATTTTGGAGAAGATATATTAAGAATGTATGGAAATATAGATATTGAGAAAGCAAAAGAATATCAAGATATAGTTGAAGAATATTATCCTATTGAAACTATTGTTTATGGAATTAAAAATATTAAACAGGAATTTATCGAAAATGGTAGAAAAGAAATTTATAAAAGGACTTATAAAGATTGATTATATAATATATGAAAAGCTATTATAAAAGACATTAGTATTAAATAGTTTAAAAAAATGAAAAATAATAAAGGAAGTGAGTCAAGTCCAGACTCCTGTGTAAAATGCTATACAATGTTTTTACCATTTCTACTTATCAAAATTGATGTATTTTCTTGAAGAATAAATCCATTCATCATGTAGGTCCATAAGAACGGCTCCAATTAAGCGATTGGCTGATGTTTGATTGGGGAAGATGCGAATAATCTTTTCTCTTCTGCGTACTTCTTGATTCAGTCGTTCAATTAGATTGGTACTCTTTAGTCGATTGTGGGAATTTCCTTGTACGGTATATTGAAAGGCGTCTTCGAATCCATCATCCAATGATGCGCAAGCTTTTGAATATTTTGGTTGATCGATATAATCATGAATCAATCGATTTTTAGCCTCACGCGCTAAGTTAATATCTGTGAACTTAAAAATTCCTTTAACAGCTTCTCTGAAAGATTTTGAATTTTTTTTAGGAATGGTGGTAAAGATATTTCTTAGGAAGTGAACTTGGCATCTTTGCCAACTTACGTTGGTGAAGGATTTTCTAATGGCAGAGACTAATCCTTTGTGCGCATCAGAAATAACGAGTTCCGTACCTTGTAAACCGCGTTCTTTTAGGTATTCAAAAAATGTTGTCCAGGTCTCTTCGCTTTCGCCACTTTGAATCATGAAGCCGATAATTTCACGGTCGCCATCTTTGGTTATTCCAATCGCTATATGACAGCTTTTTGAGAGTACTCGATTTTCTTCTCGTACTTTTATATAGAGTACATCGGTCATTAAGTAAGGATAATTTTTTTCTGATAATAAACGATTCTGCCACTCGTTAACCATAGGTTCTAGCTGTTCTGTTAAGCTAGAAACGAAGGACTTAGAGACGGATTTACCACAAAGTTCTTCCACAATTTTTGATACTTTACGAGTTGAAACGCCTGATACATACATTTCCAACATTGAAGCCATGAGGGCTTTTTCGTTTCGTTGATAACGTTCAAACACTGTGGGTGAAAAATGGCCATCACGTGTTCTGGGTACTTTTAATTCTAGCGTGCCTACACGTGTCGTAAAGCTGCGCTCATAATAGCCATTTCGTTGACTTTGTCGGTTTTCTGTTCGTTCATATTCTTTTGCTTGAATATATTCTGTTCGTTGATTTTCCATTAGTTGATTAAATACCGTTGTTAAAATATTTTTAGAAACGTCATCCTTTACAGAATATTCAATAATGCTTTGAATCTCTTCGCTTTTCAGTGTAAAATGTACTTGGGTCATGTAAAAGTCCTCCTGGGTATGTTTTTGTCGTTAATAAAACAGCTAATACACCGGTTGAACCAGCAAACATAGAAGTAAACAATCCTACGTTTGTCATATCACCTGTTTTTACAGGGTTCTTTTGTCCGCTAGGCTTTGTTGGAGTAGTTGGCTTGCTCGGTTTCTGTGGCTGTTGTGGACTTACAGGTTTATTTGTTACTTTTTCTTTTACGGTAACTGTAATTGTTTTTTCAGTAATTGCACCATTTTTATCTACTACACGGAAAGTTACATGATAAGTGCCAGCCTTAGAAGTATCTACATCATTTGCAATAATGTTATCTTTTGTTAAAATAATCGTTCCGTCCTCTTTATCTGTTGCTGTCACATTTGCCAATGGGTCGAACGTATCGCCTACATTCAATGTAACATCATTTGCTGAAATGATTGGAGCAGAGTTAAGGTCGCCTGTATTTTGTTTCACAGTTACAGTAATCGTTTTTTTAGCAGAAGCTCCGTTTTTATCTGTTACTTTATAAGTCACATGGTAAGTACCAGCCTTAGAAGTATCTACATCATTTGCAACAATATTATCTTTTGTCAAAGTGATAGTTCCGTCCTCTTTATCTGTTGCTGTTACATTTGCCAATGGGTCGAAAGTATCGCCTACATTCAATGTAACATCATTTGCAGAAATAGTTGGTGCTGTATTATCTTCTCCTTGTGAGTTTAACGATAATTCTACTTTTAAAACAACGTTTCCGTCTTTATAAGTACCGCAATCATACTCATAAGTAACTGGTTTTTTTACATCATCTACCGTTATAATTCCTGTATCTTTATCTAAAGTTCCATTTGCAGTAACTTTTACTTTTGAAATATCTATTCCTTGTTCAACATCTTTTTTTAAGTCGATTTTATTCCCTTTAATATCAATATAACCGTTGCCTACAAAAGCATGATTATTTTCAAGAACTTTATTCTCTCCGACATTTAACCAGTATAAATCATCGCAAATTAATTTTTTAATTTTTGTGTTTTTACTTATATCAAGACCTCTTATCCCTTGTTCAAAAATTTCACCGCAACGTAGCATTTCAAGTTCTAAATTATTGCTTAAATCTAATTTTTTAATAGTTGTATCATGACAAAAAAGGCGTGTCAGTTTTGTGTTTTTTGTTACATCTAATTCAGCTATATTTGTCATATAACATGATAGTTGTTTCAAATTAGGGTTCTTACTTATATCAAGTGTTTTTACTTTTGTATCTCCTATATCTAAAGTGACTAATTGCGGATTATGTGTGACATCAAGTTCCATTAATCCTGTATTGCTACAAGATAGTTGTTCTAAGTTAGGATTGTTTGTTACATCTAAATTGGAAATAGAGGTACTATCTGCAAATAACGTATTCAATTTTTCATTCTTAGATACATCAAGACTGTTAATTGATGTATTATCGCAAACGAAAGCTTCCAAATTCGGATAACGTGTTAAATCAACGCTTCTTACTTTTGAAGAACGACAATCTAATCTTTTTAAAGATGAGTTTTTAACCGGACTTAAGTCTGAAACAGAAGTCGTAGAAACATCTAAAGACTGCAAATTTGTTAGATATTGAATACCCTCTAATGAAGATATCGTTTTCATATCATGCAAGTTTAAGAATTGGGCTTTTGATATTTCATCAACAGATAACACACTATCGCCGTCTTTATCAAATTCTGCAATGATTTGTTCTCTAAATACTTTGTCTGGAAAATGTGCTTCATCAATAGCAATGCTTCCAGCTTTTACTTCTGTATTTTTGCTTGCTTCAACGGTCTTATCTTCGGTAACCACTTCTTTTTCTGGTGTTGCAGGTGTTTCCTGTTTTGTACTTTCTTCTTTTAAAGTTTCTGCATTTTCAGCAGTTTCTTCCTGTTCCTTGTCTGTTATATTCTCTTGTACTTCTGCGTTTTCTGTTTTCTGTTCCACAGGAACTTGCTCTGTCTTGTTTTCTTCTACAACGGCTTCCTGCACAACTTCTGTGTTTTCCTGTGCCATGACAGGAGTAGGAAGCCCTGTAAGTGCAGTTGTTGTTCCAATCATCAATGCGGAACTTACTGCAAGGACTTGTTTTTTCTTCATAGTTTGTTCACTCCTTATTTTTCATAAATTCTTTGCATAGAAAAACGCACAAACTCCCCCTTATAACTGGATAATCTGTGCGTTCTGTTTATTATTGATAGAATTGAAAAAAGGGCAGAATTTACTTGTCTGTCTGTCTGTCTGTCTGTCTGTCTGTCTGTCTGTCGCAAGCGTAACAATGTGTGAACATGACTGTCAACCCTTTCTTTCAAAAAAATTCAATCCTTGCTTCTATACAAAAAACATTATACTGGAAACAAACACCTCTTTCAATCTTTTTATGCGTGCAAGATAAAAAAATTGAGACATCACACTTTTCCTTTTTTCCTCTTGAGTACCCACAACAGAAAAGAAAAAGCCCTGTCAAGAGCTTGCCACCATTGGTGGTGCTTTGCACTCTTGATCGGGCTTTTTGTTTGCTGTATCTTCTCGCAAGAGGAAAAAGATTACTCGTCCTCATCATCAAAATGGTTATTCCTTAATACTTCCCGTAACAGTTCCATATCCTCTTTTGAGTTCGGATTTATCATTTTCACGACTTGATAAGGTGTCCTATATTTATGTCCCTCTATGCTTTCCCCAAACATATCCATACTGTATAAATCATCATAGCGGTCTAGTAATTTTTGAAACTTCAAATGCTGGATAAATTCTTTGATTGGGTAAAGGTCGGACGCTTCAATGCTTTTCCCGTTGATATAGTCTGTAATGTATTCCCGTAACTTTTCCAACTCATATTCCAGCCATTCTTCCTCGCTGTCAAAGAAGTTATCATAGTGTCCGTGTTTCAGTTCTGCATTTAGACGTTCTTCTGTTCTTAAAAACTGACAGACTTCTTTTTCAGACTGATTGACATACTTCCATTCTCCCGATAATAATTCATTCGGCGTTACGTCCAGCACTTCCATTATCTTTTCCAGCGTTTCATAAGCAGGATAGTTCAACCCTCTTTCAATCTTGGAAAGGCTCTGCATATTGATACCGATTTTGTCCGCAAGTTCCTGTTGTTTCATTCCCCTAAATTTTCTTATGGTCTGTATATTATTTCCTAAATGGCTTATTTTCATTGCACAACCCTCCATATCTCGTTATATCTTCACTGTTATAAGTCTATCATGCTTAATATGATTTGTAAAGACAAAAAAAGATATTGACAAATAAGCATATAAGAATTACTATGCTATTGTGAGTGAATAAGCACAATAGCATGAAATACAAAAACATTCAAAAAGAAATACCCATCTGATTAAACCCGTAGATATGAATATTGGTTGAAATGGAACTTGTTAGAAAAGGCAAAACAGGACTTGCTGACAAAGTATTTCTGACACGGTGGCGGAAGCCTCTCAGGCTTACCGCCATGACACCTTGTGTCAAGGGGAAGAAATGCTTTGTCGGCTGGCGAGCCTGCGAGCCTTGACTGTGCCCCCGTTATCTAACAGGGGGGCACTATTTCACAAAAGACAAGTCAAAAACCATACAACCCCAAACCTGTGAGTAGTAATGAGAAGTTTTAAGAAGATAGTAACTTCACATTCTTTTGAATAGTGGTTTACAGGTATTTCAAGGCTATTGTGGGATTGGAGGAATACAATGAACAATTTAGAATTTGCACTTGAAATGAAAAACAAACGTCTTGCTAGCGGTCTTTCACAAGGAGAACTTGCAAGTCTTACCCATGTATCAAGATATAGTATCAACCGCTTTGAGAACGGAAAAGCCAACGCCAGCAAGGAAACACAAAATATTATCCTGCGTTGTCTGAATTACTATATCTGCGATAAGCCTTTTTATCTGCTCGTTGATTATCTGTCTGTCCGTTTTCCAACGACTGACGCATTGGAAATTATCCGAAAGGTGCTTGGCATGAAAGCAGATTATTTTATCCATTATGACTATGGATATTATGGCTATAAGGAGCATTACGCCTACGGGGAAATCAAGGTCATGGCTTCTGATGATGAACACATGGGCGTATTCTTGGAATTAAAAGGAGCAGGCTCACGCAACATGGAATATGTCTTACAGGCACAGAACAGAGATTGGTATTCATTCTTGAACCGCTGTCTTGATTGTGGCGGTGTTATCCGACGTTTTGACTTGGCAATCAATGATATGTGCGGTCTACTGGATATTCCTGTGCTATCTGAAAAATACAAAAATGGCGGTGCGGAATGTCGCTGTAAAAACTATGAAAATGTGCAAGGTGGAAAATTAAGCGGAAAAAACCGTAATTTAGCAAGCACCCTTTATATCGGCTCAAAGGCAAGCACAAAATATTTCTGCTTATATGAAAAGCAAAAGGAACAGGCAGCGAAAAAGAAACATACGGATATTATCAACCGTTTTGAAATTCGTCTGCGTGATAAAAAGGCAGTACAGGCAGTTGAGGAATTGTTATTGACATATAACCCTCATGGGCTGGTGTTTTACCTTATTACTGATTTTGTGCAATTTCCCGACTATCCGTTGTGGGAGATATTCATTTCCCATGACAGTTTACCTTTTGAAATGAACCCCGTACCTGTCAATATGGAACGCACTCTGCAATGGCTGGAAAGACAGGTCATGCCGTCAATCGTGATGATAGAGGAAATCGACAGGCTGACAGGTTCAAACTACATGAAAATGATTGATGAATGTACCCACCTTTCCGAAAAACAGGAAATGCTTGTGGAACAGATGTGTACGGATATAGCAAATGTAATCGAAAGTGAGGGGGTGTTTTATGAGTAATGCACAGGATATTCCCGTATGGGAAAAATATACCCTTACCATTGAAGAAGCGTCAAAGTATTTCCGTATCGGAGAAAACAAGTTAAGACGATTGGCAGAGGAAAACAAGGACGCTGGCTGGCTCATTATGAATGGCAACCGCATACAGATTAAACGCCGACAGTTTGAACAGATTATTGATAAATTGGACGCAATCTAATGCAAATGAGCCTTGTATGTGTTATGATGAACACAAGTCATATCAAGGCTCTTTCCAACAAGGAAAGGAGCAGACACCATGAAAGAAAAAAGACGGGATAACAAAGGTCGTATCCTGCATACTGGAGAGAGCCAACGAACAGACGGAAAATACTTATATAAATATGTAGACGCATTTGGAAACACAAAATATGTGTATGCTTGGAGATTGACGCCCACAGACCCCACACCAAAGGGGAAACGGGAAAAACCCTCACTTCGAGAACTGGAACAGCAGATAAGACGGGATATTGAGGACGGTATCGACAGCACAGGCAAGAAAATGACGCTTTGCCAACTTTACGCCAAACAGAACGCACAGAGGGCAAATGTAAAGAAAAGCACACAGAAACAAAGGGAACAACTCATGCGGTTATTGAAAGAGGACAAGTTAGGTGCTAGGAGCATTGATACAATCAAACCCTCTGACGCTAAAGAATGGGCGTTACGCATGAAAGACAAAGGCTTTTCCTATAACACCATTAACAACCATAAACGCTCGTTAAAGGCGTCATTCTATATCGCCATACAAGACGATTGTGTAAGGAAGAACCCTTTTGATTTTAAGTTAAGTGAAGTCATAGAAAATGATACCAAAGAGAAAGTCGCATTGACAGAGGAACAGGAACAAGCCTTACTCTCATTTATCAAGACGGACAATGTGTATCACAAGCATTATGATGATGTGCTGATATTATTAAAGACAGGACTTCGTATTTCGGAACTGTGCGGACTGACAGTAGCCGACATTGATTTCAAGAATGAAGTTATGATTATCGACCACCAGTTATTAAAGAGCAAGGAACAGGGCTATTACATTGAAACGCCTAAGACGAAAAGTGGAATAAGGCAAGTGCCATTAAGCAAGGAAACGATACAGGCATTTCAACGGGTTATGAAGAAACGTCCAAAGGCAGAACCATTTGTGATAGATGGACAGAGCAATTTCCTATTTGTCAATCAGAAAGGCAAGCCAAAAGTTGCGATTGATTACAACGCCTTATTTGTCCGTATGGTAAAGAAATACAACAAGCAACACAAGGACAATCCCTTACCACATATCACACCGCATACGCTACGCCATACGTTCTGTACAAGACTGGCAAGCAAGAACATGAACCCAAAAGATTTACAGTATATCATGGGACATTCAAATATCAATATCACAATGAACTGGTACGCTCATGCGTCCATAGATACCGCAAAATCAGAGGTTCAGCGTCTAATCGCATAAGAAGTATTTACCACGATTTTAACCACGCTTGATAGCGAAAATATAAGAAGATAGACCTAGATATGTGAGGTTTACCACAAAAGCAAAATGCCCGTAGAGCCGATAAAATAAGGCTTTGCGGACATTTGAGAAGATATAAAAAGATAGTCAAAAAGACATATATAATTTTAGTTAATCTCTATAATAAAGTATCTGGTGTTTCGATTTTTGACTTAAAAGCCTATATAGAACCGACTGCTAGTCTTAATATTAGTGCCGTCTGGAAGATTTTAACAGAAATATTTGTCAATGGTCCATTTATGATTTTAGATTTGATTGTTGGCTTTATTTCGTTAATTCTTCGCTTTTTTGAAAGTTTTGATTTATATGATGTTTATAAAAATACCGTTTATGACACGTCTAAAAACTTATGGAATGGTTTAGCAGGTTCAGGGAATTATAACAATTCTCTTTTGTATCTTGTGATAGCCGTAACGGCTTTTAGTATTTTTATTGGTTATACTTTTTCAAAAGGTGATGTTGGACGTCGATTATTGCATTTATTTGCGGTGATTATGCTTGGCTTAGGGTATTTTGGCACTATGCAAAATACATCTGGTGGTATTTATGTTTTGGATACAATTCACAATGTGGCAACCTCTGCTAGCACGACGATTTCTAACATGAGCATTGTCAATCCTGAAAATGATGATAACACAATCAGTTCAGAAACATCTGTTGCGGATAATTATATTGCCAGAACGGCTTATGCAGCCTATATCTATGTCAATACAGGTCGTCTTGATGGTAAATATATGAACAATCAAACAGGTGCAACAGAAGATTTTGATGATTCAAAGGTTCTTGGTTCTGTAGTAGATGGTAAATTTCAAAAAGTAAAGCCAAGCGAACGTGATGCTGATAGAAAGCAAGGTGGTTATTTAGATGATATAGGACATGGTGCAGATGATGGAGAGGAAAAAAATCGTTGGGTTTCAGCTGTTAGTGATTACATTGTGATTAAATGTCTCTATGTGATTTTGAAAATTGTTGAAGCGATTATTTTAGGCTTACCGCTAATCTTGATTCAATTAATGTCTTTTGTGGCACAGTTATTAGTGATTTTCTTAATGATTGCTTTTCCATTAGCCTTAATTGTGTCACTAGCACCAAGAATGCAAGATGTGATTTTTAATACCATCAAATTAATGTTAGGGGCTAGTTTTTTTCCAGTATTGACTGGCTTTTTAACCTTAATGGTCTTTTATATTGAAGCCATTATTAATGTTTTTGTATCAAGCGGTTTTGATAGTTTATCTGAACAAGATTTAGTTAGCTTTAGTGATTTTCAACCTGTTTTTGAACTAGTGATTTCAACAGTTGTACAAGCGATTGTGTTTGTGGCGATTTGGAAGAATAAAGAAAAGGTTTTAACCTTTATTTTGGGTCATAATCAAGCAAATAGCGTTGCTAGACTTGCGGACGGTGTTGTTAATGCGCCTAGTCAATTTCGTGATACAGGTGGAAATATGTATGAACGAGCGAGTGATATGGCGACAATGGGAATGCTTGCAACTGGTGCAGGTGCAGGGTTAGCCTTAACAGCTAAAGATGGTTTGGAGAAAGCTTTTTCAAAATTTAAACCAGATTATGGTAAGGTAACACCTGATCTAGCTGATAATTCTGATTATGATGACCAATTTGAAGATATGGGTAATCCGTCATATAGTGATGATGATTCTACTGTTGAAGATGTTGATTTTACAGAAGTTGACCCTGACATGGTAGATGTTCCACTATATGATGAGGGTGAACCAAGTATTGAAGATGACACCATTGATTATGATGGTGTTTATCAAGAAAGCTTACCTAATGATTCTCTTGATGATAATGAAAATGTTTCTATTGAAGATTTTGAACAAGATTTGTCAAATGAAGAAGCCATTGACTATCATCAACAAGCGGATAATGCTCAAAGTGATAAAGCTATTGAAGATTATTCAACGGATAACTTTTCAAAAGATTCAGCGATTGAAGAGGTAGAAGTTCCTCAAACAGAATCCCCTTTAACAACGTCTGATGAGTTACCGAATGATTATCGAACGTATCGTAAACAAGCTAAAGTTGATAGATTGGAAGATGAATTATCCCACTATCAATCTAGTGATGATTTAGGACAGTTAGAAACAGGTCAATCAGCTTTTAAACGTGGCTTAGCTAAAACAACAACTAAAAATAGACAATATCGTATGAATAAAAGACGAATGTCTGATATTGAACAACGATTAGCAGAATTGCGAGGTGAATAAGATGAAAAAACGACGCTTGGGCTGTCTCTTTTCTATTTTATTATTGCCTTTCTTTATTACTATCGTTGTTATCATTGCTTTGTTTGCTGGTGCAGATGAAAGTTGTGATGTTTCTTCTGGTTCAACGTCTGGAGCCACTGTTAGTACGGTAGTTTCGGATACGGATTGGACGCACGAGGGGTCAACGGCTTATAACAACGCTAAACTGGTTTTTGATTCTTGGGTGTCTAAAGGGCTAAGCGGTGCTTCGGCTTCTGGAATCGTTGGCTGGGTTAACTCCGAGGGTGGCTTCTCGCTTGTTGACCGAGCCGAGGGGCATTACGGTACAGATGAGTTAACCAATGGATTATCCGCTGGTGTTATTCCAAGCGGTGGCTCTGGTTATTCTGTTGGCGGTGGTGGGATTTATCAATTCACACCGTATACTAAATTTGCGGAAGCTGGCGACAGCAAATGGCTTGACGTAGACGCTCAAAATACCTTTGTGGCACAAGCGATTCTGTCTGGTGATTGGAACGCTTCTATGGACTTGACGGGTGGCAATCATTCATTCCAACAAATGGCACAGATGACCGACCCGCAACAAGCAACCTTAGTCTGGCAAGCTTATGAGCGTGGAAATACCGCTTATATTGACCAAAGTCAAAAACAAGCGGACGCTCAAACCACTTATGACATGTTTAATGGCGCTTCTTATAGCTATGATGAGAGTAAGTTTAATGAAGCGTTTGGCACAAGTTCAAGTGATTCTAGCTCTGATTCCAATTATAAGGTTTCAGCCGTTAGCACTAGTAATTGTTCGTCATCATCTTCTGGTGGTACAGGGTCTTGGTCAACGGATGGAGGTACGGTTTCTTATAGTGCTTACAATGCTTGGAAAAGAGACGATTTACCAGATGACCTAAAACAATATGCTTTAGACCCTGCAAGTGTAGGTCTAGGTTTCAAAGATAGCACGGGTTGGAATGTGATTGCTTACTCGGGCGGTCAATGTACTGACCTTTCCGCAAGTCTTATGTATGCCTTGTGGGAGAAAAATGGTTCTCATCCAACTATGACAAGTGGTAACGGACAAGATATTGCCAAGAATTGGGCAAGTAACTTTGGCGGGTCAACTTCAACAACACCAACTGCGGGGGCAGTTTTTAGTCAAACGCCAAGCTCTGCTGGTAATGATGTTGGTCATACAGGCGTAGTTAGTCACGTATTTTCGAATGGTGATATTTTAGTGGTTGAACAAAACTATTCTTCTCTGTCAGGTGAAAATGGTGGCTTTGGTAAATACACGTGGTCTTATCGTTATGTACCAACTTCTCAATATGCGTCTGGTTGGAGTTTTTATGACCCAAGTAACGCAGGTTATAGTATTGTTTCTGAAGCGTCGTCAGTTGGATAAAAGGAAGGGAAGATATGAAGAAAAAGATAATTATGCTACTAATGATAGTGATTGGTTTCTTATTGGTGTTTAGTAAGCCAATCAGTCATTATGTAATTGGTTTAAGGTCTAATGACTATCAAGTTAGTCAAGTTTCAAAAGCAACGATTGCGAAAAATGAAACAGCAGAAGCCACTTATGACTTTTCAAGTGTTCAGTCCGTTTCCGTAAAAAGCTTATTAACGTCAAGTGGAACAGATTTGCCAGTTATTGGTGGCATTGCTATTCCTGACTTATCTATTAATCTTCCTATTTTTAAAGGCGTGACGAACGACAATTTGCTTTATGGTGCAGGAACGATGAAAGATAATCAAGTCATGGGTGGTGAAAACAATTATGCTTTGGCTAGTCATCACGTTTTTGGCTTAACAGGGTCGTCTCAAATGCTCTTTTCACCGTTAGAAAAAGCAAAAGTTGGTATGACAATCTATTTAACGGATAAGTCAATGATTTATACTTATAAAATTACGGAAATCGAATCTGTTAGTCCTGAACAAACGGAGGTTTTAGCTGATGTTGTTGGGGAATCAACGTTAACCTTAGTGACTTGTGAAGATAAAGAAGCAACGAAACGTCTTATCGTCAAAGCAAGTTTAACTGATTCGAGAGCTTATCAAAAGGCAACAAAAGTTCAAGTGAAAGCTTTTAACTATTCATATAATCAAATTCAGTAAGGAGTTAAAAATGAAGAAAAAGGTCGTTATCGGCTTGCTAGTGTTACTAGTAGGCTTGATTATTTTATCGGTTCGTTCGTGTCATAGGAATGAACAGTCACGGTCATCACCATCAAATACAGATACGGTTACACAACAGTCAACTAAGAAAAGTTCATCTACAAGTGAATCAGAATTGCTTTCAGCACAAGATGAAGCGACACAAACGCTTGAAAAGTCAGATGAACCATTAGATGATGAAGCGACTAAAAAAGTGACTGCTTCGTTGATGGTTGCTTTTGATTATTTAACACAGATTAATAATCAGTCTGATGTTCAAGTAACGTATAAAGACAAATTATCAGTTACTAGTCAAGCAATGGCACAAACAGTTGTGACAATGTTAAAAGCTGGTTATCAGCTTGATATTAGTACGTTAAAAGTTTATGCAAGTGATAGTGAAAACGTGTATCAATTCACAGTTGATTTGACAAAAGACGGTGCAGAAAATCTTTCGCTTGCAGGAAATTATGTGACAGGCACACAACAGTTGGAAATTGCGAGTTTGCATGGTATTCCAACAGGCATTCAATATTAAATTTAAGGAGAAGATAAATGAAAAAATCAAAAATTTTAACAATGGTTACAGTATCAGCGCTTGTTTTAACGCAAGCAGGCACAGCTTTTGCGGACGAATCGGATATTGCAGGAACAGTTGATGATACAGTAGTGGTAACACCATCTACAACAGGTTCAGATTCTTCAACGGATACCCAAACAGATACGTCAAACGCTGGTGATGATGTTAATGATACAATTGATAGTGGTTCAGGTGTTATTGAAACACCAACAACGCCAACAACTGATGATTCATCATCTGAAACAACACCATCTACGGAGACAGATGTTGTGGGTGAAACAACTCAAACAGAAACGTCAGAAAGTGAGAATTCAGACACGCAAACGGATAGTGAAGAAACACAAACGGAAACATCAGATAGTCAAACAGAAGATGACACATCTCAACAAAATCAAGAAACAGGAACAGTTGAAGTTCCAACAACAACTGGTGAAACGACAACAGTTAATACAGATAAGTCACAACCAACTAACAATCCAAACGTATCATCTCAAACAGCTTACGACGCTGGAGCTAGTCAGGTAGGAACAACTTCACAAGTGACAGGTCAAATTGTTCGTGACGTAACGACTGTTAATCCTGTAACGCTTATTAGCGGTGTAACCATTACAGATATTCAAGCGGGTGTTGCGACACTTTCAGATGGTTCAAGTGCTAATTTAACGGATTTGGGTGTAACTGAAAATGAAGATAAGACTTTCTCAGCGACAACAATTGATGGCGAACAAGTGACACTTCCCGAAACTGGTGAAAGTACGGTTGGTGTGATTGTTGGTTTGTTAATTATTTTGGCAGGTCTTAGTCTAGGCTTTAAAGACAAATTAAAAGCCTTGATTGATAATGTTAAAGCAAAATTTAAAAAGTAATAAATTGAGCCATGATTTTTAGTCATGGCTTTTATTATTTGATGTCTTGAGGAATAATATTTAAATTATTTTCATTTAGTAAACGTCCTATTTCAAAAATAATGCCAAATTCTTTATATTTAGGACTAATTTTAGCATGGTAATGTGTATTTTTAAAATATGTTCCGTTAAAGTAAATCGAATCATACAATATAGATAAGTCTATGTAGTGGTCAATTGTTATTTCTGTGTTGTTTTCTAATAGTGCAGTAGCTGTTGAGTGGTGACCGTTTTCTATTAATACTAAGTTTAATGGAAAAACATATATGTTGTAGCAATGATTTTCATTGGGCTTAAAGGGGTTATTAGCTAGTTCACCTATTAATTGTAAATTTTTTAATAATCGCTCCCTTCTCCAAGGGAAAGTAATTATTGGTGTAGAATGGATTGAAATTTTTATTTGCTTTTTGAATGAAATTTCTTTTGGGCGAAGTGTTGTTGGAAAGTTTAATAAATCATTAGTTGGTTCAGGGAATTCTTGAAAATTTGATAATAAATCCTCTATTAATTGGTTTTCGATTGAAAGACTTAAATGCTTTATGATATGGTTTAAACCATTAATTTTTTCTTGTTTTGTAGTTTCTTTGTCGTTGATAATATCATTAACTGCATGTAAATATGTGTTAAATTTCTTGTTATTTTTAAATTTTGAAAGTTGGTCTCTTATGGTGTATTTAACGTTGATATTAGGTGTAAATTTAGTCATTTTAGTGTTCCTTATTGTAAAAGTTTATAAGTTTTCTGAATTGAAGTCAGACTTACGTGTTATTTATCGTTCGGCTGATAAGATTCATGAAATTGTAACTTATGATGTAATAGCAGATCGAGATAAACGTGTTATAGATTATGAATCTAATTTTATCATAAAATATCTTTCTATTTTTGAAAGTAGTGATAGAGTAAATGATAGAACTAAACTTTTATTGGAACATGAAAATCGTATGGAAGATTTTAAAAAGTAAAATATATTGTCATGATAAGTTATCATGGCTTTTTTGTGTAAATGAGGTGAAAATATATGGAAGAAAATATTAATAATTTTCCTGATGTGATGGTAAACAAGCAGGAATTGATTGAAAAATACTTTCCTTATTTCAAAGTAGGAACATTGAACAAATATATTTTGAATATTGCTGATAATGAGCAATTTAAGCATGTGATATTACGTCCATCAACTCGTATGACAATGATTAATGTTAGAGGTTTTTACCTTTATTTGCGTTGGTGTGAAGAACGGAGATTTAAATGATATAATGTAAGCATTGATTAAAGATATGCTTGCTATTGTTAGATAGGAGGTCATATGTTTTATAAAGAATTGGAGAATGGTAAATACCGTTATTATCAGAAATATTGGAATATAAGAAAGGAGTGTTGGTTACAAGTTTCTGTCACATTAAAATCCAAGACACGTGCTGTGCAGGCAGAAGCGAAACGAATTTTAGAAGATAAAATTAGTAAGAAGAATAGTGTTCGTTTATTACAAGCTGAAACTGTAAAAGAGCTGTATGAAGAATGGTTAGTTATACGTAAAATGGAAGTAAAACCTAGTACATTACAAACACAAATGGGTATAATGAATGGTTTTATAAAAATTTTTGGTAATGAAAAATTAACTAGGATTAAATCGGCTGCTTTACAAACATATTTATTAGCTAAAGATTGGTCATATGGCTATCGGAATTTAGTTAAGGTTTATTTATCGTCTCTTTTTGATTATGCAAAAACGGTTGGTTATCTTGTAGATAATCCAATGGATAGAGTTGTCTTACCAAAATATAAAGTAACACAAGAAGAGATAGAATTAAAGAGAGAGCATTATTTATCAAGACAGCAAATACGACTTTATCTGAATATTCTTGATACAGAAGGAAAAAATCCAATATTTAATATATTAGTTGAATTCTTGTATTTGACAGGTTTACGTATTGGTGAAGCGCAGGCGTTAATGTGGTCTGATATTGATTTTGAGACTAAGATACTGACGGTAAGACATACTGTTCAAAGGGCAAATAAAAAATCAGATTATCGAATTACAACACCAAAAACAATTCATTCTTATCGAAAAGTTTACTTTAATAGTAGAGTAGTAGAGTTATTGGACGAATTAAAATGTTTGACATCTGTTGTAAGTGATAAAGATTTAGTTTTTACAAATGGTCGTGGAGATTTCTTTGGTTTGGATGCATTTAATTTATATATTCAACGTTATTTTGATAATCAGAAAATTGGCAAGCCAGATAATTTTAAGTTAACTAGTCATGTTTTTAGGCATTCTCATGTTAGCTTGTTGGCGGAATTAGGTTTTCATGTTCGTGAAATTATGGAACGAGTTGGACATAGTGATGAAAAAACGACGATTCAAATTTATACTCACGTGACAGAAAAAATGAAACAAAATAGTTTTGAGAAGTTAGAATCTGTTGCATTATAATTAACCAAAAACTAACTAAAAATTGAATAAATAAGTAGAAATAAGTGGTAGGTAGTTGTTGGATGAAAAAACTGAAAACTGTAAAATAGTAGTAAATAATAGTATTTGACAATAAGTATTTTTGAAAAACAAGGTTAGGTGATATAATAAGGTTATGGCAAAATCAAAAAGTAGAAAAAAAGGTCGTAAATCACGGCAACCAACAAAAGCAGAAATAAAAAGACAGAAAGCACTGCAACGTTTTATTTTGGCAATTGTGACAGCTGTTATTTTTTTCTTTGCGATTGCTCGTCTAGGAATTTTTGGCATAACAGTTTACAATATCGTCAGATTCGTGGTGGGAAGTTTGGCTTACTTCCTAATGTTTGCGGTACTTATCTATTTAATTGGATTTAAATGGTTTCATAAACAGACAGGGCTTGTCGGTGGTTTTGTGGTGACAATGATTGGGTTGTTGCTTGAATGGCATGCTTACCTATTTTCATTGACAGCTTATCGTGACAAGGAAGTCTTTTCAACAACAGCTCGCTTGCTTTATGGTGACATTATCAATTTTAAAGTAAGTAAGTTTGTCGGTGGAGGAATGCTTGGTGCTGTTCTTTATAAACCCGTAGCCTTTCTTTTTTCAAATGTTGGCACATTTCTGATCGGGGCGTTGTTTATCATCTTGGGGCTCTTTTTGATGAGTCCGTGGGAAGTTTACGATATTGTAGAATTTTTTAAAGAAAAATCCCAAGAATGGGCTGCTAAAAACGAAATCAGAAAGCAAAAACGCTTTGTAAAACGAGAAGAGAAAAAAGCACTTGCTGAACAAAAACGTCAGGAAAAAGCTCAGAAAGAGGAAGAAGAACGCTTGGCTCAAATGACTGTTGACCAAGAAACAGGAGAAATTTTAGAGAATCCTACTGACAATGAGACTTCGCTATTTGATAATCTTCCAGAAAATGACTCACCTACTGAACCTGAAATTTTGGCATATGACCACACTTTGGATGGCTTAGAAGAACCGCCACTTGAAGATTATCCGACAATGGATTCGTCACCGTCGCAAGAAGCTACGCAAGCTATACTTGATGAAGAAGATGACGGCGAACCGTTAGAAGTTGATTTCACGGCGAAAGCAAATCTTCTTTATAAACTACCAACGATTGACTTATTTGCACCAGATAAACCTAAAAATCAGTCTAAGGAAAAAAATCTCGTTCGCAGAAATATCAAAGTCTTAGAAGATACGTTTAATAGCTTTGGGATTGATGTCAAAGTTGAACGTGCGGAGATTGGACCGTCTGTTACGAAATACGAAGTCAAACCAGCAGTTGGGGTGCGTGTTAACCGCATTTCAAATTTGGCCGATGATTTGGCACTTGCACTTGCCGCTAAAGATGTTCGTATCGAGGCACCAATTCCAGGAAAATCGTTGGTCGGTATCGAAGTTCCTAACTCAGAAATTGCAACGGTAACCTTCCGTGAACTTTGGGAACAAGCAAATACAGACCCTAATAAATTATTGGAAGTACCACTTGGTAAGGCTGTTAACGGAACAGCACGTACATTTGACCTTGCTCGTATGCCACACTTGCTTGTCGCTGGTTCAACAGGTTCTGGTAAATCAGTTGCCGTTAATGGGATTATTGCAAGTATCTTGATGAAAGCTCGCCCAGACCAAGTCAAATTCATGATGATTGACCCTAAAATGGTTGAATTGTCAGTTTATAATGATATTCCGCATTTGCTAATTCCTGTAGTAACCAATCCACGTAAGGCAGCAAGAGCACTTCAAAAAGTGGTTGATGAAATGGAAAATCGTTATGAACTCTTTAGTCATTTTGGGGTGCGAAATATCGCAGGCTACAATGCTAAAGTTGAAGAATTTAATGCGCAATCTGAACAAAAACAAATTCCTTTACCATTGATTGTAGTTATTGTTGATGAGTTGGCTGACTTGATGATGGTTGCCAGCAAAGAAGTGGAAGATGCGATTATTCGTCTAGGGCAAAAAGCGCGTGCTGCGGGTATTCACATGATTCTTGCCACACAACGTCCGTCTGTTGACGTCATTAGTGGTTTGATTAAGGCTAATGTGCCATCACGTGTTGCCTTTGCTGTATCATCAGGGACAGATAGCCGTACCATCTTGGATGAGAATGGTGCTGAAAAACTTCTCGGTCGTGGTGACATGCTTTTCAAACCAATTGATGAAAATCATCCAGTCCGCTTGCAAGGCTCTTTCATTTCTGATGATGATGTGGAACGCATTGTTGGCTTCGTTAAAGACCAAGCTGACGCAGATTATGATGATAGCTTTGACCCAGGTGAGGTTTCTGAATCAGATTTGAAATCTGGTGGTGGCGCCCAAGAAGGTGACCCACTCTTTGAAGATGCCAAAGCTTTGGTACTTGAAACACAAAAAGCAAGTGCTTCAATGCTCCAACGTCGTTTGTCTGTTGGATTTAACCGTGCCACCCGTTTAATGGATGAATTAGAAGCAGCAGGTGTCATCGGACCAGCCGAAGGAACAAAACCACGTAAAGTTCTGATGACTAACCCAAATCCAGAAGCATAATAAAAAAACGTTAGCTCAATTGGCTAGCGTTTTTTATGTAATCGTAAAAATTAAAATCAGTACCATAATGTAAAAGAGAAAAGTCAAAATAAAACCAGAGCGCCAGAAAAATTTCCCAAAACGGCGGTAAGAAAAAGAATGATCTCTTCTAAGAAAAGTTACCGTTAAAATAATAGCGAGTAGTGACAGACAAATCAAATAATAAAAGAAAATACTACTCCCTAAAAATTTATTTCCCACCAATCCGATTTCAAAAGCAAAAATCGGAAAAGCAATGTCGGTAAATAGAATGCCAAAACGTTTTAATTTGAAAAATGTCACTAAAATATAAGCAAAAATTGGTGTCAAAAACACAAACGAGAAAGAAAATAATTTGTACATCATCATACTTTATATTTTATACTGAAACCTAAAAGATGTAAATGATTAGAGGGCTTTTCCTAAAATTTAGTTTGACTTTCTTTGTTAGTAAAAATGGACATCAATAATTTAACGTGGAATGGAAATAGGTTATTAGGAAAATCAATAGTGTCTGACGAAAAAATAGCTGGAAAGTGCTTAAATTTGATAACAGTTAATAAAAGTTGTCAAATCAAGGATTTTTAAGAAAATAAATGCAATAAACTCCTTGCTTTTTCCAAAAATTAATGTATAATGGTAAGGTATGCTATTGAGCATATCTGTGGGAGGTAAAAATCTTAATTACCGCCAAAACCACAACAGGAGGATTTTATAAATGGCTAAAAAAGTCGAAAAAGTTGTTAAACTTCAAATTCCTGCTGGTAAAGCTACACCAGCTCCACCAGTTGGTCCAGCTCTTGGTCAAGCAGGTATTAACATCATGGGATTCACTAAAGAATTTAACGCTCGTACAGCTGATCAAGCTGGCATGATTATCCCAGTTGTTATCTCAGTATATGAAGATAAATCATTTGATTTCGTAACTAAAACTCCACCAGCTGCTGTTCTTTTGAAAAAAGCTGCAGGTGTTGAAAAAGGTTCAGGAACACCTAACACAACTAAAGTTGCAACAGTTACTCGTGCACAAGTACAAGAAATTGCTGAAACTAAAATGCCAGACTTAAACGCTGCAAATATTGAATCTGCAATGCGTATGATTGAAGGTACTGCTCGTTCTATGGGATTCACTGTTGTTGACTAATCAATAGCAACCCAATCTGTGATTAATTGAGGTAACCACACTGTACCGTTGAGATTAATTCACGTTAGACCCGCAAGACTTCATCGTAATTTGATGAGTGACGTGGGAGATTTTAAATCAAATCGATATGACCACATTACAAGGAGAATTTTAAATGGCTAAAAAAAGCAAACAAATGCGTGCTGCACTTGAAAAAATCGACAGCACAAAAGCTTACAGCGTAGAAGAAGCTGTGGCTCTTGCAAAAGAAACTAACTTCGCAAAATTTGATGCATCTGTGGAAGTTGCATACAAACTTAACATTGACGTTCGTAAAGCAGACCAACAAATCCGTGGTGCAATGGTATTGCCAAACGGTACTGGTAAAACACAACGTGTTCTTGTATTTGCACGTGGTGCTAAAGCTGAAGAAGCTAAAGCTGCTGGTGCAGACTTCGTTGGTGAAGATGACCTTGTTGCTAAAATCAACGACGGTTGGCTTGACTTTGACGTAGTTATCGCTACACCAGACATGATGGCTATCGTTGGACGCCTTGGACGTGTTCTTGGACCTCGTAACCTTATGCCAAACCCTAAAACTGGTACAGTAACTATGGATGTTGCTAAAGCAGTTGAAGAATCTAAAGGTGGTAAAATCACTTACCGTGCTGATAAAGCAGGTAACGTACAAGCTATCATCGGTAAAGTATCATTTGATGCAGATAAATTGGTTGAAAACTTCAAAGCTATCCACGAAGTTGTCGTTAAAGCTAAACCAGCTACTGCTAAAGGTACATACATGACTAACTTGTCTATCACAACTACACAAGGTGTAGGTATCAAAGTAGATCCAAGTTCATTCTAATGTGATGATACAACAGAAAATCCGTTTCGTTGAAACGGATTTTTTTATGGACTGTGTGATTAATATAGAAAACAAAAAGGGAGTGTTTTGTCATTGTGACATCGTGATTTTGAAACCTTGAATCTTTCAAAATTCAGAGAATTTTGCTAGGTAAAACAGGTAAATTATGATAAAATAGTAAAGATAAAAGAAGGAGTAACTTGTAGTGGAACCTAAGTATAAACGTATTTTAATTAAATTATCTGGTGAAGCGTTAGCTGGTGAAAAAGGTGTGGGAATCGATCTTACAACCGTTCAAACTATCGCAAAAGAAATTGCTGAAGTACATAGTTCAGGTGTTGAAATTGCTTTGGTTATTGGTGGGGGAAATCTTTGGCGTGGAGAACCAGCTGCTGCAGCTGGTATGGATCGCGTACAAGCCGATTACACTGGTATGTTAGGTACAGTGATGAATGCCCTTGTAATGGCTGATAGTTTGCAACAATATGGAGTTGATACTCGTGTTCAAACAGCTATTCCAATGCAAAATGTAGCAGAACCTTATATTCGTGGTCGTGCACTTCGTCATCTTGAAAAAGGTCGCATTGTTATTTTTGGTGCTGGTATTGGTTCACCATACTTTTCAACAGATACAACAGCTGCCCTTCGTGCTGCTGAAATTGAAGCAGAAGCTATTTTAATGGCGAAAAATGGTGTTGATGGTGTCTATAATGCCGATCCTAAGAAAGATGCTAATGCCGTGAAATTCGATGAATTGACACATGGCGAAGTCATTCAACGTGGACTTAAAATTATGGATGCAACAGCTTCTACTCTTTCAATGGACAATGATATTGACCTTGTTGTCTTTAACATGAATGAAGCTGGTAATATTAAACGTGTTGTCTTTGGGGAATCCATTGGTACAACTGTTTCAAATAAAGCTGAACACCACAAAAAATAAGAAATGAGGATTAATAAAATCTATGGCTAATGCTATTATCGAAAAAGCTAAAGAACGCTTTGAACAATCACACAGTTCATTGGCACGCGAATTTGCAGCTATCCGTGCTGGTCGTGCTAACGCATCTCTTTTGGACCGTATCCAAGTAGAATACTACGGTGCCATGACACCACTTAATCAATTGGCTTCTATCACCGTTCCAGAAGCACGTGTTCTTTTGATTTCACCATTTGATAAATCATCTTTGAAAGATATTGAACATGCTATCAATGCTTCAGACCTCGGTATTAACCCCGCGAATGATGGTTCAGTGATTCGTTTGGTTATTCCTGCGCTTACTGAAGAAACTCGTAAAGAACTTGCTAAAGAAGTGAAAAAAGTTGGTGAAAATGCTAAAGTTGCTATCCGTAATATCCGTCGTGATGCTATGGACGAAGCTAAAAAACAAGAAAAAGCTAAAGAAATCACTGAAGACGAATTGAAAGTTCTTGAAAAAGATATTCAAAAAGCAACTGACGAAGCTGTTAAACACATCGATGCTATGACAGCTAACAAAGAAAAAGAATTGCTTGAAGTCTAATCAAAAAAGAAGGTATGGGGGTGGACTTTCCACCTCCTTTTATAAAGGAAAGAATACATGAATAATTTACTTGCCACTATTATCACAGGTCTTGTGATTGATGAGAATGCGAAAGCGTATTTTGTGCAAAAAGATGGCGTGACTTTTATGCTAGATAAGGCAGAAGGTGAGCATAAGATTGGCGATATGGTCAAAGGGTTTGCTTATACTGATGTGCACCAAAAAGCTCGTTTGACAACAGCTGACGTTGCCACAACACGTACGACTTATGGTTGGGGTGTCGTGACAGAAGTACGTCGTGATTTGGGTGTCTTTTTGGACACTGGACTTGCGGATAAGCAGTTTGTTGTTTCACTTGATGTGTTGCCAGATATGAAGGAATTGTGGCCTAAAAAAGGTGATAAACTCTATGTTCATCTGGATGTGGATAAAAAAGACCGTATCTGGGCAATTCCAGCGCAGCCAGAAGTTTTCCAAAAAATGGCTGGACCTGCTTACAATAATATGCAAAATGAAAAATTGCGCGCCATTGTCTATCGTTTGAAACTATCTGGAACATTTGTTTATCTCCCAGATAATAACATGCTTGGCTTTATTCATCCAAGTGAACGTTATGCTGAACCACGTCTTGGTGAAGAAGTAACAGCACGTGTCATTGGTTTTCGCGAAGTTGACCGTACGCTTAATTTGTCATTGAAACCACGTTCGTTTGAAATGTTGGAAAATGATTCTCAAATGATTTTGACGTATTTACAATCAAATGGTGGTTTTATGACCTTGAATGACAAATCATCGCCAGCTGATATTAAAGCAACGTTTGGCATCTCAAAAGGTCAGTTTAAAAAAGCGCTTGGCGGCTTGATGAAAGCACGAAAAGTCAAACAAGACCAATTCGGAACAGAATTAATTGACGAAGAAAAATAGCTTTGAAAAAGAATCCTGATGTTTTAGAAAGTGATGAATAGTATTTTTGAGCAATAAAAAAAGCTTGCCCAAAAAAGCTTAAGGTTTGGAATTAAATAAACTTGCTATTTAGTTTTCGGACTCGAGAAAAAATGTTCAGTGGACCGACTCGCTTTTCAATTTTCAGGCTCGTGAAAAAAATGTCCACTGGACATTTTTTTGCTATAATATATTCACCATAATTTGGAGGTCATAGAATGGAACGTGCGATTTTTGCGGGTGGTTGTTTTTGGTGCATGGTACAACCTTTTGAAGAGCAAGAGGGGATTCTATCTGTTCGTTCGGGTTATACTGGGGGACATGTTGCAAATCCCACTTATGAGCAGGTTAAGGCGCATGAGACTGGTCATACAGAAGCGGTAGAAATCATTTTTGATGAGGAAAAGATTTCTTATGCGGATTTAGTTGAGATTTATTGGGCACAGACGGACCCAACGGATGCTTTCGGTCAGTTTGAAGACCGTGGTGATAATTACCGCCCTGTTATTTTTTATAGCGATGAGCGTCAGCGTCAAATAGCAGAGCAGTCAAAGGTAGCTTTGCAAGCTTCAGGTCGTTTTAAAGAGCCAATCGTAACAGCAATTGAGCCAGTTCAACCATTTTATTTGGCAGAAGATTACCATCAAGGTTTTTACAAGAAAAATCCTGAGCACTATGCCGAAAGTAGTACCATTAGACATCAATTTTTAAAGGAGAATTGGCAATGAGAAAATCATTTTATACTTGGTTAATGACGCAACGTAATCCTAAAAGTCATGAGCCAGTAGCCATTTTAGCGGATTTAGTTTTTGATGATACAACTTTTCCGAAACATACTGACAATTTTGAAACCATTAGTCGTTATTTGGAAGATGAAGCAGATTTTGCCTTTAATCTTAGCGAATTCGACAAAATTTGGGAAGAATACTTAGCGCATTAAGAGGTGAATCACCTCTTTTTTTGTGTAACAAAGCTGGTACAATATCATAAGAAATTTATTCTCTGTGAATTTGCGTGAATCGGCTTTATTTTCAAACTTTTTGTGCTATAATGGATGGCAATTACGATACAAAAACATAGAAATTTCAAGGGAGAGTGGGCTATATGCACGTAGATCAAATGATTTAACTCAATAACTGGCATTTGATAGGCTTTTAACTGACTTATAGGTCTGTCTAAAAGAAATCAAATTTTAAAATCTTATTTTGTTAATAATCTATGACTCTATGGAGAGTCTGACATATTTTAAGGAAATTTACTATGTTTAAAAAATCGTATCGTCATAATATTGCTTTAGTTGGAGCAAGTGAATTTTTCGGTTTTTTCGGAATCACAAGCTTCTGGCTTCTCTTTCTTAGTCAACATGGCATGAGTTTTGGTCAAATTGGGATTTTAGAAAGTCTTTTTCATCTGACCAGTCTCTTGTCTGAAGTGCCTTCAGGTGTCCTAGCTGACCGTTTTACTTACCGTACAAATCTTTATTTGGGACGTTTGATGTCAATATTGTCGTGTCTATTTATGCTATTTGGGCAAGGTCATTTTTGGATTTATGCATTTGGAATGGTACTGAACGCATGGGCATACAATTTTGATTCTGGCACAAGCACTGCCATGTTATTTGAATCGGCTAAAGAAGCAGGGTTAGAGGACAAGTTTCTCAAATTTTCAAGTTTTGTGTCTGCTGTTGCTGAAGCAACAAGAACGTTAGGCGCTGTTGTTGCAGGTTTTTTTGTTCATGGTTTATTGGATATGACGTATGTTATCCAAATTTTCTTCTCTTTGATAGTCATTATTTTGATTACTATGATGAAAGAGCCAGCGTTTAAGAAAGAACGAGAAGAGCCTGCAAGTTTATCGTGTATTTTAAAAACGGTTGTTCAGGAATTTAAAGTGAATCGACACTTATTTTATTGGCTCATCACTAGTCAAGTTTTTTGTGTCATGATGTGTATGTTTTATTTTTACTATCAAAATGAATTAGATATTTTCCCGTCATGGCAGATTAGTTTGCTGATGCTTATCTCTAGTGTTATCAATATTGGGGCTGTTTGGTTGGCAAGTAAGATTGGTAAACGGTTTAAAGCAGTCGCTCTTCTTCCTATCTTAGTTGGGGTGACGGGAATGCTTTACGTTTTAGCAATCACGAAATTACCTCTGATTTATATGATTATTTATTTGATGGCAGATGGGCTTTATGCTTTCTTTTTACCAATCTTTAATAATGATCTTCAAGTGATGATTCCAAGCGATGTGAGAGCCACAATGCTTAGTGTTACTGCCATGTTTTTCAGTCTGTTTATGATAGTCATTTTTCCGATGACTGGCTTTTTGATTGACTGGTTGGGTTTTTCACTAACATTTCTACTTTTAGGTATTGTATTAATGCTTTTAGCTCCGCTTTTCATTTTGAAGCGCAATGATTTGAAATAAAGATAGTTAAGAAATCACGCAAGTCGTGATTTTTTATGTTAAATAAGCTATAATAGGCTTATCAAATACAAAAGAAAGAGGGACTCTATTTGCAAGAGTATTCTGTTGAGATAACATTAAATCATCCTGATGATGTATTGGCGTTGTTTGGGTCAAATGAACGTCATTTGAAGCTGATTGAAGATAATCTTGGCGTTATTATCCATGCACGAACTGAGCGTGTGCAGATTTTGGGAGACGATGAGAAAAGTGTCGAGCTTGCGCGTGTGACTATCCAAGCGCTTTTGGTTTTGGTTTCGCGTGGGATGCTGGTTAATACATCAGACGTTGTGACAGCTCTTTCCATGGCACAGAATGGTTCAATTGATAAATTTGTTGCACTTTACGAAGAAGAGATCATTAAAGATAATTCTGGAAAGCCTATCCGTGTTAAAACTTTGGGACAAAAAGTTTACGTGGATAGCGTCAAATCACATGATGTGGTTTTTGGGATTGGACCAGCAGGAACTGGGAAAACTTTCTTGGCAGTAACTTTAGCGGTGACAGCTCTCAAACGTGGACAAGTCAAACGTATTATTTTAACGCGTCCAGCTGTTGAAGCTGGTGAAAGTCTTGGCTTTTTACCAGGGGATTTGAAAGAAAAAGTTGACCCTTATCTTCGTCCAGTTTATGATGCCCTTTACCAAATTTTAGGAAAAGAGCAAACAACACGTTTAATGGAACGTGATATTATTGAAATTGCTCCGCTGGCTTATATGCGTGGACGAACACTTGATGATGCTTTTGTGATTCTTGATGAAGCACAAAATACGACAATTATGCAAATGAAGATGTTCTTGACACGCCTTGGTTTCAATTCGAAAATGATTGTTAACGGTGACACTAGCCAGATTGACTTGCCTAAAAAAGTTAAGTCTGGTCTGATTGATGCGACTGAAAAATTACAACACATTAAACAGATTGATTTTGTCCATTTTTCAGCTAATGACGTTGTTCGTCATCCAGTTGTTGCTGAAATCATCAATGCTTATGAAAAAGCTGCACCAAAACAGCGCAGCTATTCTCTAAAAGTGTCAGAAGAATCTGTGGCTGAGTCAGGTTTTGCAAGCTATGAAACAATTGGTCAACCAGCTAGTGATAAAGAAGCAAATAATGATTAGAAAGAAAGTGGGACAGTTACAGGTCAATCATAAATTGGTGATGCAGGTAATGACCTTTACAAAGCTGCAACAGTAGCAGTTGTCAATAAATTCCACAACGCTATGGTTGGTGAATTAGAATACATCCATAACCCTAACGGAGACGAACAAGTTGCTATGATTGAACGTGGAAGCAAGGGAGCTGTTCTTGTCACCCTTGTCAGCGGCGACAAGTATTTGGATTCTGAAACAAACTTGGCAGATGGTACTTACACAGACCAAGTTTCAGGACGCCAGTTTAACGTTTATAACAAAGAGGTTTGAAATGATGATAGACTTATGATTAGAACTAATCCTTAACACTTCTCCTTGAAGAAGTAGCTTTACCCTGAGCTACTTCTTTTTCACAAGAAGATCAATCTTGCTATCAGTTAAAAAGTGAAAAACGATGAAAGTTGACCTGCTAAATTCTTGAGATAGTGGGGATGAGTGTTGTAAAGCGTACAGTAGCGGGCTTTATTTTATTATGGTATAATAGCCTTGATATAATTAGTTTGAAAGAAGATTTATATGTACGTTGAAATGATAGATGAAACTGGTCAAGTTTCAGAAGCAATTAAAAAACAAACCCTTGATTTATTACAATTTGCAGCTGAAAAGACAGGTAAAGACAATAAAGAAATGGCCGTGACTTTTGTGACAAATGAACGTAGTCATGAGTTGAACTTGGAATACCGTGACACAGACCGTCCAACAGATGTTATCAGCTTAGAATACAAACCAGAATCAAGTCTGTCATTTTCAGAAGAAGACTTAGAAGAAAATCCTGAACTGGCTGAAATGCTAGATGAATTTGACGCATACATCGGTGAATTATTCATTTCGGTTGATAAAGCGCGTGAACAAGCAGAAGAATATGGACATTCATTTGAACGTGAAATGGGCTTCCTTGCAGTACATGGTTTTTTACATATCAATGGTTATGATCATTACACCCCTGAAGAAGAAAAAGAAATGTTTACTTTACAGGAAGAGATTTTAACTGCCTATGGACTCAAGAGACAATAATTCACCTAAAAAGTGGAAAAATCGTACGTTAGTAGCGAGTATGGAATTTGCCATTACAGGTATTATCACAGCTTTCAAAGAAGAAAGAAACATGCGCAAGCATATGATTTCAGCTATTTTGGCGATCATAGCTGGCACTGTTTTTCGAATTTCGGTGACTGAGTGGCTCTTTTTGCTACTGGCAATTTTTTTAGTCATCACGTTTGAAATCATTAATTCGGCGATTGAAAATGTGGTCGATCTTGCTAGCAATTACCATTTTTCAATGTTAGCTAAAAATGCTAAGGATATGGCAGCGGGTGCGGTTTTAATAATTTCAGGCTATGCTGTTTTAACAGGATTGATTATTTTTGTACCGAAAATTATTGCCTTGATTTTTGCTGAATAGCCAAAACTTAGTTAGAGAGAATTGAAAGGAGCAGGGCGTTTAACGTCCTTTATATATTATGTTTAAATCAGGTTTTGTAGCGATTTTAGGTCGCCCAAATGTTGGAAAATCAACATTTTTAAATCATGTTATGGGGCAAAAAATTGCTATCATGAGTGATAAAGCTCAAACTACTCGTAATAAAATTATGGGAATTTACACGACGGATACGGAACAGATTGTCTTTATTGACACACCTGGGATTCATAAACCTAAAAATGCACTTGGTGATTTCATGGTAGAATCTGCTTACAGCACTCTTCGAGAAGTTGAAACAGTCCTTTTTATGGTGCCTGCTGATGAAAAGCGTGGTAAGGGGGATGATATGATTATCGAGCGTTTGAAGGCTGCTAAAATTCCTGTTATCTTAGTCATTAATAAGATTGACAAAGTGCACCCAGACCAACTTTTGGAACAAATTGATGATTTCCGTAGTCAAATGGATTTCAAAGAAATTGTGCCAATTTCAGCTCTTCAAGGGAACAATGTTGAAACATTGATGAACATTTTGAAAGATAATTTGGAGGAAGGGTTTCAATATTTCCCTGAGGACCAAATTACTGACCACCCAGAACGTTTCTTGGTGTCAGAAATGATTCGTGAAAAAATCTTGAAATTGACTGAACAAGAAGTGCCACATTCTGTTGCAGTTATCGTTGAGTCTATGAAACGTGACCCTGAAACGGATAAAGTGCATATCCGTGCGACAATTATGGTTGAACGTGATAGCCAAAAAGGGATTATTATCGGTAAGCAAGGGGCAATGCTCAAGAAGATCGGTAAAATGGCACGTCGTGACATTGAAATCATGCTTGGTGACAAGGTTTACCTTGAAACATGGGTTAAAGTTAAGAAAAATTGGCGTGATAAAAAACTTGACCTTGCTGACTTTGGTTACAACGAGAAAGAATATTAAGCGTAGCTTAGGTAGTTTTGTCAAAAATAACACTAAAACAGAGTGCTTGTTTAAAAGCAGCACTCTGTTTTATAATAAGCGTAGAAATGTTAACTCAAGAATTAAATAAATTTTAGAAAGGATAGAGGTTCTCAATTGAACCCGAGCGGAAAAGCTAGTGAAAAAGATGATGCGACTGGAAAATTAGGATTTTCCGCCTCATCCTTATTTGTTAAATTTTGTTTAGAAAGGAGTGCCAAGCGGTTGGTTGACTAGAACCCGCCTACGACTCTTTGAAAAAAGATAATCTTTCCTAGGTGTCTTATCACCTTCGTCAAGATTCCTATTTTTCTTTGAGTCGCTTAACGGCTTGGTATCGTATTGTTATGCCTGAATTACCTGAGGTTGAGACGGTTAGACGTGGTTTGGAGAGTCTGATTGTTGGTCGAAAAATTGTAGCTGTTGATGTTCGTGTGCCTAAGATTGTCAAGACAGATTTGGTGGCGTTTGAGACTGGGATTTTGGGGCAAACGTTTCAGAATATTGGAAGGCGTGGAAAATATTTACTATTAATGTTGAATAAGCAGGTGATTATTTCTCATTTGCGAATGGAAGGTAAGTATTTGCTTTTTCCAGAACAGGTGCCTGATAACAAACATTTTCATGTTCTTTTTCAACTTGATGATGGGTCAACGTTGGTTTATCAAGATGTTCGTAAGTTTGGGACAATGGAATTGTTGTATCTAAATCAGATAGAAGCTTATTTTCAAAAGAAAAAGCTCGGTCCTGAACCGACAAAGGAAACATTTGACTTATCAGAGTTCACTAGAAAATTGAAGGCTTCCAAGAAGATTATCAAGCCTTATCTTCTAGACCAAACTTTAGTTGTGGGGCTTGGAAATATTTACGTTGATGAGGCGCTTTGGGCAGCGAAAATTCACCCAGAACGTGTTAGTTCGAGTTTAACAGATTCGGAAATAGCTTTGTTGCATGACGAGATTATTCAGATTTTGCAGCTAGGGATTGTAAAAGGTGGAACGACAATCAGAACGTATCATAATGCCTTTGGTGAGGATGGCAATATGCAGCAGTTTTTGCAAGTTTACGGTAAGACGGGCGAACCTTGTCCACGTTGTGCAACGCCGATTGAAAAAATCAAAGTAGGAGGTCGTGGGACACATCTTTGTCCTGCATGTCAAAAACGATGACAAAAATTATTGGAATCACTGGGGGAATTGCTTCAGGAAAATCAACAGTTGTGGCTGAAATTCGAAAGCAGGGCTATCAGGTTATTGATGCAGATCAAGTTGTGCATGAATTGCAAAAAAAAGGTGGCAAGTTGTATCAAACTTTAGTTGAATGGCTTGGACATGACATTCTGCAAGAAAATGGAGAGCTTGACCGTCAAAAATTAGGACACGCTATTTTTGGAAATAAAGAGATGATGGCAAAATCGTCAAGGTTGCAAAATGAGATTATTCGCCAAGAATTAGCTAATCGTCGCAATCAATTAGCCCAGACAGAGGAAGTCTTTTTCATGGATATTCCGCTGTTGATTGAGCTTGATTATATGGATTGGTTTGATGAGGTCTGGTTAGTTTATGTTGATGAAAAGACGCAGTTAGATCGTTTAGTGATGCGAAATCATTACACACGTTCTGAAGCACAACAACGTATTGCAAGTCAAATGTCAACAGAAGCTAAAAAAGCTTACGCTGATAAATTACTAGATAATCGTGGTAATCTACAAACGCTAAAAGGGCAGGTTGATCAATTGTTAAAAACATTATCGGACTGATTTTTAGCTGTATTTTTAGTGATTAAAACATAATACTTGTATAGGCAACTGTCTTTCTCATTTGACTAATATTGTGCTATAATATCAATTGACGTTTTTTAGAAAAGAGGGTGAACAATGATTAACAGCGAAATTAATTGGAAACAGAATTTGCGGGTAGCTTGGCTTGGTAACTTTTTTACCGGGGCAAGCTTTTCGCTTGTTATGCCTTTTATGGCTTTATATGTTGAACAACTTGGAGCACCTCAAAATAAGGTAGAATGGTATGCTGGTTTAGCGGTGTCACTATCAGCTTTGACTTCGGCTCTTATTGCTCCCGTATGGGGACGTTTGGCAGACCGTTATGGTCGTAAACCAATGATGGTAAGAGCAAGTTTGGTGATGACTTTTACCATGGGGGGGGTAGCTTTTGTTCCTAACGTTTTTTGGTTATTAGTCTTGCGTATCTTGAACGGTTTGTTTTCTGGTTATGTCCCTAATTCAACAGCCTTGATTGCCAGTCAAGCTCCCAAAAATCGTTCAGGTTATGCACTTGGAACACTAGCAACTGGTGTTATCGGTGGTAGTTTGGTAGGACCGTTATTGGGTGGTGTTCTTGCTGAAATCTTGGGTATTCGTCAAGTTTTTCTTTTGGTCGGTTTTATTTTATTGATTTGTAATCTGATGACTATTTTTCTTGTTAAAGAGGATTTCCAACCAGTTACTAAGGCAGAAGTTCTATCAACACGTGACCTATTTTCATCAATTAAGGATAAGCAAATTTTAATTGGTCTTTTTGTGACTAGTATGATTATCCAAGTATCAGCACAATCTATTGCTCCAATTTTGACCTTGTATATTCGTCATCTGGGTCAAACGGAGAACTTGATGTTTGTCTCGGGTTTGATTGTGTCTGCACTAGGATTTTCAAGCATGCTCTCAAGCTCGACTCTTGGGAAAATTGGTGATAGAATAGGTAATCATAGATTACTTTTGATTGCTCTGTTTTATAGCTTTAGTATGTATGTGCTTTGCGCCCTTGCTCAAAATTCATTACAATTAGGCATTGTCCGCTTTTTGTACGGTTTTGGTACGGGTGCATTGATGCCGAGTATTAATTCATTGTTGACTAAAATCACACCACGCGAGGGAATTTCACGTATTTTTAGTTATAATCAAATGTTTATGAATATAGGACAAGTTATTGGACCTTTTATTGGGTCAGCAATCGCAACTGATTTGGGATACCGTTCGGTTTTCTATGTGACTAGTCTTATCGTCTTTATAAACTTTGTTTGGAGCCTTATCAATTTTAGAAAATACTTGAAAGTTAAGGAAATTGTGTGAGAGTAAAGATTAATTTAGAATGTAGCAGTTGTGGCAGTAAGAATTATTTGACAAGTAAAAATAAAACAACTCATCCAGAGCGTATTCAAGGTTTAAAATATTGTCCGAAAGAGCGAAAAGTGACCTTACATATTGAATCTTAGGGATTTTTATGTTAGAATAATCAAGACCATAGTGTAGGAAAGGAATAGAACTCAGACTGAAAGTGCCAAATCATGACCAACTCAATTGATTTGAAAATAACTTTCTGACGCGTTCTTAGTGAAAAAGATGTACAATATACTACTGACAACTTTGCTGGTATTATCTGTTATTATTGTAATTGCTATTTTCTTGCAACCACAAAAAAATCCAAGTGGCAATGTATTTGATAACAGCGGTTCAGAAGCTTTGTTTGAACGTACTAAAGCGCGTGGCTTCGAAGCGTTTATGCAACGTTTTACAGCAGTTCTAGTTTTCTTTTGGCTAGCAATTGCTTTGGCGCTAGCGATTTTATCAAGTAAATAGATAGCAACTAACGAGGCTAAATAGTGGCTTACGTTGGCTGCGCATCTTGAATTTTGTACGAAAATTCATGGGCTGGTCACTCAGCTCATTTTTTATTATGAAGTCGTAAAAGTCTTGTTTACGACCTATTAGAATGAAGTAGAATACGAGAGGAAAATTATTGAGTTAAGCCTAGCTAGGCATTTTATGTCTGATTTTTACTAGGAATACTTACAATCACAAATTATGAACGAAAAAATTATTGCTTATTTAGGGGAGCATGGAAAAGTCAATATTAATGAATTGGCTGCTGGGCTAGACATGGCTGGCGCTGAAAAATTTCCAAAGCTTATCAAAGAGATTTCAAAATTGGAAAGCCAAGGAAAACTGCGTTTTGATGACTATGGGAACCTTGCTCTTCGTAAAAAAATAGAGAAGAAAAAAGAAATCACCGTTACGGGTGTTTTTCGTGCTAACAAAGCTGGTTTTGGTTTTTTAGCGGTTGACGAAAATGAAGATGACATGTTTGTCGGACGTAATGACGTTGGTCATGCGGTTGACGGAGATACGGTTGAAGCGGTTGTTAAAAAGCCAGCTAATCACTTGAAAGGTACAGCTGCTGAGGTTCGCATTGTCGGCATTGTTGAGCGTAGCTTAAAAACGGTTGTTGGGAAATTTATTCTTGATGACGAAAAACCAAAATACGCTGGTTACATTAAATCCAAAAATCAAAAAATTCAACAAAAGATTTATATCAAGAAAGAGCCTGTTCTGCTTGACGGCACTGAGATTATCAAGGTTGACATTGATAAATACCCAACACGAGGCTATGATTATTTTGTTGGTCATGTGCGTGACATCGTTGGACACCAAGGTGATGTTGGTATTGATGTGCTTGAAGTCCTTGAATCAATGGACATCAAATCAGAATTTCCAGAAGATGTTATGGCTGAAGCTAATGCAGTTTCAGATGCGCCGTCTGAGAAAGACATGGTTGGGCGTGTTGATTTACGTAATGAAATCACCTTTACCATTGATGGTGCAGATGCCAAAGACCTAGATGATGCTGTTCATATTAAATTGCTCAGCAATGGTAATTTTGAGCTCGGTGTTCATATTGCGGACGTTTCATACTATGTCACAGAAGGCTCTGCGCTTAATCGTGAAGCTGTTGCTCGTGGGACATCAGTTTATGTGACTGACCGTGTAGTTCCAATGCTGCCTGAACGTTTGTCAAATGGTATTTGTTCGTTAAATCCTAATGTTGACCGTTTGACACAATCATGTTTAATGGAAATTGACTGCAATGGTCACGTTGTTAATCACCAAATTTGTCAATCAGTCATTAAGACAACTTTCCGTATGACTTACAGCAATGTCAATGACATTATTGCTGGTGATGAAGAATTGATTGAGCAATATCAACCAATCGTTGACTCTATTCATCATATGACTGCTCTTCACAATATTCTTGAAACCATGCGCATGCGCCGCGGTGCTCTTAACTTTGATACGAGCGAAGCCAAGATTATTGTTAATGATAAAGGAATGCCAGTTGATATTGTGCTTCGTCAACGTGGTATTGCTGAACGCATGATTGAATCTTTCATGTTAGCAGCTAATGAAACAGTTGCAGAGCATTTTGCAAAACGTAAATTGCCATTTATTTACCGTATCCATGAAGAACCAAAAGCTGAAAAATTACAAAAATTCCTTGATTATGCTAGCATTTTTGGCGTTCAAATCCATGGTACAGCTAACAAAATCACTCAACAAGCTTTGCAAGATTTCATGGCAAAAGTAGAAGGTAAACCAGGCGCAGAAGTGTTAAACATGATGCTTCTTCGTTCAATGCAACAAGCACGTTATTCTGAACATAATCACGGACACTATGGTTTGGCTGCGGAGTACTATACTCACTTCACAAGTCCAATTCGTCGTTATCCTGATTTGCTTGTTCACCGCATGATTCGCGAATACACACAACTCACTGATGAGAAAATCGAACACTTTAGAAATGTGATTCCAGAATTGGCAACGTCATCTTCAACCCTTGAACGTCGTGCTATTGATGCTGAACGTGTCGTTGAAGCCATGAAAAAAGCCGAATACATGGAAGAATACGTTGGTCAGGAATTTGACGGTGTGGTTGCTAGTGTCGTGAAATTTGGGATGTTCATCGAATTGCCAAATACAATCGAAGGACTTGTTCACATCACAACTCTGCCAGAATTTTACAATTATAACGAACGTACATTGACCCTTCAAGGTGAAAAATCAGGAAAAGTTTTTCGTGTTGGTCAACCGATTAAAATCAAATTAACACGTGCTGATAAAGAAACTGGCGATATTGACTTTGAATACATTCCAAGTGAGTATGATGTGGTAGAGAAAGTTAAAAAATCACGCAAAGACCGTTCTGGTAAAGAAAAGCGTCGTCCAAAAACAGATAACCACAAAGGTTCAAAATCAAGCAAACCACGAAATCGTAAATCTTCCACTTCAACTTCTAAAAAGTCAGGCAAGAAACCTTTCTACAAAGAAGTTGCTAAGAAAAAATCACGTAAAGCTAAAAAATAAAACTGCTAATTAAGATAATCACTAATTTTCAAGAGAGGTATCTAATATGCCAAAAGGTGATGGAAATGTTGTTGCACAAAATAAAAAAGCGCGTCATGACTATAACATCGTTGATACAATTGAAGCAGGGATTGTTCTGACAGGAACAGAAATCAAGAGCGTTCGCGCTGCACGTATTCAGCTCAAAGATGGCTATGCCCAAATCAAAAATGGTGAAGCTTGGCTAATTAATGTTCATATTTCACCTTTTGAACAAGGAAATATTTGGAATCAAGCCCCTGAGCGCACCCGTAAATTATTGCTAAAAAAACGCGAAATCGAAAAATTATCAAATGACCTAAAAGGAACAGGGATGACTCTTGTACCACTTAAAGTCTATTTGAAAAATGGCTTCGCTAAAGTTTTGCTTGGTGTGGCAAAAGGGAAGCATGATTATGACAAACGTGAGACCATCAAACGTCGTGAACAAGACCGCGACATCAAACGCCAAATGAAAAATTTCAATGCAAGGTAAAATGGATTTACAATACTGACAAGAAATTAAAGTATATAAAAATTAATTGAATGTTTAATTTTGATAAAAAACAGTTATAAAAAACGCTTACATTTTTTGTAAGCGTTTTTTATAATGTTTTTATAAAGAAATGGAGGCGTACTTATGCATACAGATTATGAAATGAATATTATTTACCAGTCCAAAAACCAACAATTTCATTTATTTAATGGGGAGATAAGTTATATTTTTAGGGTATCAGGAGATGGTAAATTACTACACTTATATTATGGTGAAACTTTACCAGATAATGACTATAGTCATTTAATTGAGATGCATCACAGACCTATGAGTACTTATCGAAATGAAAATGATTTATTATACTCTTTAGAACACTTAAGACAAGAATTTCCTGAATATGGTACAACTGATTTTAGACATCCAGCTATTTCTATATTACAGAAAAATGGATCTCGTCTAACAGATTTTGTTTATATAGGCCATGAAATAGAAGATGGAAAGCCAAGATTAGAAGGTTTACCAGCGACTTACGTTGATAGAGATAGTGAAAGTAAAACACTGAAAGTTTACCTTTTAGATGCTATTACGAGCATTCAAGTAGAGTTATTATATACAATATATAGAGATTATCCTGTTATTACTCGTAGTGTACGAATTATAAATAAAGGAAAAGAGAGTCAAATAATTGAAAATATTAGCAGTTTATCATTAGATTTACCAGATGCTGATTATGAATGGCAACAACTCTCTGGTGCTTGGGGACGTGAGAGAACCATTAAATCGCGTACTTTACAACAAGGGATTCAATCAATTGAGTCTACGCGAGGTATCTCAAGTCATCAACATAATCCATTTGTTACTTTAAAAAGGAAAAATACTGATGAAAATCAAGGAGAAGCTATTGGTGCAGCTTTAGTTTATTCAGGAAATTTTTTAATTCAAGCAGAAGTAGATACATGGGATGTTACCAGACTTCAAATTGGTATCAATCCATTTGGATTTAATTGGCAACTTAATTCTGGTGAGACGTTTACAACACCAGAAGCAATTCTAGTTTATTCAAGTACAGGTTTAAACGGTATGAGTCAAACTTTTCACCAACTATTTAGAAAACGTTTGGCTCGTGGTGAGTGGCGAGAAAAAGATAGGCCAGTTTTAATTAATAATTGGGAAGCAACATATTTTGATTTTGATGAAGATAAGTTAGTTAGTATTGCTAAAAAAGCTTTTGATGTTGGTATAGAATTATTTGTATTAGATGATGGCTGGTTTGGAAACCGAGAAAATGATTGTGCTGGATTAGGGGATTGGTATGTAAATCCTAAAAGATTACCTGAAGGGATTAGTAGCCTCTCGGAAAAAATTCGTAGTTTTGGTATGAAATTTGGCTTATGGTTTGAACCTGAGATGGTGAATAAGGATAGCGAATTATATCGTAAACATCCAAATTGGATTATTTCGACACCAAATCGCAAACCTCATCATGGTAGAAATCAATATGTTTTAAATTTTGGTTTAGATGAAGTTGTTGAAAATATTTTTGATCAAATGTGTAAAATTATTGATGAATCTAAATTGGATTATATAAAATGGGATATGAATCGACCGTTAACTGATGTGTTTGATAGTCATTTGTCAGCAAATCAACAAGGAGAAGTGTTCCACAGATATATACTAGGTGTATATCGTTTATATGAAAAACTGATAACAAAATATCCTAACATATTATTTGAATCTTGTTCTTCAGGTGGAGGACGCTTTGATCCTGGAATGCTATATTATGCTCCTCAAGCTTGGGCTAGTGACGATTCAGATGCAATTGAAAGACTAAAAATTCAGTACGGAACGAGCATGCTTTATCCTATATCATCTATCGGATCTCACGTTTCGATTGTTCCTAACCATCAAACAAACCGTATTGTACCTATCAAAACTAGAGGAAATGTAGCATTTTTTGGTGCTTTTGGATATGAGCTTGACTTAAATGAATTGAATGAAGACGATCTTAGTATTGTTAAAGAACAAATTAGCTTTTATAAAAAATATAGAAATTTAATCCATAATGGTACTTTTTATAGATTATTGTCTCCTTTTGATAACGACAATCAAACCTCATGGATGGTCGTCAGTCACGATAAGAAAATTGCTATTGTAGCTCATTATAAAACATTAAATGAGGTAAATGCCTCTTATCGACGTTTAAAATTAAAAGGACTGGATAGTAATAGGCTCTATCAAGTGGAACAAAATGGTTTATATTCTGGTGCAGAATTGATGAAAGCTGGTTTAGTTTGTTCAGATGCTTCTAGTGGACAAATAAATGATCAGAACCAACGTCCAGAAACATTTGACTTTGATTCTAAAGTTTGGGTTATAAAACAGGAGGAGAGCGACGATGAACAATAACAAAAGTATACTTCAAAAAGGAGCAATTTTAAGTATTTCATTAATGCTAACAAGTTCTCAGGCAATAAATGGCATTATTCCACAAATGAAACAGTCTTTAGGAATATCGCAAAGTCAAAGTGAACTTTTAGGTACTGTTCCAAGTGTGACAGTTATTATATTTATTTTGTTATCTAGTTATTTTGCAAAGAGAGTAGGAATGAAAAAAACAATAATTTTAGGATTATTGTTAGCTGGTGTAGGTGGTATCCTACCAGCTTTTATGGCTAATTTTCAAATAGTACTTATTAGTCGAGTAATACTTGGAGCTGGTTTGGGGTTATACAATTCATTGGCTGTTACATATATTAGCTCTCTATATAGTGGTGATACTAGAGCAACGCTATTGGGAATTAGAAATTCAATGGAAGCTTTAGGGCAAACAATTCTTATTTTTTTAGCTGGACTTCTAGTGAATATTACTTGGACAGCTTCCTTTTTAGTTTATGCAGTAGCGTTTCCTATAGCTTTCTTATTTGCAATGAAAGTTCCCGAGATTAGAAATGAACAAAATGACATTTCCAAAAATGATATCAAAGAAAAAATGAATCCGATAGTTTTTGTTCTAGTCTTATTTGCAATTTTACTGGTAATGAATAGCATTGCTATTTCAGTACGATTTGCATCTATTGCTACTGAAATCAAAGGAGGAGAGTTTAATGCTAGTAATTATTTGGCTTTAATGCCTATTTTAGGAATACTAGCAGGATTTATATTCGGACCAGTAAATAAATGGATAGGAAAAGGAACACTATATTTAGGAATTATATTTTATATCGTTTCAAATCTATTAATTGCCACGTCAAATGGTAACATGACGTTTTTATTGATGGGGTTGTTCTTATCGAGTATAACAGGATCATGGTGTTTCCCATTTATTTTTAGTAACTTAGATAAAGTAACTACAAAGAATACCATTAACTTTGCTACTTCATTGATTTTTATTGGCTGTAATATTGGTAACTTTATTGCTCCTATTGTTATGGAATTGGCACAACTTCTGACTGGAAGTACACACTTAACAGCCCCATTTTATGTGTTTGCCGGAATCTTTATGCTTGTTTTATTTGTGACCTTTTTTATGACGAAGAGAAAAACTGATAGGGTAGTGATTAATTCAATTTGATTAACAAATACTGAACTATCGTTCATAACTTTTTAGTTTAATTAAAGTATTGATGATTTATTGATTTTAGAAAAAGTATTTGGCTTAAATAAAAAGGAGAAGTATCAAAATAATGTTGCATAAAAAAATCATTATGAGATGACATTTTCATTATTTTAGAGTTGGTATAATACTTGATATTGTGGACGATTACTCAGAATATTGCTATGGTCATCAAGAAATCTAAGAGTTTGAGTTATCCATTTAACGCTCCTTAATCCATTTCTTGCAATTAAAATATGACTGTGGTAGAATACGATTAAATTTTTATATAACAAAACGGAAGGTGTTAATGACTTTCCGTTTTGTTAAGTTAGGGACAGCTCTTTTTATTCAGTTTTATATTATGATACAGGCAATATAGTTATGTTAAGAATAATCAGAAAATAACGAGAATTGTTAAAATCTAAAAATAGGAAGGTAGATAATGGAAAATTCTCTTTACTTAGTGAAAGAACCTAATACTCATCTGAAAGATTGTTACTTTAATTTCTGTGGATATTCAAAAACAGAACCGAGACATAGTTTTGGACCAGCTATTCGAAAGCAGTACTTAATACATATAGTTTTAGAAGGCCAAGGCTACTATTTAGTTAATGATCAGAAATATTATTTGAGGAAAGGTCAAGGTTTTGTGATTCCTCCAGGGATATCGACTTTCTATCAGGCAGATGAAAATAATCCGTGGTCGTATGTATGGTTGGGGTTAAGTGGTGATCTTGTCGAATATTATCTCAAAGAAATCGGTGTTGGAAAGGATCACCTTACCTTTAAAGTAGATAATTTAAGTTTATTTAAAGGATTAATTTTTGAAACTTTATCTTATGATCAAGATAATCTAGTTAGCGAGCTATCTAGACAAAAACAGGTTTATAAATTTTTAGAACTTTTATTGAGCTCAGCGAGTCATTTGAAGGAAGGAATTGTTACCAAAAAGATGAATCCTTTTGTACGTCAGGCGATAGAAATAATTCGCGAAAATGCTTATCAAAAAATATCTGTAAAAGATATTGCTACAATGCTATCATTACATGAAAATTATCTATCTCGTTTATTTAAGCTTGATATGGGAATATCAATAAAAGAGTATATTAGTGAGATTAAACTTTCAATTGCAAATGATTTATTATCATCGACTGAATATTCAATTCAGCAAATTAGTGATAAGATAGGTTTTTCAACAGTGCAATCTTTTTCAAAAGCCTTTAAGAAAGCAAATGGTGTTTCACCTGGTATATATCGAAAACATCGATTGGGCTTAGGGATTATTAAAGTTGAATAGTTTTTCATGGAATTGGTTTCGGTGTTAGTTATATGGAGTGGATGAGAATGAAGTAGGCACTCCCAGAGAGGATGAAAGTCATTCTCTTTTTTATTTCAAAAAGAAAGTGTTACATATTGGTATAGTAAAATCTCAGAATCCTATTGTAGTATTCTAGGTAGCTATGTTAGTTTTCATCAGATTTCTTATCATTGCTCTGATGCGAATGCATTTACTTTTCATTGTAGGTTGAATCATATGAGCTTTTTCTACAGTCAAAGAATTGCAGTAAGACAGAATTATGGAATCTAGATTATAGCCTTTTTATAATTTCTTGTGGGCCATATTGAGCAAAACCTCAACAAAAATCATAGCGATAGCCTGCGTATCTACAATAGATTGTTTTGAAATGGAATTTCCAGGAAGAGTAATGACATGATTAAAGTATTTCGCGGCAGCAGCGTGCTCATTTAATGTAATCAGATAGGAATTCTGTGGCATATTTTTTGAAACAGCACTTAATGTGTTATTGAAATTGGTTGACGACCCTGAAATAGAAAACATAATAAGTGTATCTTCTTCGTCAATAATATTTGAAAGATGATTTCCGCTGTTTAAATCACTTGCTAATTGACTAGCGATACCTAAATCTTGTAAACCAAAATGTAAGTACCTTGCAGGGAGTGATGATAGAAAAATACCAAGAATATGCAGACGCTGTCTTTTTAAAATACAATCAACAAGTTCGTCAATTGCTTGACGTTCTAAATGTTTCATTTGATTTAGAATAAGGTTATAATTATCCGCAATTTGGTCAAGAATATCTTCATTTTCTTCTTTTGGCTTTTGATGAATATAATTGATAGCATCGTAGCGAAAATCTTTAAAACCTTTATAGCCCAAAATTTGGCAAAATCGTAGGACGGCAGATGTAGAAGTATGTGAATTTGTTGCAATTCTAGTAATTGTCAACGTTTCTACTTTCTCAAAGTTTTCTTTGAGAAAGTGATAAACTTTTGTTTCAGATTTTGAGTATTCTGGTTCGTGGAGTTGCATTTTTTGTAAAATATTCATAGTAAAAATACCTTTCTAATCAAGTATTTTAATTATTTTTGACAAAAATGTCAAAAATAATTATAAAAAATGTCAAAAAACATTGACAAAGTTTTTGAAAAGAACTACAATGATTGTGTTAAAATTTACAAAACAAAATGACAAAAATTACAAAAGGAGGTTAGCTATGGATTATAAGAAGTTAGCACAAAAAATTGTCACAAATGTTGGTGATGTTGACAATATTCAAACCTTATCTCATTGTATGACACGGTTGCGGTTTCAACTAAAAGATGCTTCAAAAGCTAATAAAGAAGCTTTAGAAAATTTAGAAGGAGTTATTGGAGTTGTCTATGCTGGTGGTCAATATATGGTCATCTTGGGACAACATCTATTGCAAACTTATGATGTGATAATGAATGATTTTAACATTACATCAGGTGGTAGTATCGATGAAAATTTGGATGGTGATTTAACCCCTAAAGAACCGTGGACATGGAAGAATGCAGGCAGTAAAATTATTGGCTTTGTATCAAGTTCAGTTACCCCAATGATCCCTGGTTTGATTGCTGGAGGGATGTTAAAGGTTGTCTTACTATTGATTGTGACCTTTATTGATAGTAATTTTGCTATTTCGTCAAGTTATTTGCTATTATCTGCTATTGCAGATGCCCCATTTTATTTCATGCCAATTTTTGTTGCTTACGGTGCGGCTAATAAATTAGGTGCTACACCAATTTATGCTATGGCTTCGGCAGCAGCATTATTGCATGGGAATTTTACAGGTTTAGTAACAGCAGGTGCCCCCATTACGTTATTTGGAATAAGTGTTAGTTTGCTTTCGTATGGAACATCACTTTTACCTGCTCTACTAATTGCTATTCTTGCTTATTATGTCGAAAAATTTCTTAACAAGATTATTCCAAATATTTTTAAGGCAATTTTTGTCGGAATGGGGACTATTTTTGTAGCAGGAAGTTTAGGTTTTATTATCTTAGGTCCACTTGGAAATATGTTTGGACAAGGTATCGCAAGTTTGTTTATGTTCTTGGAAGGAACTGTGGGACCAATTGCTGTGGGGCTTTTGGCTGCTGCTCTTCCTTGGATGGTTATGGCTGGAATGCATACCGCATTAGCACCATTTATGACACAGTTACTGACTAATCCTGGATACGATGCCATGATTCGTCCTGCCTTTCTTTTACATAATATGGCTGAAGGTGGTGCTGTTATTGGTGTTACGGCACGTACTAAGGACAAAGCTAAACGAGGTGAGCTTCTATCGATTGCTATTGGTTGTATCGTGGCAGGTGTCACAGAACCTGCAATTTATGGGGTTAACTTGAAGTACAAGAAACCAATGTATGGTGTTATGGCTGGTGGTTTTGTTGGTGGTATCGTTGCTGGTATTCTTGGTGCTAAAGCCTATGAAATGGGGTATTCAAATATTCTTGCTCTACCAATCTTCGGTAAAACTGTTTTAGCAGCTGTTGCTGGGATTATTGTGACTATTGTTGTTGCAGCGGTTGTAACTTATCTACTTGGAATTGATACTAGCAAAGAAGATGCTAAGTTGACTGTCACGGAACCTGTTCGTCAGGTTGTACCAGATGATGCTATCCTTGCTATTGCTAATGGTGAGTTGGTTCCATTAGAAAAGGTGAATGATGAAGTATTTGCTCAAAAATTAATGGGAGATGGTATTGCCTTCAAACCAACAAGTGATTTTATCACAGCGCCTGCTAATGGTGAATTAACAACTGTCTTTCCAACAGGACATGCGTTTGGTGTAACACGTCCTGATGGCGTTGAACTATTGGTTCATATTGGTATTAATACCGTTGAGCTAAACGGAGAAGGCTTTGACGTTTTGGCAAGAGCTGGTGATAGTATTCGCGCGGGTCAACCGATTGTGAGAATTGATCGAGACAGGATTAATCAAAAAGGTTATGATACAACAACTATGTTAATTATTACCAATGCTAATGGAAAAACGATTGAACTACCTCAAATGGGTGATGTGAAGCAAGGGCAACGTTTGGATAAGGAGGAAAACTAATGTCATACGAATTACCAAAAGGGTTTCTCTGGGGAGGAGCCACAGCAGATTTTCAATATGAGGGGGGCTTTGACGAAGGAGGACGTGGTTTACTTTCCCATGATTATGAAACAGATGGTTCACAAGAAAATCCACGTCATCATACCATGCAAATGCCAGATGGTAGCATTATCAATCCGCGTAGCTCATTTTTCTATGCCGATCCTGTTCCGAAAGAAGCACAGCCTGTCTTTTTAGAAGATGAATATTATCCTAGTCATCGTGCAGTTGATTTTTATCATCATTATAAGGAAGATATTGCTTTGATGGCTGGCATGGGATTTAATGTTTTTAGATTTTCAATTTGTTGGTCACGTATTTTTCCAACAGGTGAGGAAGAAACGCCTAACGAAGAGGGGTTAGCGTTTTACGATGATGTAATTAATGAAATGGCAAAATATGGCATGGAACCTTTAATTACGATTTGTCATGATGAGTTGCCGATGCATTTGGCGTTGAAATATGATGGTTGGTCATCACGTCATGTCATTGATTGTTATGTAAAATATTGCAAAACTCTCTTTGAACGTTACGGCAACCGTTGCCGTTATTGGTTGACTTTTAATGAAATCAATGCTGTGCGAGGCTTTGGTCCATGTGGGACACGACAATCAGAAGGGCAAGATCGTTATCAAGCTGCCCACCATATGTTTGTAGCTAGTGCGCGTGCTGTTAAACTTGGACATGAAATGATGCCAAATAGCCAATTTGGTGCAATGTATGCCATGAGTGAACTATATCCAGCAACTTGTAAGCCCGAAGATGTTTTTCATCGCTTGCAGGAACGTCGTGAAAATTGGTATTTTATTGACATTATGGGGCGAGGTTATTACCCACGTTATGTAAAAGAAATCTGGCGTCGTCGAGGCGTGAAAGAAATTGTTTTTGCTGAAGGTGATGAAGAAATCCTTAGAGAAGGTCAACTTGATTTTATTTCTTTTTCTTATTATCGCTCTAATACCACTAAAGCTGGAGATGACTGGTTTAATGTTGGTGGCTCTACGAATCCATATCTTAAAGAGACGCCGTGGGGATGGCCTGTTGATCCCTTAGGGCTTCGTCACGTCATGAATGAGATTTATGATCGCATACAAAAACCAATTTTTATTGTTGAGAATGGTATGGGTGCCATTGATGAGCTTGATGAAAATGGTATTGTTCAGGATGATTATCGTATTGATTATTTACGTGATCATCTTCAAGCAATGGCTGATGCTATTATCATTGATGGTGTAGAATGTTTAGGTTACACCATGTGGGGACCTGTTGATTTAGTCTCACTTTCAACAGGAGAAATGAAAAAACGTTATGGCTTTATTTACGTGGATATGGACGATAAAGGTAATGGTAGCTTGAAACGTACTCCTAAAAAATCCTATGCTTGGATGAAAGAAATTATCGCCTCAAATGGTGCTAAGTTATCTGAAATTTAGAAAGAAAAATTCAATCAATAATGAGTGTCATCTCCTTTTGTCATTGATTTTATAAACAAAGCCAGTTCTGAACGTCAAAATTCAGAACTGGTTTTTGGTTATATGGTGTTAATGAAAGGTCTCTATCAAACTAAACGGGGGTATTAGCCTTAAGTAGTTGACAAGCATTGTCTTAGTGTATAGAATTAAGCTACTGAGAATTGTCTATTAAACCACCAAAGCCCGAAGGTATCTTAATGCCTGCGGGCTTTTTGACGTTCTTTTCAAGTTAACGGATTTTCTGATAAAATAGAGCAGAATACAGCTACGATAGCAAGGACGACGTCTGAGAGCTTGTCCACTAGTAGCACTTCCCTTCTAGTGTAAACTTGCTCAAGGGGAAGTATTGCCTAAATAGCATGGCATATACTTGTGTTATTGTGTATGTAAAAGTTATAGTAACGGTTTACGACTAAATTCTTACGTTTTATGACTTGTATCATCATTTTCTTACGAATGTGTTATACTAAAAGCGTGTTAAGCTCTCACCGTAAATGTAAAGGGGAAGTATTCGTTATGAGTGTAAAAACGTTACAAGAGTTTCAGACATTGACAGATACAGAACATGCTTCTGTTAGTAGTGGCGGTTTAGGTTATTATAAACCAGTTATAGAAAGTGCAAATGGTTATGCCTGCTGTTGTAGTAACGGATAGTGGGATTATAAAGTAACTAAGGGTGTCTTCCAAGCTATGACTGACGTTATTACGAATGATTGGATAAAGTCTATAGGGCAATCTTATTTTATTATTCCAGATTATAGAGGATAAAATCAATGCCAAAATTCAATAAAGAAAATATACTAGTTGAAGTCTATAATCTTATTCTTGATAGTGAAACAACCGATACAGAAAGAAAAGAATTAGTTATCTTTAAAGATGAGGTTGAAAAAGGTTTAGACTTTGATAATGCTTTAATGAAATTAGCCGATCACTTACGTTTAATAGGTTTAGATAATGTGTTGAAACACAGAAGCATGAGTAAAAAAGTTAACAAATTTTACATGAAGATAAATTCAGTTGGTCAATTTAAGAAAAATTTTGGTATCTATTTTCCACCTATGTTTTAATTAAGTTGAGAGCTTACACAATATTATGATAAAAAGGAGATTGTTCAATGAGATTAAAATGGTTTGCTGGTTGTAAAGAAAGAAGAGACAAAGCTCTAATTATTCTTGATAAATTAATAGCCAGTTTTCATAATAATTATGGTGTGCAGCCTTTGACAGATTTATTCTTAAAGTATAAGGGTGAATTAAAAAACGGTAGAACATCAACATCGTTTGTTTTGAGTCGTATGAATATCGAGCTTTCAAGAGTATTCACTCAAAATGAAATTAGATTAACTGAAGAGCAGTCTAGATTACTCAAAGATTTAAGAAGTTTATCAAATATCAGATGGGGTTATTATTAATGTTTAGCCAGTACTGGGGATAAAGAGTTACTCATCTTTATCCCTAAATTATTTCTAAAATGTTGCAAAACACCATTTTGGATATTCGCAAATATTGATATATAGCTATTTTTACTAATTAAACTTTTAATCGAGCCATGTAATGACTTTTTCACGAGGCTTACGTGAGCGTGGGTGTTTAGGGTCACGTAGACGATAACCAAATGATACCATGCTTGCGATGCCTTCGTTGTCAGGATTAATGATGCCTGCACTAGCTAAAATGCTATTGACTTTTTCGTAATTAAACCCTTCAATTGGGCAAGAGTCAATGCCAAGCATGCTAGCTGTGGTCATCATATTTCCAAGTGCAATGTAAGTTTGTTTGGCAGTCCAGTCAAATAAAGCACGTGGATTATCAGCCATTTTCATATCATTTTTTTGGAAAGATTCGTAGGTTGCTAAACGGCTGTTAAGAGCATCATCTTCACCGAGACCACGTCGAATAAGGCTATTTTTGACCGATTCAGAATCATAGCGTGCATTTTTTTCAGCAATGAGGAGAACAAAATGACTTGCTGTATCTAATTGGTATTGAGCCCCCCAAGCAACGGCTTTGAGTTCATCACGAAGTTTTTCAATTTGTTTACGGTCAAGAACAACGAAGCGCCAAGCTTCCAAACCAATAGAAGAAGGGCTCAACCAAGCTGTATCAAGGATAAAATCCATATCATCATGGGAAATTTCTTGGTCGTTGTAAACGCGGACAGCAACACGGTGGTCAAAGGCAGTACGAATTTGTTTTTTGATATCTTCTTTTGACATAGTTTTCTCCAGTTTTCTTTCTATGGTAACACTTAAAAGCTATTTTTGCTAGTTTTTAGCAAAAGAAACAAGCCCGTCTAACCAAGCATGGTAAACGTCAAGAAATTCATCGCCTTCAGCTTCGTTCCAACCATACCATGCTAAGCGTAAAACACCATTTTCAGTATCTAAGTCATATGCTTCAATTTGAGCTTCAACGGTCAAAAACAAATGTTTTAAAACGGAAGCGTGTGTCGTTTATAAGAAATAGTAGGCTCTTGACTATACATGTGCACGTCTGGTGAATTTTCGTAATAAGTTTCCCATTTGCTAGCATCAAGCAGACCGTTGAGAATATTGTCAAAGTCAAGGTCTTTAAGGATACCCTCGTTTGAAACAAAGTTATCAGTCAAACCTGGTGTGAATTTTCTGGAAAATTAATAGATAACATCAAATATACATCTTTTATTTGTTAATAGAACAGTATAACAAATATTAGTTGTACACGCAATTATTGAAACTCAAAAATATAAAAATCGGAGTTACTTGCTCTCCGATTATCTTAATTTTTCTGAATTGATATTGATGATAGAAGCCAAGTCATCGGCGTAAGCATCACCAAGAATAGTTTTATAACGGGTATGCAGATTGTCCCAAGCTTCTCGGATATCTGGTAAAAGTTTTCTGCCATTGACTGTAAGATAAACTTTTCGAGTACGTCCTTCAGTTAGTGTTGTGACATAACCTTTATAGACCAATTTTTCGATAAGGCGTGTCAAGGTAGAAGGTGCAATATAAAGTATTTGTGCAATATCCTTTTGCAACCTACCATCTTCTTCCGCAAGAATAAGAAGAATAAAGGCATAAGTTGGAGCCATTCCAACTGTTTGGAAAGCTTCCGCCGCCAATTTGTTGAGGGCACGATCCATCTTTTTTACAGTAAAAAATAGGCAAGAGTCAAGTGATTCTTGAATAGATTTAGACATAGGATTCCTCTCTTCTGTCAATCATATTAGCATACAGAATGGAAATTGGCAAATGGGAGAGATTCATTTTTTTGAAAAGGGTTACATTATAAGGCGAAGTAGTGTATACTAATCTGTATAAATAACTTTGAGGTCTGCTGATGAAAACAAATAAAGAAAAAATTTATGATTATCTGATGACTGATGTTTATGAGACTGGCAAGATAGCTGTAGTAACACAAGAAATTGCTGAAGTTTTCGGACTTCAGCGTTCAAATGCTAGCAGCCTTCTCAATGAATTAGTTAAAGAAGGTCGCTTGGTCAAGCAAAGTGGACGCCCTGTAAAATATATCATCAATGACCATTTTGAAAGTCAAAACAAGCAATTTCCAAAAATGATTGGGGATGATGGTAGCCTTAGTAAAGCTATTCAGCTGGCTAAGGCAGCGATTTTATATCCTAAAGAAAATATCAATGTACTGATAATTTCTGAAATGGGGACAGGTAAAACGGAGCTTGTTCGAAATATGTATGCGTTTGCGACTTCAAATCATGTACTGGGAGTCGATTCACCCTATATTGAGTTTAATTGTCATCATTTCAAAAAAGAGATGCAAACTTTGGTCAATGAATTGTTTGGTTCACGTCTTGAAGATAGTTTATTTGCCAAGGCAGATAATGGTCTTTTGTTTATTGATAATGCAGATATTTTACCAGCAAAGGAACAAAGCAGGCTTTTTAAGCTATTAGAGACAAAGCGTCTATACAGCGAGGACATGACAGATTACATTGATTGCCAGCATTTAAAACTTATTTTAGGTATCTCAGGAGATATAGACAATCAATTTAATCAACATGTCAATATGATTATCAACTTGCCTTCCCTAGATGAGCGAAGTGTGGAAGAAAAGTATAATATCATGTTATCTTTGTTCAAGGAAGAAGCAGCGCGTGCCAATAGACGCATCGAAGTATCCAAGGAAGTGTTGTCACAACTTCTTTTAGCTCATTTTGAGTTTAATATCAAAGAGTTGGGTTACCAACTAACTTCGGCATGTGCCACGGCCTATTTGAGAGTTATTGATAATGAAAAGCCTATCAAGGTTAATTCAAATGACTTGGTTTTAAGAGATAATCAAAAGCTTATTCGTGAGTTGTCCTATCGTCAAAAAGTTTTAAATCTGCTAGAGGATGTTGACTATGTCAGTTTCTTACCTGAAGGTGACAGTTATTTAACCAGGCACAATATCTATCATAAACTGGACAAGAAGTTTCAGGAAATGGGAGATGTGAGTCAGGCTGATAGTTTATTGAAAGAAGTTCATTCGCATATTGGAAAGATCCTTTCCAAATATTTTAAAGGGAGTGAGGATGGTTTAGCGCAGCTGTCGAAAATTGTAGATAATCGTTTGATTACCACCGTTAGTGATTTTTTGCAGCAACACCACATCGAACTTGAGCGTAGTCGGTTTTACGGTTTGTGTCTGCATGTAAATGCTCTCCTAAAAGACAATCACAATCAGCAACAACTTTCCCAAGAACGTTATGTTGAAATGATTAAAAATTATCCAGAAGAGTATCTCCATGCTAATCAATTAGGTAAGGTTTTGGAATCAGATTTTCACCTTGATTTAAGTTTTGAGGAGACTATTATTCTTGCTGCATTTTTTATCAATGAAGAAATGGTAACACCAGTTTCAAAGACTGTTTTGCTGTATATTTTACACGGTGAAGGAACAGCTACGTCATTGGCAGAAACGACCAAGACACTCACTCAGGCAAATAATGTCTATGGTTATGACCTCCAGTTGAATCAAGATATTAGTGATGTAAGAGATGATCTGAAGGACTACATTGCGAACATTCATCAGGGGAAAGGGCTTATCGTTATTTATGATATGGGGTCAATAAAATCTATGCTTAATGAGATTGCTCTGCAACTGAATATAAAAATAAGACGTTTAGAAGTTCCTATTACTATGCTGGGGATTGATATTGCCAGAAGGTTGCAAATGGAAAATGATATTGATGATGTTTTCCATGATACCGCTCTTGAATGGAATAGGTATGCTAATAAAGAGCATAAAGAAAGAATTATTATCACGCTTTGCCACACGGGAGAAGGTGGTGCCTTGCAGATGAAACAGGTAATTGATAAAAATTCTCGGCTGGGCTATAAGGTTATCCCTTTGGCGATTTCAGATAGGGACCTGCTCAATCAAGAGGTTTATTCTCTAAAGAAAGCCTACTATATTCATTGTTTTGTAGGTACTTATGATCCGCGAATGCTGGGTATTCCTTTTATCCCATTACGGTCAGTCTTTGATAATGGTATTGATAATATTGATGCAACGCTGACTTTTTCTCCTATCGCAACCAATCGTGCTAACTATGATCCTATTTATGAAAATCTTGCTGAGAATTTGAAATACACACCGATTGATAAAATCAAAACGTATTTACCAGACTTTATCAATCAGTTGGAGCTGATTTATACCTTATCAGAAGACCAACAAGTTGGACTTTTAATGCACATATCTGCTATGATAAATCGTCTCCGCAGTCCTAATCTAACGGATGTCAATTATAAAATTGATACAGACTATTTTTTACAGCATTTCAAAGATGACTATAAATCAATCCGACGGATGCTAAAAAATCTTGAAAAGCACTTTAATATTATTATTAGTGATGATGAAGTTGCATTGTTAATCCAAATCATTAGGCAAATTTAAAATCCAACCAAACTCTAAAAAATAACTCCCTTAGACAACTGTACTGGCCCCTAAAAGTTGGACAATTAATTATTGAAAGGATTTAGTTCTATATTGCATAGGGCTGAATCCTTTTCGTTTTGTCTTGATTCGTTTATTGTTATAGTAAAAAAATATAGTCTGTAATGGCTTTCTCAAACGCATCAAGAGACTGATAAGACTTCCCGTATAAAACATCTCGGACTTTAGAATGCCAAAGAAAGATTCCATCTATTCCCAAGTTTTCTTTGGTTTTCGCCCCATCTTTGGTGGGCTCCCTCTAGTTTTCTCAACAATAGTACCCCCATTTTTCTTATATTGTGCCAGCCACTTTGCCAGCTGACTATAATTGAGTAAGGCATAATCAAGAGCTAGTTGCTTTTGGGATTGACCTTTAAACAAAACTTTAGCAATCATTTCCTGCTTTAAGTCTGGAGAGTAATAGATATTTTTCCTTTTCTAGACGATACCTATTCCATACCGATCAATCAGTCGGAGAACATATTTAATATGAGACTTAACAAAATACTAAACTTTTGTTATAAGGATTTAACTGATTCTCCATTTTGTCTCAACTTATAGAGTTGAACCTTGTCTTCATAACTTAATGTCATACAAAAAGCACCCCAATCGTTAGATGTCGTGTCTAATGATCGGGGTGCGAGTCAAGGATATTTAAGGTGTTTTCTTGAACTTTGATTTAGTCCTTAACAGGACGTTGACTATGGATTTTTTTCTGAATGTCAAATAAGGTGTCTGACATGCGTCCGTAATAAACACCTTCACTAAACCAACGCATGAGCTTGTTTTGCTTTTGCTTGTTGAAACTATCAATCTCTTGAATAAAGATAATGTCAAGTCCTTTGTCGCTTTCTTCAGTCTGATAATCAATGGTAATAGTATCCGTATGACTTTTGATGATGGCTTTATAACGCTTATTTCGCGTATAATGGTCAATAGTGATTGTCATTGGTTGATGTTCAGCGACAGCAGTGCTATACGTCATTCCTTGATATCACCAGTGTATAGCATATTTTTTGCTTTGCTGTACTGTTCACGTACCTCAGACTCTAGATAATCGTAAAATTCGTCTTGTGTGACATCTAAAGTTCGTATCATTTTCATGACTTTAGTTTATCATATTTCAAAGATGATATGAGTGAATTCATCAAAACTCTTTTTAAGTTGGTTTTGTCTATACAAATAGCTGTAATGTTTATACACTAAAGAGGAATAAAGCCTCAAAAGATATACACTACGACTTTTGAAAAATTTTAGAGAGGATTTATTTTCAAATAGAGTTTATACAGCTATGGAAAGTGTATAAAATAAGCTTAAAAAGCGCTCAAAATCAATTTTGACAGCGGTTACAGAAGTGATAAAATAAAATCATCAAATAACAAAACACAAAGGAGTTAAGTTATGACTGAAAATAGTTCTTCAGAATTGATGGCAATGACCTTAATTGCTAATTCAGGTGATGCACGTTCCTTAGCCTTTCAAGCCTTAGAAGAGGCTAAGGTTGGAAATTTTGATGAAGCAGATAGACTACTTAAAGAATCGGATGAGAAGTCCAAAATCGCCCATCATGCCCAGACGGAACTCCTCTTTTCCGAAGCAAATGGCGATCATCTTGAATTAAACGTCTTACTTGTCCACGCTCAGGATCATCTTATGACAAGTATGTTAGCAGTCGAAATGATTCGCGAATTTATTACTCTGTACAAAAATGAATAAATCACATCTAAAAGGAGAAATTATCATGAAAATTTTACTCGTATGCGCAGGCGGAATGTCAACTTCAATTCTTATGCAAAAAATGGCTAAATATTGGGAAGAACAAGGTCAAGAACTTACAATCAAAGCGGTTGGACTAGGTGACTATGAAAATGTCTATAAAGATTTTGATATTGTCATGATGGGCCCTCAAGTGTCTTATCGTTTAAAAGAAGTAAAAGAAAATACAGGCTTGCCAACAGCAGCTATTCCATCTTTTGAATATGCTATTGGTGACTGTCCAAAAATTATGAAATTAGCTGAACAACTTTATGCAGAAGTCTAAATAAATCTATAAATTATCATTTTTGGAGGTAACACATGGAGTCCTTATTCAATAGTCCTTTTATGGTCAAACTTCAAGATTTTGGGCAAAAATTAGGATCTAACAAATTTCTATCCGCTCTGCAAGGAGCCATGATGTCATTAATGGGAATTATCATGATTGGAGCTATATCCCAAATCATAACTTCTATTGGGAGTACAATGTTTGGTTTATTTTCAGCTGATAGTGAAATCTATGCAATTTTGTACTCACCTTATAATTTCACGATGAACTTACTTTCAGTGTGGGTAGTTGCTTTCTTTGCTTATAACTACGGCAAAAACTTAAAAATGAAAAATCCATTGATTACGATGGTGGATGCTTTGGCAGTGTTCTTCTTAGTTGTTTCACCTATTGTGGTAACTGAAGTAGGTGTTTCAGCACTTGACATGACCTATCTTGGTTCAACAGGTATGTTTGTCGGCTTTGTCATTGTTTTCATTGTTGTTCAACTTGAGAAATTCTGCGCTGACCACAATATTCGTATCAAGATGCCTGATGTAGTTCCTCCCTTCTTGCAAGATTCATTTGCTGCTATTTTGCCATTATTCTTTAATGTTGTTTTGTTCTTAGGGCTTGATGGCATTGTTTCAGTAGTAACTGGTGGGGCATATTCAATTCCTTCAGGATTCATGGCTCTGATTGGTGCTCCTTTAAACGCTCTAACATCAGTACCAGGTATGTTTATTCTTTGTACCTTTGCTGTTTTACTTTGGTGTTTTGGTATTCATGGTACCATGATTCTTGTACCAATTATCATGCCTCTTGGCTTGCAAGCAGCGGCAGCAAATGCAGCAGCTCATGCGGCAGGTGATCCACTAACTTTCTATCCAGTAGCATTGTTTGCAGGTATGGCATGTGCAGGTGGTACAGGTAATACGCTTCCTCTTGCTCTGATGGGACTTCGTTCAAAATCAAAACAGATCTCTGCTATTTCTAAAATCTCAGCAATACCAGGCTGGTTTGGTATCAATGAACCATTGACATTTGGTATGCCAATCATGTACAATCCAATTCTTTGTATCCCTTATGTTCTCAATGTTCCAATTGTCATGTTGCTGACGCTTATTGCATATAAGATTGGTTGGCTCATGCCTGCATGGATTTCTATTTCGGCTCTTCTACCTATGGGCTTTGCCCAATATCTAGGAACTTTGAATTGGTTCAATGCTGTTTGGGATTATCTCATGCTAATTCCTGCAACTATTGTTTATTACCCATTCTTCAAAGCGTATGAAAAACAACTGATTGCAAAAGAAGCAGAAATCGAAGCAGCAGAAGCTGCTAATGCGTAAAGTATTTGATATAAGATGCAGCTGACATTAGCGAAATTGTGTCTTTACATCTTATTTTTAAGTGAAATAAGGAGAACAATAAATGACTTTTCCAGATCATTTTTTATGGGGTGGTGCGACAGCTGCCAATCAATATGAAGGTGGTTTTTCTGCTGGTGGTAAGGGAGTTAACACTTCTGATGTTTTAACAAGTGGCTCACACACAAGCCCACGTCGTATTACTTGGCGTAACCCTAAAACAGGCGATACTGGTGCTATTGATATGACTTTTGGTCAAACTCTATCCTTGCCAGAAGGTGCTATTCCTGATGTGGTTGAAGGCTATTATTACCCAAGCCATACTGCAACTGATTTTTATGGGCATTTTAAAGAAGACATCGCTCTGATGGGAGAAATGGGATTCAAGACTTTTCGGTTATCAATGAATTGGGCGCGCATTTTCCCAAATGGTGATGATAAAGAACCTAACGAAGAAGGACTAGCTTTTTATGATGCGGTTTTTGATGAGTGTGCTAAGTATGGAATTGAACCACTGGTAACTCTCTCCCATTATGAAACGCCGATTCATTTAACGCATGCTTATGGTGGCTGGAAGAACCGTGCTTTGATTGACCATTTTGAAAACTATGCTTCAACAGTTTTTAAACATTACCAAGGGAAAGTTAAGTATTGGCTAACCTTCAATGAAATCAATATGATGGAGTGGAATCCTTTTATGGCGGGAGGAATGACTGACTTTTCTCCTCAAGCAAAGGCCCAAGGTGCTCATAATCAATTGGTAGCATCAGCAAAAGTTGTTCGATCTGCTCGTCAAATTAGTAAAAGCATTAAAGTTGGCATGATGTTAGCCTACCAACCGATTTATGCATATACGTGTGATCCCGATGACCAGCTACAAGCTAAACTAAGTGAACAAACAACTTTGTTCTATTCAGATGTTCAAATGGGTGGCTTTTATCCTGCTTCTCGTTTGAAAAAATACAATCGAGAAGGAATCATATTGGAAGATACTCCTGAAGATTATGATTTACTGCGTGATTATTCAGCTGATTTTCTAGGTTTTTCTTGTTATGGTTCTAGTACCATTACGACACACAAAGATATTTTGGAAAAATCAGGTGGTAACTTGATGATGGGCGTTCAGAATCCTTATCTTGAAACGAATGCTTGGGGATGGGCAACAGATCCTAATTGCCTTCGTATTGCTTTAAATGTTCTTTATGATCGTTATCATAAACCTCTTTGGATTGTTGAGAATGGAATCGGATGGGACGATAAAATAGAATCAGATGGTTCTATTCATGACAACTATCGAATTGATTATTTAAGACAAAATATTAGCTCAATGTTTGATGCTATTAATAATGATGGTATTGAGCTTATGGGTTACACTATGTGGGGTTGTATTGATTTGGTGTCAGCAGGAACTGGTGAAATGAAGAAACGCTATGGTTTTGTTTATGTTGATCGTGATGATCAAGGTCATGGAAGTTTGAAACGTAGCCGTAAGGATTCTTTTTATTGGTATAAAAAAGTAATTGCCAATCAGGGCAGTGATTTAACTTAATGGAAATAATAAAACTGAGGTTAGTCGTCAGATAATCTCAGTTTTATTGTATTTTCAAATCTATCTTAAATTTTTGCGTTTATGAAATTATTATACGGTTGAGCAATTGAATCTATGGTTTAATGATTGAACATAACAATAAAAGAGTTATATAGTTATTCGCCAATATCAATATAAGGATAAAATACTTTTGTAAGATTGGTTTTATCCTAATTAGTTACAGTATTAATTTTTGAAAATTGTTATTATAGCAATGGTAGAATAACATTAACCCAGAACCAAGAAAGTGGCATGACGAGAATCATGGCTGGTATCATATCGGCAATTGGGAACATTTTCAGTTTTACCATACGGAAACCTGTGGCAAGCATTAGAAAACCACCGCAGGCTTTGAAATCAGCAATCATATCAGGTGTTGTAAGTGGCACGATGAAAGCTGACAAGGAGAAAAGGCAGCAGAAAATGATAAATTGTGGAATGGCAACAAGTGATACCACATAACCTAGATTGCAAGCAAAAATAGCTGCTGTGAAGAAGTCCAAAATTGATTTTGAAATCAAGATTGTTGAATCACCAGTCATTCCTGCATCTAGACTACCATAAATACCAGTACCGCTTGCGCAGAAAAGTACGATAACAGTTAACAAGGTAGCAAGGTAATCTTCATGAGATAGTGATGAATGGTCGTTTGGCACGATTTTTGCCATGCTACGTTGCATGAGGGCACCGCCTTTGTTAATCCAATCACCGAGATGAAGTGCAAGTCCAATCCCTGTTCCGATAACGATAGCAAAGATAACAGCGGGCATGTATTTCATCAATCCGATAGATGAAATACCCATTCCCATTGAGCAGACCCCAAAAATCATATTGATTTGTGTCTTGAAGTCTTCTGATAATTTGTTTCCAATAAGACCACCTAGTAGCCCTCCAAAAACGACTGATAGGGCATTAATGATGACGCCAGTAGGCATACAATTTTCCTCCTTCATAAGAACAAAGTCATTAACAGTTTGAAAACATTAGTGTTGACTGCTAGACCGTGTTCTATTATTGTGAATTCTTTCTTTTCTGTTACATTTTAACACCAAGTTTTTAAAAAACAATTCAGATTTTTGTGATATACTATTCTAAAATGGAATAGTATTAAGAATAGGAGCAGGAAATGAATTTCCAAAAATTTCAAGTCTTTCTTAGCTTGTGTGAAACGTTGAATTACACCGAGACAGCAGAACAACTTTATACAACGCAAGGAAGCATTTCAAAGCAAATCATTGCGCTTGAAAAAGAGTTGGGTGTGATTTTGTTTAATCGTAAACATCGTCAAATTTCTCTGACAGAAGAAGGGGAGATTGTGCGAGTTTATGTTCAAAAGATTATGGGCACTTTTCAAGAAATGCAAGAGACATTAGAGGATTTGTCTGAACAAGAAAAACATAAACTAACCATTCATGGTATTCCAAGTATGTCTTCTTATCCTATTATTTCAGATATTGCAGCTTTTCAAAAGCAGTATCCTGATTACACGGTTGTTGTCGAGGAAGAAGAGGCTGACCAGCTGATGCATAGTTTAGATGATGGCATCTGCGATGCGGTCTTTACGCGTTCTTTTACCAAAGCTGCTCCTGATATTTATGATAGTCTAACCTTAGATTATGACCGTTTTGTCTTGGTTTTGCCTGAAAATCATCCCTTAGCCAACAAGGAAAAACTTGATTTGGCTGAATTGAAAGATGAGACATTCTTCCAACTTGGCAATAAAACGCAGTTGCTCCAAAAGGTACGAGAACTTTGTCATACTTATGGTTTTGAACCGAAAATGGGCTATCAAGGAAATCGTATCAATCTCATCATTGACTTTATTGAAAAAGAAATGGGTGTTTCGGTGATGATGGAAAAATTGGTTGCACCGTTTAAAACGAAAGCAATTATCTGTCGTCCGTTGGAGGTTGATATGGTGTCAGAAATGAACTTAATCCGTCGTAAGAAGAAAACAACACCAGCTTTGGATGTATTCTGGAAAGGAATGCAAGAGAAATATTCCAAACAGGAATAGGAAAACGCCTAACTTGAATTGTTTATCGGTGATTGAAGGTTTACACTTTTAATATGAAATCTTTAAGAAGGAAGTAAATCTTATGTCAGAACAACCTTATGATTTGCGTAAAGTCTTGGAAGAACTTAAAGAAATTCCAGGACAATACCATGAAACGGATGTTGAAATCGATCCAAACGCTGAAATTTCTGGCGTTTACCGTTATATCGGAGCTGGCGGTACCGTAGAACGTCCAACTCAAGAAGGTCCAGCAATGACTTTCAATAACATTAAGGGATTCCCTAATGTTCGTGTCAATATTGGTACAATGGCAAGCCGTAAACGTGTTGGTCATATTCTTCATCATGATTACAAAGACCTTGGCCATCTTTTGAACAAAGCCGTTGAAAATCCAGTGAAACCTGTTAAAGTTTCTAAGGACCAAGCACCTGCTCAAGAAGTTGTTCACTTAGCAACTGATGATGATTTTGATATTCGTAAGCTCATTGCTGCGCCAACAAATACAGAATACGATGCAGGACCTTACATCACAACTGGTTTGGTTTATGGTTCAACGCCAGATAAATCAATGAGTGACGTTACAATTCACCGTATGGTTTTGGAAGATAAAGATACTATTGGTATTTATATCATGCCTGGTGGTCGTCATATTGGTGCTTTCTTGTCAGAATATCAAAAACTTAACAAACCAATGCCAATTACAATCAATATTGGTCTTGATCCAGCTATCTTGATTGGGGCGACATTTGAACCACCAACGACACCACTTGGTTACAATGAACTTTGGGTTGCAGGTGCGCTTCGTAACGAACCTGTTCAATTGGTTGATTCTATCGCTGTTGATGAAGTTGGTATTGCACGTTCTGAATTTATCATTGAAGGTGAAATCCTTCCAAATGAAACAATTCAAGAAGATATTAATACGCATACAGGTCATGCCATGCCTGAATTCCCAGGTTACAATGGTCCAGCCAATCCAGCTTTAAATGTTATCAAAGTTAAAGCGGTCACTCACCGTAAAGATAATCCAATTATGCAAACAACAATTGGCCCTTCTGAAGAACACGTGTCAATGGCAGGTATTCCAACAGAAGCTTCTATCCTTAACTTGGTTGACAAAGCTATCCCTGGTAAAGTGCTTAATGTTTACAATCCACCAGCTGGTGGCGGTAAATTGATGACAATCATGCAAATCCGCAAAGAAAATCCTGCAGATGAAGGTATTCAGCGTCAAGCTGCCTTGCTAGCATTCTCATCTTTCAAAGAACTCAAAACAGTTATCCTTGTTGATGAAGATGTGGATATCTTTGATATGAATGATGTCATGTGGACCATCAATACACGCTTCCAAGCCCACAAAGATATTATGTCGTTGGAAGGTATGCGTAACCACCCACTTGACCCATCAGAACGTCCAGAATATTCACCAGAACACATCCGTGTACGAGGAATGTCATCTAAACTTGTCCTTGACGGTACAGTACCATTTGACATGAAAGACCAATTTGAACGTGCTAAATTTAAAGAAGTTCCTGATTGGAAAAAATATTTAGATTAATTGCTAACTCATTTTAGATAACAAAACTGTTGATAAAATGAGATAGAAGATAAGGAAAGTAATCATGAATAAGAGGCTGGAGCTAATCTTCCAACCTCTTATTTTAAGAGACAAAGGGCGTTTAAAGAGCAAAGAAAAATGGTGGTAAGCCAGAAATCTATGATTTCCTCTGCATACCCCTGCCAGAACGACTAGAAAGGTGCGGTTGACTGTTAAGGTGACAAAGTTTTCAGTCGTTTACGGCTGGTAGTAACTAGCTAACGATACAGATTTCCACCCCCTCACTCTCCCTTTTCTTGGTTCGGGCTGAAATCATCCAGTGGATGATTTCACTGCACAGCCTAGGTCATCTTCAATTAAGAATTTTTAAGTTGATAGTCGTTAATACGCTAGCTAAGCAAGTGGCAAGCTAAAAAAACGATTGTCCTTATACGCTTTGAAAATCAGACTTAGAGCTTGTTGACTTATTTTGACGAATTTCGGTTATATCTGCATTTGCATTGTTTAGTCTAATGTTGATTTTCAGTGAGTATTCATTACAAAAGTGAGGTGCTTATGAGCAAAAAACGTATTGTGGTAGCTATTTCTGGCGCTTCAGGCACAATCTATGCTATCAATTTATTAAAGAAACTAAAAGAATATCCTGACATTGAAACGCATGTGGTCATGTCTGACTGGGCACATGAGAATTTAAAACTGGAGCTCGATATGTCACATGATGAATTTGCCAGTTTGTGTGATGTGCTTTATTCTAACAAGGATTTGGGTGCCAAAATTGCTTCAGGGTCTTTCTTGACAGACGGTATGGTGATTGTTCCAGCTTCCATGAAAACTGTTGCAGGTATCGCTTGCGGTTTTTCAGACAATCTTATTGGTCGTGCAGCTGATGTGGCTTTAAAAGAACAACGTAAACTCATCATTGTCCCACGTGAGACACCGTTAAATACGATTCATTTGGAAAATTTGACAAAATTATCACGGATGGGTGTACAAGTCATTCCGCCTGTACCAGCCTTTTACAATCATCCTAAGACTTTGCAAGATATTATCGACCACAATACTGCTAAATTACTAGATGCTTTGCACATTCGCAATGATTATGCTGGACGTTGGGATGGTGATTAGATGGCAACATTCGAAGTGACAGAATATGGGTATTCTATTCAAGTGCAGGTTGACTATATTGGCGCTGACTTGTTTATTCAATTGACAGGTGGAAGCCACCCTCATATTGGCACAGTAACCACTTATTGTAAAGAAAATGCGGACAAGCAAGTGGTGCGTTTTCCAAGCCATTCAGGGCGTTTTCATAAAGATGACGTTTTGGCTGATGTTCTTTTGGAAGAAATAGCAGAGCTGTTGCCGCAAAATTGTGTGATCACCTCAGGTGTCCATGTTGACGGTATTAGCAAAGAACAAATTGCTGGCGCTTTTGAAATGACCAAAGAACTTGCTAGCAAGATTGGCACATGGTTAAAAATTGAAAAATCACCAATCAGTCACCCAAAATACCAAAAAAACACCAAACAATAAACTAGTTTAGACAAATACAACTCAAAAAACGAAACTCCTTTAAATCCATTTCAGTGAAAAAATAAATAAGCCACCCGTTTTCAACAATCGGGTGGCTTTTGGTTGTTGCGTTAGTTTTTCATTTGTTTGGCATAATGTGTGACAAGGAGTTCTGTGAAGATGTCAAACATAATTGGGGAAATGGAATCATATTCCCAGTCTCCTGAAAGAGTTGGGAGTGTGATAACTTTATCAAAATGCTTGCGATATTTGGCATTTGGATTGGCTGTTACTAAAAGTGTTTTGCATTTCAAATTGGTGATTTTGCGAATGTAAGTGGAATCGCCGCCTGCTGAAAAGATAAGCAATAAATCGTCTTTTTTGAAATAGTTAACGGCATCATCAAGGTAATCTGTTGAATAAGATGACACATAAACTCCCATTTTCCGCATCAAGGTTTCAAATAATTTGGCACTTAAAAAACTTTTGGCACCACCAGTGGCAAATAAATGCTCGCTTTGTGATAAAAAGCTTGCTAAATCAGTCATAACCTCATCGGTCAACGTTGCCTTAGTGAGTTCGAGTAATTTGGTGAGGCGCGTGAAATATTCATTGTCCTCATCTGCCTTTCTATTGCCATGATATTAACCTTTATCGTCGAATTTATTATGTATAGCGACAAACGTGTCGAAGGAGCTTTGCAATAAATAAGAATTCTAAAAACCTCACTTGACAACGCTTACAAAATCAACTACAATAAAACTATAATTAAACAAGGATTGTTACTCTTCGGGAGGCATTACCGTTCATCAAGTAAAGGGGTGTGGTATGTCTTCGAAGAGTTTTTTTGTGCAGGACAAATAGCATAAATAGAAAAGGTAGATATGATGAGAGTTGTGAAGAAAATCAATAATAATGTGGCAGAATGTCTTGACAATAATGGTAAATCGTTGGTTGCCTTTGGACGTGGTATTGGTTTTCCAAAGACACCTTATGAGCTAGAGGATCTTTCAAAAATTGATATGACATTTTATAAATTGGATCCTCATTTTCAATTACTTTTGGATGAAATTCCAGAAGATTTGATGTTGCTTAGTGTGGAAATCGTGCAAAATGCGCAGAAGGAGTTGTGTGGAAAACTCAATCCGACTTTGATATTTAGCTTAGCAGACCATATCCAATTTGCTATTCGTCGATTGAAAGAATTTAAGGAAATGAAAATTCTTTTTTCACAGGATGTTGCCCAGCTCTATCCTAAAGAAACGAAATTAGCAGAAGATGCCTTGGTTTTGATAAATACTTCATTAAGTGTTAATCTCCCACACAGTGAAGTGACTAGTATTGCCATGCATTTTATCAATAGCCAAGCCGAATTTGATATTGACAACGAAAGTCAGGCTATCGAAGAATTGATTGAGATTATGACACAGATGATTGAAAATCAATTAGCAATTCGTATTGAGCGTGAGGAATTTAATTACCAAAGGTTTCAAGCACATGTTCGTTATTATCTGAAACGACTACGTGAAAATGAATCATTTATTAATGGGAATGAGACTATTTTACAAAGTCTCAAAGAAAGTCAACCTCATATCTATCAAGTTGCAGTCGTTATCATGGATTATATTCATCAAAGTATGAGATATAGTCAATCTGATGACGAGTTACTCTACCTGATGATACATATCAACAGGTTGTATGAAAAAAATAGCGGAGAAAAATAGCGAAGCTCCGCAAAGGAGAAAGTTATGGTCGATAATAACAAAGTTATCGCAGAAAAAGTGCTTGCTGCAGTTGGTGGCAAGGAAAATGTGATGAGTGCAACACATTGTATGACACGTTTGCGTTTGAATTTAAAGGATACTTCCGTTCCTAAAAAAGACGAGGTAACCAGTATTCCAGGTGTTCTTGCTGTTGTTGAGTCTGGTGGACAGTATCAAGTTGTCATTGGGCAAAATGTTGCAAAAGTTTATCCTGAATTTGCTAAATTAGCAGGGGTCACATTGGAAAAACAAGTTGACGAGAATCTGGATAAACCAAAGGAAAAATTAACATTAAAAGGTGTGGGAATGGCAATCCTTAATTATATGTCAGGCTCAATGACACCTTTAATCCCAGCTATGATTGCTGCAGCAATGTTTAAAACGATTCAAGTCGTTATTGGACCAGATTTACTTGGATTGGTTTCTGAAAAGAGCAATATGTATGTTTTATGTGATATTATGTATAGTGCTTTTTTCTACTTCTTGCCAATTTTTCTTGGTTTTACAGCTGCTAAAAAACTTGGTGTGAGTCAGGTCATGGGGATAATGTTAGGGGCGATGTTGCTAGTACCTGACTTTGTTGCTTTGGACGGTCAAAAATTTACCATTTACGGTTTTCTAACAACAACTGCTCATGATTATTCGCAAACGGTTTTACCTGTTATTATTTCTATTTGGGTAATGAGTTATGTTGAACGTTTTTTCAAAAAAATAATTCCTGATGTTTTATCAACGATTTTCGTGCCATTTTTAACGATTTTTGTTATGGTTCCTATTACCTTTGTTGTTTTGGCTCCAATTGGTAATCTTGGTGGTGAATTAATTGGGAATGGTTTGATTGCTTTTGGTAATGTTGGTGGCTTTCTTTCGATTGCTGTCGTTGCAGCCTTGTGGGAATTTCTTGTTATGTCAGGAATGCACCAAGTTTTGATTGTTTTTGGGATCACTGCTATGATGCAAAATGGTTATGATAGTTTTGTTCTGACAGCAGGTGGTTATGCAACTTGGGCAGCATTTGGCATGGCTTTTGGAGCGTTTCTGCGTTTTCGTGAAAAAGATGCTAAGGCTTTGGCGTTTGGTTATTTTGTTTCAGCGATTATAGGTGGAGTAACCGAACCAGTTCTTTACGGTATTGGACTTCGCTATAAACGTCCTTTTCTTGCCCTTGCAGCAGGTGGCTTCTGTGGTGGACTTTACGCAGGGTTAACCCATGTTGGAACTTATGTTATGGGAGCTACGAATTTTCTAGCTGTTCTTGGCTATGTTGGTGGTGGAACAGTGAACATGATAAATGGCTGTATTGCGGCGGCGATTGCTTTTGCTGTAACTGCTGTTTTAACGTATCTTTTCGGTTTTAATAAAACAGAAAGTGTTTTGCAAAGAAATTAGGTGGTTTTTATGAAAAAAATTCTTTTGCGTGCTGATGATTTAGGTTATTCTGAGGCTGTTAATTATGGTATTGAAAAGTCGGTCAAGGAAGGGCTGATTTCAAGTCTTGGTGTTATGGTCAATATGCCTGCTACGCAGCATGGCGTTGATTTAATCAAAGATTGTCCTTTGGCTCTTGGGGTGCATACCAACATTTGTGCTGGGAAGCCTTTGACAAATCCTGAGCTTATTCCGAGCTTGGTGGATGAGAATGGTAATTTCAAATCTTCTAAACAATTTCGAGCAGCGAAAGAGGATTTTGTCGTTTTTGAGGAAGTTGTCTTGGAAATTGAAGCGCAGTACCAGAAATTTTTAGCCTTATTTGGGCGTCAGCCAGATTATTTTGAAGGGCATGCGGTAGCGTCAAGCAATTTCTTTAAGGGATTAGAAACTGTCGCAGAAAAGCACGGCTTGAAATACTCAGGATTTTCAATAGGTGGCGCACCATTGACAATTGGGAACTCTCTTGTGCAATTCAATATGGAATCAATGGCGCCGCATTATGAGCCTTTTGACATGCTAAAACGCATGGTAGCAAAAGCCGATGACCATGTGGTACAGTTGGCTGTTTTTCACCCTGGTTATCTTGATGATGACATTCTAACGCACTCTAGCCTAACCATTCCTCGAACACAAGAAGTTGCTATGTTAATCAATCCTGATGTCAAACAATGGCTCAGAAAGCAAGATGTTGAACTCATTGATTACCGAGATTTGTAAAACAGTATTTGTTGGCTATAATCTGCTTTTCAATGTCATGTGCTTGTAAACCAGCTGTCTATTGGACAGTTGGTTTATTTATTCTAAACAAGGATAAATAGTAGTTAAAATAGAATTGTAAGCTATAACAAAATATTTTAAGATAGAATCATAAAGATTGTTTAAGAAAGTAGGTGTAAAAATGATTATTGATAGTAATTTATACTGGTTTGATGAAGATATTTTTGAGTCTGAAGAAAAAATGGAAGCTTTTCTAGCGAGTGCTCCTAAGCAGTATGATACCAAAGTCCATGCTGGAACTTTACCAGACGGACGTCCGCAAATTATCATTGAACGTCTTAGTTTCCTCAATTGAAAACCAATCTCAATCGTCAATTTCGTGGTTAGGTGACACATTGCCAGTAACTGTTGCCGCAAAATTAATTATGAGTGAATTGCTGCGTTCATAATACTGACAGGTGTTAAATGTCAATGATTTAACCCTTAAACCAAGTTCCTCATCAATCTCACGCCCCACAGTTGTCTCGGCATTTTCCCCTTGAAACACATAACCAGCCCAGTAAAATATAGTCAGTCATGTCATATTGCTTAATCAAAAGAATCCTATCATGATTTTCATTAAATAAAATCGCACTAATTGCTGTATTAAAGACTGGAAAACGAAAACTCGCACATTATGAGTAATAAGGAATCTCTCCCTCATTTTTTTAAAAATTTTTTCTCCAAAGGATGTCCACATTCGGGACAATAAGTTATTGTTTTGTAAAACATAGAAGCTTCTTTTTAAAGTTCTTAGGCTCATTTTAGCAGTAGTCGTTTTGGCTTGCCTTGCAATAGAAAAATTCCCAAGATTGAACTGGGAATTTTTTGAGCTATATTAATACCATTATCCTTCAAAATAAAGCAATTCTTTTGGTGTGTGTGTAAAGACTTCAAAGCCAGATTTTGTGACGTGTCCGCAATCTTCGATACGTACGCCAACTTTTCCAGGGATGTAAATGCCAGGTTCGACAGAGAAGCACATGCCTTCTTGAATTTCCATATCGTTACCTTCCATGATTGAAGGAAATTCGTGACAAGTCATACCGATACCATGTCCAAGACGGTGGTTGAAGTATTCACCGTAGCCGGATTTTTCAATGACATTACGTGCAGCAGCGTCAACTTCGCTAGCAAGAACACCAGGTTTGATGAATTCTTGAGCTGTTAATTGGGCTTCTAAGCAAAGTTCGTAAATATCTTTTTTGAATTGGTCAGGTTTACCAACGGCAACGGTACGTGTCATATCACTAGCATAGCCATGCATATCTGTTCCAAGGTCAAACAAGAGCAGTGAGTTATTTTCAATTTTGTTCGTACCAGGGATACCGTGTGGATTAGCAGCATTATTTCCAGTCAAGACCATAGTGTCAAAACTCATTTTTTCAACACCTTGTTTTTTCATTTCAAACTCAATCATGGCAATGACATCAGTCTCTGTATTGTCTAATGAAATATTATCAAAACCAACTTGAACCGCTTTATCAGCAAACTGACCAGCGATTAGCATTTTTTCGATTTCATCTTGTGATTTGATGAGACGCATTTTTTGAATAAATGGTGTCAAGTCTTCAAAACGTCCGTCAAAAACAGTTTGCAAACCTTGAAATTTTGTCACATTGAGGTTGTCAAATTCAGCAAAAACTTTCGCGCTGTCAGTTGAAGGTAGACTAGATTTGATTTTTTGCCAAGGATTTTCAGAATCCATATAACCAAAAACTGGGAAAGTGACAATTTGGCTTGCGCGTGCCACTTCAAGTGCTGGAACGAAAAGCACAGGTTCACGGTCGCTATACACAAAAAGGAACATTTGGCGTTCGTGTGGGTCACAGTAAAATCCAGTTAAATAATTTACAGTGACGGGGTCGGAAAAAACAGCAATATTAGCTTTTTCTTGACTAAGATATGGGCGGATTTGATCTAATTTTGACATAAGGAACCTTCTTTCTAATTAATCCCATTTTTTCAAAAAAATCAGAAAAAATCAAGACTTGAGTCAAAAAAAGTGATCTTACGGACAAAAAATAATAAATGAGATAAAAAGAAGTTCTCTCATAATTTTAATGAAAGTTTTCAAAAATTATTTTGAAAAACCTCAAATTTTGACTTTTCAAGTAGTTTGATATAGAAATCAAGCAATTAAACGCTTACAATATATGAAAAGTTTTCAAAAAAGACCACTCACCCCCTTGAAAGTGTTTCCAAAAGATGATAAAATATCCGTGAAAACGAAATTTTCAAATAGAAAGGAAGTCCAATAATGAACACTGATGATACGATTACAATTTATGACGTTGCCCGAGAAGCAGGCGTCTCTATGGCAACAGTTAGTCGTGTTGTAAATGGCAATAAAAACGTAAAGGAAAACACACGTAAAAAAGTTCTTGAAGTTATTGATCGTTTGGATTATCGTCCAAATGCCGTTGCCCGCGGTTTAGCAAGTAAAAAGACAACAACAGTAGGTGTTGTTATTCCCAATATTGCCAATAGCTATTTCTCAATTCTTGCTAAAGGAATTGATGATATTGCCGCTATGTACAAGTATAATATCGTACTTGCTTCAAGTGATGAAGATGATGATAAGGAGGTTAACGTTGTTAACACCTTGTTTGCTAAACAAGTTGACGGTATTATCTTCATGGGACATCATTTGACTGAAAAAATTCGTGCAGAGTTCTCTCGCTCACGCACACCAGTTGTACTTGCGGGTACAGTTGACTTAGAACACCAACTCCCAAGTGTTAATATTGATTACAAAGCAGCGGTTGTTGATGTTGTTGATATTTTAGCTAAAAGCAATAAAGAAATTGCCTTTGTTTCTGGTCCACTTATCGATGATATCAACGGTAAAGTGCGTTTAGCTGGTTACAAAGAAGGTCTTGAAAAAAATGGCTTATCATTCAAAGAAGGTCTTATCTTTGAAGCTAATTACAACTATAAAGAAGGATTTGAACTTGCACAACGTGTGATTAATTCTGGCGCAACAGCAGCCTTTGTTGCCGAAGACGAATTGGCAGCAGGCTTACTGAACGGCTTGTTCGAAGCTGGCAAAAAAGTTCCAGAAGACTTTGAAATCATCACAAGCAATGATTCACCAATTACATCATACACACACCCAAACCTTAGCTCAATCAGTCAACCAGTTTATGACCTTGGTGCTGTCAGCATGCGTATGTTGACTAAAATCATGAACAAAGAGGAACTTGAAGAAAAAGAAATTCTTCTTAACCATGGTCTTATAACACGTGGCACAACACGTTAATAGTTGATTAGTTATATCAAATTAAAATCAGTCCGAGGACTGATTTTTTCACTTTTGGTGAAAAAAAATACAAAATAAGATATAATAGAAATTATGAAAGTTTTACTGTATTTGGAAGCCGAGGATTATTTGAGAAAATCCGGCATAGGACGTGCGATTAAACATCAAGAGCGTGCCCTTACAATTGTGGGGCAAGAATATACAACCAACTCGAAAGACGATTATGATTTAGTACACATTAATACTTATGGGCTTAAAAGCTGGCATCTTTTGATGAAATCTAAAAGAGCTGGCAAAAAAGTGCTTATGCACGGTCATTCAACCGAAGAGGACTTTCGTGATTCATTCATTGGTTCAAATTTAATATCACCAATTTTTAGATGGTATCTTTGTCGTTTTTATCAAAAGGCTGATGCCATTATCACCCCTACGGAATACTCAAAAAATTTAATTGCAGGTTATGGCATTAAGCATCCAATTTACGCTGTTTCAAATGGTATTGATTTGTCACGCTATATTCCAAATTCTGCCAAAGAAGAAGCTTTCCGTCATTATTTTGATATTAAACCAGATGAAAAAGTTGTTATTTGTGCTGGGCTCTACTTCATGCGCAAGGGCATTGACGAATTTGTAAAAGTCGCAGAACAAATGCCAGACGTCCGTTTTATCTGGTTCGGTGAAACAAATAAATGGGTTATCCCACATAAAGTCAGAAGTATTGTTACTCGCAAACACCCATCAAATGTGACCTTTGCTGGTTACATTAAAGGTGATGTTTTTGAGGGAGCAATGAGCGGAGCAGATGCCTTTTTCTTCCCAAGTCGTGAGGAAACCGAAGGGATTGTTGTCTTGGAAGCTCTTGCTAGCCACCAACACGTCGTGCTACGTGATATTCCTGTTTATCACGGCTGGGTAGATGAAAGTTGTGCAGAATTAGCGACTGACATTGATGGATTTGTAGGAGCGCTTCGAAAAGTCTTAGCAGGAAAAAGTCAAAAACAAGAAGCAGGATACAAAGTGGCTGAAAGCCGTAGCATTGATAAAGTTGCTCATGAATTAGTTGACGTCTATGAAAAAGTAATGGAGTTGTAAAATGAGAATAGGTCTTTTTACAGATACCTATTTCCCTCAAGTTTCAGGGGTTTCAACAAGCATTTGCACCCTAAAAGAAGAATTGGAAAAAGAGGGACACGAGGTTTATATATTTACTACCACTGATAAAGCTGTTAAACGCTACGAGGATCCAACGATTATTCGTCTGCCTAGCGTTCCTTTTGTGTCGTTTACTGACCGTCGTGTAGTGTATCGTGGGTTAATTTCCTCTTATAAAATAGCAAAGCAGTATAAATTGGATATTATTCATACTCAGACTGAATTTAGTGTTGGTGTTTTAGGGAAAATGATTGCTGCTGCACTCCGCATTCCTGCGGTACACACTTATCATACTCAGTATGAGGATTATGTTGGTTACATTGCCAAAGGGAAAATCATCAAACCTGGCATGGTTAAGTACATTATTCGCGGTTATTTGAACGATTTAGACGGCGTTATTTGCCCATCACGTATTGTTTTAAATCTGTTAGAAGGTTACGATATTAAAATTCCTAAACGTGTTATCCCGACAGGTATTCGTGTGGAAGAATACGAATGCAAGGATATTACAGCAGAAGATGCTAAAGCTCTCCGTGATAAATTAGGCATTGCTGATGATGAAACCATGCTGCTTAGCTTGTCACGTGTTTCTTACGAAAAAAATATCCAAGCTATCCTAAAACAATTTCCAGAAGTTTTGTCGGAAAATAAACGTGTTAAGTTAGTTGTTGTTGGTGATGGACCCTATCTCCAAGATTTGAAAGATTTGGTAGCAGAGTTGGGTATTGAAGAAGCTGTGATTTTTACAGGAATGGTCCCACATGACGAGACAGCTTTGTATTATAAGGCAAGTGATTTCTTTATTTCAGCTTCTACTAGTGAGACACAAGGATTGACCTACACAGAAAGCCTTGCCAGCGGAACGCCTGTCATTGCTCATGGCAATCCTTATTTGGACGATATTATTGACCAAAAGATGTTCGGGACACTCTTTTATCATGAAGAAGATTTAGCAGATGCAATTTTAGATGCGATTGCCGATACACCAGCAATGGACGAAAGGACATACAAAGAAAAAATGTACGCTATTTCAGCAGAGCATTTTGGAAAATCAGTCTATGCCTTTTATTTAGACGTCTTGATTTCAGCCAAAAATAAGAAAAAATCAAAATTATCATTGACGGTGCGAAGCCAAGATGAAAAAACATCTATCAAATTTGCTCAATCAGCGATAAAAATGCCAGCTAAAGCTGTTAAAGCGACAGCTAAAACATCAGCCAAAGTTGTTAAGGCTCCAAAACGATTAATTAATTCAATTCGAGATTTCATTGATTAAGTTCTTGAAAAATAAATTATTCGTGTTATAATAACTTACGAAGACGAGTTGAACAGGGGTAAACCTTTAGAGCGAGTGCCGGTTGGTGAGAAGGGCGCAGGGTTGGCTGATTCAATACTACTTCCTTGCTTTTATGCAAACATAAAACGGTAGCTACGATATAGCTAGTTTGAGGTTTACGACTCTTTTTTGTCGTAGATAAATGAAGGTGGAACCACGTTACGACGTCCTTTTGGGACGTCGTTTTTCTTTTATCTCGAGGAAAAGTCTCATAAGCTGATAATATTCCTTTTGCTTGGTTCCCCAAAAAGGAATTGTCAACATTGTAAATTATAAAAAGGAGAGAAATATGGTTAAAATCACTTTTCCAGATGGCGCTGTGCGCGAATTTGAATCTGGTGTAACACCTTTTGAAATTGCTCAAAGCATTAGCAATTCACTAGCTAAAAAAGCCTTAGCTGGTAAATTTAATGGTCAATTGATTGATACAACCCGTGAAATTACTGAAGACGGTAGTATTGAAATCGTGACACCTGACCACGAAGATGCTCTTGGTATCTTACGTCACTCAGCTGCTCACCTTTTTGCACAAGCAGCAAAACGTCTTTTCCCAGACCTTTGCCTTGGTGTAGGTCCTGCTATTGAAGATGGTTTCTACTACGATACTGATAACAAAGCTGGTCAAATCTCTGATGAAGATCTTCCTCGTATCGAAGAAGAAATGAAAAAAATCGTTAAAGAAAACTTTCCATGTATTCGTAAAGAAATCACAATTGATGAAGCACGTGAATTGTTCAAAAACGACCCTTACAAACTTGAATTGATTGAAGAACATGGTGCAGACGAAGGTGGTCTTACTGTTTATTCACAAGGTGAATTCACTGATCTTTGCCGTGGTCCACACGTGCCTTCAACTGGTCGTATCCAAGTTTTCCATCTATTGAACGTCGCTGGTGCTTACTGGCGTGGAAATAGCGACAATGCGATGATGCAACGTGTTTACGGTACTGCTTGGTTCGACAAAAAAGATCTTAAAGCTTACCTTAAACAACGTCAAGAAGCTAAAGAACGTGACCACCGTAAACTTGGTAAAGAACTTGATTTGTTCATGATTTCTCAAGAAGTTGGTCAAGGTCTTCCATTCTGGTTGCCAGACGGTGCGACAATTCGTCGTACGTTGGAACGCTACATCGTTGATAAAGAAGTAGCTTCAGGCTACCTTCATGTTTATACTCCACCTTTGGCTTCAGTTGATTTGTACAAAACATCAGGTCACTGGGACCACTACCGTGAAGATATGTTCCCAACAATGGATATGGGTGACGGTGAAGAATTCGTTCTTCGTCCAATGAACTGCCCACACCACATCCAAGTTTACAAACACCATGTACACTCATACCGTGAATTGCCAATCCGTATTGCGGAAATCGGTATGATGCACCGTTATGAAAAATCTGGTGCTTTGTCAGGTCTTCAACGTGTTCGTGAAATGTCACTTAATGACGGTCATTTGTTCGTAACACCTGAACAAATTCAAGAAGAATTCCAAAAAGCTCTTCAATTGATTATCGATGTTTACGAAGATTTCGACTTGACTGAATACCGTTTCCGTCTTTCCCTACGTGACCCTAAAGACACTCACAAATACTATGATGACGACGAAATGTGGGAAAATGCACAATCAATGTTGAAAGCTGCCTTGGATGAAATGGGTGTTGAATACTTCGAAGCAGAAGGTGAAGCAGCCTTTTACGGTCCAAAACTTGATATTCAAGTGAAAACAGCTCTTGGTAACGAAGAAACATTGTCAACTATCCAACTTGACTTCCTTCTTCCAGAACGTTTCGGTTTGACATACATTGGTGCTGATGGTGAAGAACACCGTCCAGTTATGATTCACCGTGGTGTTATCTCAACAATGGAACGTTTCACAGCTATCTTGATTGAAAACTACAAAGGTGCCTTCCCAACATGGCTTGCACCACACCAAGTAACTGTTATCCCAGTTTCTAACGAAGCTCATGTTGACTACGCTTGGGAAGTTGCTAAAGTTCTTCGCGACAAAGGTGTTCGTGTTGACGTTGATGAACGCAACGAAAAAATGCAACTTAAAATCCGTCAAAGCCAAACTAAGAAAATCCCTTACCAATTAATCGTCGGTGACAAAGAAATGGCTGATAAGACAGTTAACGTTCGTCGCTATGGAAGCAAACAAACTCACACAGAAGCAATCGATGAATTTGTTGACAATATCTTAGCTGACATTAACCGCAAATCACGTCCAGATGCTGAATAATACTTCCATTTGCACAATAATATAAATTCGGCAGAAAAGAAGTCTAATAGTTGACCTGCACCCCAAAAGTTAGACAACAAATCTAACTTTTGGGGTGCTTTTCTATGAAATTAAGTTATGAAGATAAAATTGAAATCTATCGCTTACGACAATCTGGTGGGACATGGCCTAAAATCAGTCAAACATTTAATATTAGTAAGTATAACCTTCAATACATGGTCCGCCTTATTGATATACACGGATTGGAAAGTGTTTGTAAAAGGAAAAATAGGTATTATTCTCCTGAACTAAAGCAGGAAATCATAAACGAAGTTCTGATGAAAGGTAGGTCTCAGCTAGAGGTTTCTCTAGATTATGGATTACCAAATAAGGGAATGCTTCCTAATTGGATAGCGCAATACAAGAAAAACGGGTATACTATTCTTGAGAAATCAAGAGGGAGACCTGTAAAGATGGGACGCAAACCAAAGAAAAAACTTGAAGAAATGACTGAATTAGAGCGTCTTCAATATGAAAATGAGTACCTTAGAGCGGAGAATGCCGTACTAAAAAAGTTGAGAGAACTCCGATTGAGGGACGAAGCAAGGCTCAAAGAGCAACAGAAATCATTCAAGGACTAATCAATGTATTTGATTTAAGAATCCTACTTAATATTTTGAAGCTGTCTCAATCAACCTACTATTATCAGGTTAAACGTCTAACCCAGGTAGATAAAAACAAAGAATTAAAAGAAGCTATTCAAGATATTTATTCTGAGAACAAAGGGAGATATGGTTACCGTAGAATTCACCTCGAACTTAAAAATCGAGGCTATAAAGTTAACCATAAGAAAGTTCAACGTCTGATGACAGAACTTGGTTTGAAAGCTAGAATCCGTGCGAAACGTCGCTATAACTCTTATAAAGGTGAGGTGGGCAAGAAAGCTGATAATCTCATTAAGCGTCAATTTAAAGCTGCCCAACCACTTAAGAAGTGTTATACCGATGTAACAGAGTTTTCAATTCCTGCTAGTGATCAAAAATTGTATCTATCACCAGTTCTTGATGGCTTTAACAGTGAGATTATTGCATATAATTTATCTACCTCGCCAAACTTACAACAACTTAAAACGATGCTTTCCGAGGCTTTTCCTGAACAAACTTATCAGGGCACTATTTTACATAGTGACCAAGGATGGCAATATCAACACACTTACTACCATCATTTTCTTGAGGAGCATGAAATGAGACCGTCCATATCGCGTAAAGGAAATAGCTTAGACAACGGCATGATGGAATCTTTCTTTGGAACATTGAAGACAGAAATGTTTTATGGGTTTGAGAAGGAATTTACTTCCCTCGAAACATTGAAAACAGCTATTTCAGAATATATCAACTACTACAACACTAAACGAATCAAACTTACATTAAAAGGACTAAGTCCTGTGCAATACAGAACTCAATCCTTAACTTAAATATTTAGTCTAACTTTTGGGGGTCACTTCATAGTGGGCTTCTTTTTTACTTGTGGAAAATTTCTTCTGATTTAGTGTAAAAATCCTATATATGCAAATTCAAATTGGACTAAACATTTTTATCTAATGATAAAAGCGTTTACACGATGAAAAGATTTAGGGATAACTAAATAAGCTTATTCTAATTTATAGAAAAATTTCAGATATGCAAAAACTTAAAGATAGACATTATCCATGCTAAAATAAATCCACGCTTGTGGGAAAGGAGATAGAATGAAAACAATAAAACAAGTGTTATTGGTATTGTTTAGTGCCATTTTAATGGTTGGTATGACACTAGCGGGAATGTCTAGTTTGAAAGTAGATGCCTCAACAACGGTATCTTGGAATTTCAAAAACTCAAGTTTCAAAAATCTTGGAACAATTTCTAGCACAACGACGGTTGATGGCTTGACGTTGGTAGCAACAGATAGCTTTACCATGCAAGTTAAGGTTAAAGATGCGACGTTTTCTGAAACTGATTATACCTATGCTTTGGCGCTTAGTGGGAGGGGTGACCAAAACGGCAAAGCTGTCAAGGTTCCAGTGTCTGGAAATGACGTGATTAAAGTAAGCTTTCAAAGCGCTTCAAGCACAGACACAAGAATATTGATTGTTGCTGATTCAGCAGGAAATTAATAGACAACAATGTTTGCTGGGGCAATAGTTAGTACACAATCTTACACTTATACAAGTAGTGGGGAGGCTATTTGGGTATATTCACAAGATAGCAGTATTGATATTTTTAAAATTCAAGTTGATTCAAACGGCATAAGCAGTACATCAACTACCACAACAACTTCAGATGCTTCTGCAACCAACACATCAGACGATATAGTCGTAACAAGCTATTCGGAATTGCTTTCAGCGATTAGCCAAGCAGAAAATGCTGGTGGTGGCAAAATTTACGTATCAGGGACAGGCATTGCTTGTAGCGGACAAATTGCGCTTTCAAAAGCCAATGATAATGTCCAAATTAAAAGTTGTTAAGAGTTTTTATTTGCATATTCTAAATTGGTATCTTATGATATACCGTAAAAGATACATAAAGAGGTATGATATATGGTTTTAGCTTATAATAAAAGTTACAATTTAAGAACTTATCAAAAAATTTATAATCAAGCAGAAAAAGTATTTTAAGTTATAATAACACTATGAAAATCGGAGATAAAGCATTTTTTAGTTTTTGGGAAAATAGCAGAGCTGTGACAAGTGCCAATCAGGCAAAGGAAGTCTTGGAGAAAGTCATGGCAATTGCTCAAATGCCTTTAGAATTAACTGGTAACGTCAGCCAGACACGCGAGTTGATAAATCAGTTTTCGGATAACTTGGCACCAGATCATGTCTTTTGGCAAGAATTTGCGGAGGTTGTCCAACTTGCCTTTCCAGCAGAAAGCATGGTAGCCGATAATTTACTGGCTCACCAAATTCATCAATTTCGTTATGTGATTTCTGCCTACCAAGCACAGTGGGTACGAGAATATTTTCCAGCTCAAAATGACCGTTTATCCTTGTTGACTTATCTAAAAGGAAAGAAGGGACGACGTTTTTGGCGGAAGCAATTTGATTTTGATTTGACAGAATCGTCACGCCTTCACAATAAAGCTCCTAAACAGCCTATTTTGGGATTTTCGTTACCCATTAACTTGAAAATTGTAATGGGATTTCACACGGAATTTATCCTAGATAGCCAAGGGCGTTTTGCAAATGAAATTGACCCACAGGGTACCAATCATAATGGTATTATCAACGGTGCTAGTTTTAACTATGCGAATCAGAATGACAAAAGGCATTATGAACTTGATATTGCTCCCATTAAACCACACGATCCTGCCTTTCGGAAACAAATCTTAGCCAATCAAGGCAATCGTTTTTCAGCACCACTTTTAATCAAAAAACGCCAACACGAACAATGGGAGCACAGCTATTTTAATAAAAAAGGGCATTATGCCAAAGCAGGGAAATCTGCCTATCAGCAAGTCAAGGCTTTGCGGCGCTCCTTCCAAAGTGAATTAAGAAAGTTGAAAAAATAGCAAAACAAATATGAGGTATTTCTGCGGCAAGTCCAGCTGGGCTTGCCATATTTAGTGCAATTTATGGTATGATGAATGTAAGAATTTACGTTTTAGAGGTGTTAAATGGCTAAGGTTTATGTGGCAGATGATGAAAAAAATATTCGTGAATTGATTGCGTCATTTTTACGTGAACAAGGACTTGATGTTGAGATTTTTGAGACAGGAGACCAACTGTTACTACGCTTCATGGAGGAAGAAGCAGATGTAGTGATTTTGGATGTTATGATGCCAGGGACAAATGGTGTTGAGATTGTGACTATGCTTCGTAAACGCTCTGATGTGCCCATTATCCTATTAACAGCACGTGATAGTGATGCTGATTTTGTTAAAGGTTTTTCAGCAGGAGCAGATGACTATTTCACCAAGCCATTTTCACCGTTAAAATTAAGCTTGCGCGTGAAAGCTATTTTGGCACGCCAACCGCAATCGCAAGAAGTGGTTAAAGGAACCTCAGATGTCGTGACTTACGAAGCGCTGACCTTATCCGAGAAAGAACGCACGGTCACCTATGACAATCAAGTCTTAAAACTGACCAATACAGAATTTGAATTATTAAAAATGCTGATGAATCATGCAGAAGAGGCTGTTTCACGTGATGAACTTTTGCATCACATTTGGGGATACGAAAGTAGCATAGAAACACGGGTAACGGATGATACCATTAAACGCTTGCGTAGAAAATTGAGAGGAGTCGATAGTCATGTCCTTATTGAAACAGTTTGGGGCTATGGTTTCAAACTCACGAAAAAACAATAAAAAACAGCTCAATTACCCGAAAAAAATATTGCAGAAAAAGCGTCGAAATTTGCGTTTCAAAACGACACTATTTGTTCAGCCTTTAACCATTATTATCGTTTCTTTTGCTATTATTCTTTTAGTATTTAATGTGCTTTTGAAATTATTTATTGCTGAGCAAGCATTTACAGCTGTACAAAATCAATATGATACTTTGGACACTTTATATGTCGGTGATACTCCAGAAACGACAGCAGAAGGAAATATTTTTGAGACTACTTATGTCATTGCAGACGACTCTTTTGATATTAAGTACATTTCAGCTTCTATGTACGATTTATCAGAGAAAAAAATTTCTGAAAAGATTATTGATTATTTTTCAGATAATGATGATATTGAATGGTTTGATGATATTGATGAGGATGATGCAGACTATAGTGATTACCAAAATAGTTTAAATTACTTTAAAAAAGTTGAAATTGATGGTTCAGCTTACATGATCAAAATGCAGGAATATCCTGGCACATTAGCAGACAGTTATGTCAAACAAGACAATAATGATGATTCTCCAACGTATTATATTTTCGTTTTTGCCAATGTCACACCGATTGAAGAACTGGAAGATTATATTAATTTTATATTATTAGTTTTGATGGTTATTGTCGGAATCGTTGCTAGTATCAGTATTTTTCTTACCGCTCGAAAACTTGACCGAAATTTTGATAGTTTGAAATCTTATATTTTACGTGTTGGCAATCGCGAAAAAAACTTGCCAACAGAAAACTTTGCCTACCGTGAATTTAATGAAGTTGGGCAAACTGTTGAGCGGATGAATGATATGATTGATGCTAACCAACGTAGTCAACAACTCTTCTTTCAAAATTCTTCTCATGAATTGCGGACGCCTTTGATGTCTATTCAAGGCTATGCTGAAGGTATTAAAGAGGGGGTTATTGATGCCAAACAAGCAGCTAGTGTCATTGTTGATGAAAGTCAGAAAATGACTGATTTGGTGGATGATATTTTGACACTTTCGAAAATGGAATCCGTCCAAACACAATTACAGCTGGAAAAGCTGAATATTACAGACCTTCTTTATGATGTTAGTTGGCGCTTGAAAGCCAAGGCTGATGAACGCGGTATTACCTTTGAACATCACTTTGACGATGATTATTTGGAAATAGAAGCCGATGAAAAGTTATTGGAACGTGCATTTACCAATATTTTATCGAATGCTGTCCGCTACGCTAAAACACAAATCAGTATTTCAGGAAAGCTGATAGAAAATCAATTACAAATCACTATTTCAAATGATGGCGAAGCTATTTCAGAGCAAGACCAAGAGCACTTATTTGAACGTTTCTACAAGGGAAAAGGTGGTCATTTTGGCATTGGACTTGCCATTACCAAGGAAATTGTTGAGCGCCATAAGGGAACAATCACTGTAATCTCAAATGCCCAAGAAACGAGTTTCATTATTTATTTGCTAGTAAAGTAACGAGGTAATAATAAAAAATACGAAGCTGAGCACCTTGTCTCAACTTCGTATTTTTGTTCTCATTTAGTCTACCTCAAATCTTTCAATCGTCTTACAATTTTGTAAGAGCGCAAGTGCTGAAATCTAGTAAACTAGACTTAGAAGAAATTGCCACACTTTTGCCACAGCTTTTCAATACTTTAGCTGAGATTTTTCAAAAAAGCTTGGTTATAATAGACATATAATGTCGAAGAGAGGAAAAGATGACAGTTTCAAAAAAGTTTAAAATTGATTTGATGAGTGTACTAGCAGTGCTTTTGATAATCTTGTCTATTTACGCTTACAATAATCTTGGTTACACTTTAAGTAGCAAAGAAGCTTATCAAATTGCTTACCAAAACGCTGGTGTTGCAAGCAAGGAACTTCTTTCAAAATCTTTTGAGAAAAGCCGTTTGGGATTAAAGGCAACTTATCATATTACCTTAAAAACTGAAACGACAGACTACAGTTACACCATTGATGCCTCAACGGGTTCTATCATGCAGCGGCAATTTCACGAAAAGTAACTGTTAAGACCCTTTAATTTAAGATATTATTTTAATGAAAAGAAAGAGACATGGCATTTAGCCGATGGTAGCTAAGTGATAAGGAGACTAAAATGAAAAAATCTAAGAAATCAATACTTTATATATTACTTTTACTGGTTTTACCGTTAGCACTTATTGTTTATCTTCTAGAATTGTTTGGTCTGAAGATTATTAGTTGGCGACGTTGAAGTGACACTTTCATTTTTGAGACAAGGGAGGGGAATCTATGGTAGAAGCTGGAACTCAGAGAAAAAATATTCAAATTTTAACAGGAATTGGTTTTATTATTTCTATTGGATTGTTAATTTTCTTTAAACAACACCCAACATATTTCCAAGTTGGAGGAATCTTTCAAAGTTCCCTTGGACAACTTGGGTTCTTTGCACCGCTTATCTTTGTGCTCTTACAAGTGGTTCAAGTCGTTTATCCGATTATTCCTGGTGGGATGACAAGTGTTATTGGTTACATTGCATTTGGACCTATCTGGGGATTTATTTATAACTTTATTGGTATTTTTGCAGGTTCTCTATTAGCTTTTGGGCTTGCTAGACGTTATGGTGAGACTTTTGCCAAAGCCTTTGTCTCACAAGAAACTTATGATAAGTACGTCGGTTATCTAGACCTCAATGATGGTAAATTTTACGCTAAATTTTTAGGAGCAGCCTTTGCTTTACCAGGATTTCCAGATGATTTCCTTTGCATGGTATCTGGGCTTTCAAAAATGACTTGGAAGAAATTTATCACGATTTTCCTCATTACCAAACCAGTGACGCTTTATATTTACACCGTTGTGGCGTATAAAGGGTTGAACTATTTATTAACACTATTCCATTAATGATTTGATTGAATAAACAATAACTTCTTTTTGACATATGACAGCAAAAAATCCCTTACTCACATTGAGTAAGGGATTTTTGTTTGATTTATTATTCGGCAGCTTTTTCCCATTTTTTAGCCAATCGGCGTGAAATTGTTGAAATGGTAAAGTTAATCACAAAGTAAATGGCAGCAATCAAAGCATATAGTGTAAAAACTTGGTTTGCTTCAAAGTAACGTCCCATCAAGATTTGGCTTTTACCAAATAATTCTTGAATAGCGATAACTGAATATAGCAATGACGTATCTTTGATAACTGTTACGAATTGTGAAATGATAGCTGGCAGCATTTTACGGAATGCTTGTGGAAAAATAATGTAAATGAAAATCTGTAAATTTGTCATCCCTTGTGCTAGACCAGCTTCGGTTTGCCCATCATCAACACCATTTAGCCCTCCACGGATGATTTCAGCAAGAGCAGCAGAAGTAAAGACAGTAAAGGCAGTAATTCCTGCTGGTGTTGATTTCATTTGAAAAATAAGGAAAATAATGAAAATCCAAAGCAAGTTTGGAACGTTTCGGACAAATTCAATATAAATACTTGAAATCCAACGCAGAATCGGATTTTTCCCATTACGCATGACAGCAAGTACTGTTCCGATAAGTGTTGATAGTACAATTGCAATAAATGAGATATAAATCGTTAGCCATAATCCTTGGAGGATAAAGCTAATGTTGGTAGGTGTTAATACTGACATTTATTCTCCTCCTAAAGTGAATATGATTTCTTGTTTTCTTCCTCTTTACGACGTGCCCATGTTGCAAGAGGGAAACACATAATGAAGTAAAGAAGTGCTGCACCAGCAAAGGCAGGAACATAGTTAGTAGTTTCATATGCCCAAGCTTTTGCTGTAAACATGATGTCTGCTCCTGAGATGATAGCGACCGTTGATGTATTTTTTATCAAGTTAACCACTTGATTAGTGAGTGGTGGCAAGATTGTACGTACCGCTTGTGGTAGGATAATTAAACTCATGGTTTGACTATAAGTGAATCCTTGTGAAAGAGCAGCTTCTGTTTGCCCTTTTGGCACAGCTTCAATCCCCGAACGAATAACTTCGGCGATATAAGCACCGTGGTAAATCCCAACGCAAAGAACAGCTGTAAAGAATGTTGAAATCATGATAACACCGTTGGTCATAATCGCAAGACCGTAATAAACGAAAACGAATTGCACTAGAAGAGGTGTATTCTGGAAAACTTCAACATAAACACGGGAAATTGCTTTTAGAACTCTACTTTTAGATGATGACATCGCACCAAAGATAACCCCTAAAACAAAGGCTAAAATCAAGGCGCAAATAGACATTCCCAACGTATATAAGAAGCCTTTTGCAAATTCACCAAAATTGGCAAAGAAATCTGCCCAACGTGAGAGGGCAAATGGACTCGCAGCTGCGGTTAATAAAAACATGTCAATTTCTCCTCTCTTAATTATCGTTAGCCTTTGCAGGCGTCAAATCGTATTTATCATAAAGTTTTTGCAAACTACCATCAGCTTTCCAATCAGCAAGTAAGTCATTGATGTAATCAATCACAGACTGATTAGATTTTGTTGCTGCGATACCGTATTCTTGGGTGTTGAACCCTTCGTCAATGATTTCTGTTTTCTTGCTGACATAACCAGTCAAGATAGATTTATCAACAGAGAAAGCACTGATACGATTAGCATAAAGTGAAATGGCTAATTCTGGATATGAACCGAGTTGAACAAAATTAAAGCTTAGATTGTGTGCTTCACCATATTCTTCAATAGCTGATTTAGTTGTTGAACCTTGGGCAACACCGATTGTCAAACCGTCCAAATCAGCAATGCTATCATAACCTTTTGATTTATTAACCAAGAAACCAATCTCATCATAATAATAAGGGTTAGAAATCGCATAAGAAGCCTGACGTTCTTCAGTAATGGTATAAGTTGCGATCAAGATGTCAATTTGTCCATTATCTAAAAGCGCTTCACGTGTTTGAGCAGTAACTGCTGTAAATGAAACTTTAACCCCTAATTTTTTAGCGATTTTTTTAGCTAAATCAACTTCCATACCTTCGTATTTTCCAGTTTCGGCTGAATAATAACCAAAGTTTGGAACGTCTTGTTTAACACCGACTTTTAAAACGCCAGCGTCTTGAATTTTCTTGACTTGTTCAGATACGCTATCTGCAAATGTTGTTTTGCCAGTAAAAAGTGTCAATAAAATAAGTGACAGACTGGCTAAAATGGCTAAACCTAGTTTTTTCTTCATAAGCATCTCCTTATTTCTGAGAGACAGTATCACTTGTGTGATTAATGACTTTACTCAAGAATTGCTTAGCACGTGGTTCAGTTGGATTGTCAAAGAAACCTTGGACATCAGTAGTATCTACCAAAATTTCCCCTTCAGCCATAAAAATAATGCGGTCGGCAACTTCACGGGCAAATCCCATTTCGTGCGTGACAACGACCATGTTCATTCCTTCTTTGGCAAGATTTTGCATGACAGCAAGAACATCACCGATTGTTTCAGGATCAAGAGCAGAAGTAGGCTCATCAAAAAGTAATAACTCTGGCTGCATTGCCAAACCACGAGCAATTGCCACACGCTGTTTTTGTCCACCAGAAAGCATTCCTGGGAATGAATCTTTACGATCCCACATGTTAACATAAGTCAAGTATTGCTCAGCGATAGCTTCAGCTTCTTGTTTTGATTTGCCAAGAACTTTAATCGGTGCTAAAGTCACATTTTCTAACACTGTTTTATGTGGGTACAAGTTAAAATGTTGGAATACCATGCCAACTTCTTTGCGAAGTTGCACAAGGTCTTTAGCTGTTGCAGAAGAAACCTCATGCTCGTTTACTTTTAAGCTCCCTGTGTCAATAGATTCAAGAGCATTCATTGTACGGATAAGTGTTGATTTACCAGACCCTGAAGGACCTAGAAGTACAACAACCTGACCTTTTTCAATTTCTAAGTTAATATTTCTAAGGGCATGATATTCCCCATAGTATTTTTCGACATTTTTAAATTCAATTAGTGCCACGCTTGTCTCCTTTTCAAAGATAAGATTTCTTTGTCAGGTAATCTTACATCTGACATTATAAGTTAGTCTATATTAACATAAGGGGTAGCAATTGTCAAATATATTCAGAAAATTTCAACAAATAAAGGGTTAAAAATAATAATCTTATTGTTTCAAATGTTACTTTATGATGTCAAAAACGCCCAATATTTCCAATTAAAGTCGAATTTTGATATAATTTAGGGCAGAAGTCATTTTGGTGACTGAACATGAAATCGTTGTTTGAGAATTTTTTAATAACTTACGAAGAATAAAGAGGTGGCATATGAAAAAAATTCTTATCGTGGATGATGAAAAACCAATTTCGGATATTATTAAATTTAATTTAGCTAAAGAAGGTTATGAAACTGTAACGGCTTTTGATGGTCGTGAAGCTATTACAAAGTTTGAGGAAGAAAATCCAGATTTAATTATCCTGGATTTGATGTTGCCAGAGTTGGATGGGCTTGAAGTGGCTAAGGAAGTTCGCAAGACAAGTCATATTCCAATCATCATGTTGTCTGCTAAGGATAGCGAGTTTGATAAAGTTATCGGTCTTGAAATTGGTGCAGATGACTATGTAACCAAACCATTTTCAAATCGTGAATTGTTGGCGCGTGTTAAAGCGCACCTTCGTCGTACAGAAAATATTGAAACAGCAGTTGCTGAAGAAAATGCTTCGGCTTCAAATTCAGAAATCACAATTGGCGACTTAAAAATTTTACCAGATGCCTTTGTAGCACAAAAACGTGGTGAAGATATCGAATTAACACACCGTGAGTTTGAATTGCTTCATCATTTGGCAACTCATATGGGACAAGTCATGACTCGTGAATATCTTTTGGAAACCGTTTGGGGCTATGATTATTTTGGTGATGTGCGTACGGTTGATGTAACGATTCGTCGTTTACGCGAAAAAATTGAAGATACACCAAGCCGTCCAGAATATATTTTGACACGTCGGGGTGTTGGGTACTACATGAAGTCATATGAATGATACAATGTTACAAAATTTAACTTATTTTGAACAAGCCATTCTCTTTCTTTTAGCATTTGTCGCAGTTTATTTTGTTTATTTAGCGATAAGAGATTATCGAACTTCTGTTAATATTCGACGTTTGAGTGGTAAAGTGCGAGAGCTTATCACAGGAAAATATACAGAAGATATTATTATTGAAAAAGATAGAGACTTAGCTGAGTTAGCTGACCAATTAAATGATTTGTCAACAGTCTTTCGTTTAGCACAGGAAAATTTGGCGCAAGAAAAGAATCGTTTAGCAAGTATCTTATCCTATATGACAGACGGTGTCTTGGCGACTGACCGTGCTGGAAATATCACAATGATTAATCAAACCGCGCTACAACAACTCAATTTAGAGCACGAAGAAGCTTTGCAGATGAATATTGTTGATATTTTAGGAGCTGATAGTACTTATAGTTATCATGATTTGGTGTCAAAAACACCTGAAATTGTCTTGAACCGTCGTGACGGAACAGGTGAATTTATTACTTTACGTATTCGATTTGCTCTAAATCGTCGTGATAGTGGCTTTATTTCAGGGTTGATTGCTGTTTTGCATGACACAACCGAACAAGAAAAAGAAGACCGTGAGCGTCGCCTTTTCGTTTCTAATGTTAGTCATGAATTGCGAACACCATTAACATCTGTAAAATCTTATCTGGAAGCTTTAGATGAAGGGGCACTCAAAGAAGACATTGCGCCAAGCTTTATCAAAGTGTCTTTAGATGAAACAAACCGTATGATTCGTATGATTTCAGACTTACTTAATTTATCGCGTATTGATAATCAGACGGTTCAACTGGAAGTGGAAATGACCAATTTCACAGCTTTTATGACATCAATTCTTAACCGTTTTGATCAAATTAAAAGCCAACATACAATCAGTGGAAAACAGTATGAGATTGTCAGGGATTATCCGATTAAATCAATCTGGCTTGAAATTGATCCTGATAAGATGACGCAGGTTTTGGATAATATCCTTAATAATGCTATCAAATATTCACCAGATGGTGGAAAAATCACAGTTAGCATGAAAACGACGGAAACACAGTTGATTATCTCAATCTCTGATGAAGGGCTTGGTATTCCTAAGAAAGATTTGCCATTGATTTTCGACCGTTTCTATCGTGTGGATAAGGCTCGAAGTCGTGCCCAAGGTGGTTCAGGACTCGGCTTAGCTATCGCAAAAGAAATTGTCAAACAACATAAAGGTTTTATTTGGGCACAAAGTACTTACGGAAAAGGGTCGACCTTTACAATTGTACTTCCTTACGAAAAAGATTCTGAAATTTATGATGAATGGGAGGATGAAGAAGAGTAGATGTCTGAAAATGCTTTTAAATATAGTATTTTAGCCTCCGGTTCAACTGGAAATTCTTTTTATGTGGAAACACCACAAAAACGTTTTTTGATTGATGCGGGTTTGACTGGTAAGAAAATTACCAGTCTTCTTGCTGAAATTGACCGCAAACCAGAGGACTTAGATGCTATTTTTATTACACACGAACATTCTGACCATATCAAAGGGGTTGGGGTGTTAGCACGTCGTTATAATCTTGATGTTTATGCGAATGAAAAAACGTGGCAAATGATTGATGAGCGAAATATGATTGGAAAGCTTGATTTCGCTCAAAAACATATTTTTGAACGTGGTAAAACATTGACACTTGGTGACATTGATATTGAAAGTTTTGGTGTTAGCCACGATGCCGTTGAGCCACAATTTTATCGTTTGATGAAAGATAATAAATCGTTTGTTATCTTAACAGATACAGGTTATGTTAGTGACCGCATGGCAGGAATTATTGAAAATGCTGACGGTTACTTAATTGAATCAAATCATGATGTTGAGATTTTACGTTCTGGTGCTTATCCGTGGAGTTTGAAACAACGTATCCTATCTGATAAAGGGCACTTGTCAAACGAAGACGGTGCTGGGACAATGATTCGAACCATTGGAAATCGCACGAAGAAAATTTACCTTGGACATTTGAGTAAAGAAAACAATATCAAAGAATTGGCTCACATGACCATGGAAAATAATCTTATTCAAGCTGACTTTGGGGTTGGTTATGACATGAAAGTCTTTGACACCTCACCAGAGGAAGCAACACCATTAACAAAGTTATAAAAGTTTAGTTTGTGAAAACTGTCCGTTGGACAGTTTTTATTGTGCATTTACACTATAAATTCAAGACCAAAATAAATTGTATTAAATAGAAGAAATTAAGGGGATTTTTTGGAGAAATTCCCTTTTTTATGACTTTTCTGGTATAATAAAATAGTCTATGGTAGAAAAAGCGTTTTAATCACTCAATGAATGATTGAGAAGAAACGTTTTAATAAGATAAGGATATAGACTATTTTTTGAAGGGAGATTTATCATGCAAGCTTTAGACACAAAACTTCAGCAAGATTTCGGAATTGTTTTTGAAGATAAAACTTTGCTAGAAACAGCCTTTACCCACACTTCTTATGCTAATGAACATCGCCTCCTAAACATTTCACACAATGAACGCTTGGAATTTTTAGGAGACGCGGTTCTTCAACTTTTGATTTCGCAATATTTGTTTAAAAAGTATCCGAAAAAACCAGAGGGAGACTTGTCAAAAATGCGTTCCGTCATTGTACGTGAAGAGTCTCTAGCAGGTTTTTCACGTTACTGTGGATTTGATGAATTTATCAAATTAGGAAATGGTGAAGAAAAATCTGGTGGTCGTAATCGTGATACAATTTTAGGTGACTTATTTGAGGCATTTCTTGGAGCTTTGTTGATGGATCAAGGTGTTGAAGCGGTCAATAAATTCTTAAACCAAGTGATGATTCCACAAGTTGAAAAAGGTAATTTTGAGCGCGTGAAAGATTACAAAACAACACTTCAAGAGTTGTTACAAGGTCATGGTGATGTGACGATTGATTATCGTGTTTCAAACGAATCAGGACCTGCACATGCTAAAGTCTTTGAAGTGACTGTGTACGTTAATGATAAAGCCAAAAGTCAAGGAATCGGAAAATCTAAGAAATTGGCTGAGCAAGATGCTGCTAAAAATGCTCTAGTCTTGCTTCAATAAGACATTTGAAAGGAAATTGATGAGGCAAATGTCCAACCTGTCCTAGGTGATATGTGATAAACCTAGGAAAAAGAATGCTAGTTAGATAGCTTCTTTTCGGGAAGGTGATTTGCCTTTTTATCTCTTATTTTATGTATTTAAAAGAAATCGAGATGCAGGGCTTTAAGTCCTTTGCAGACAAGACAACCATTGAATTTGACAAGGGAGTTACAGCTGTTGTAGGTCCTAATGGCTCTGGTAAGTCCAATATTACAGAAAGTTTGCGTTGGGCGCTTGGGGAATCTTCTGCCAAGAATTTGCGTGGTGGCAAGATGCCAGATGTCATTTTTGCAGGAACTGAGAATCGTAAACCATTAAATTATGCTCAGGTTATTGTGACCTTGGATAATTTTGATGGCTTCATTAAAGATGCCAAAGAAACGATTCGTGTAGAACGCCATATTTATCGTAATGGCGACAGCGAGTATTTGATTGACGGACGTAAGGTGCGCTTGCGTGATATTCATGATTTATTTATGGATACAGGCTTGGGACGTGATTCGTTTTCTGTAATTTCACAAGGACGTGTCGAAGAAATTTTCAACAGTAAACCGGAGGAACGTCGTGCTATTTTTGAAGAAGCTGCAGGTGTTTTAAAATACAAGACACGTAAGAAAGAAACCCAAACCAAGCTTAATCAAACACAGGATAATTTGGACCGTCTGGACGATATTATCTATGAACTGGAAACACAAGTGAAGCCATTGGAGCGTCAAGCACAAGTGGCTAAAGAATTCCTTGGCTTGGAAGATGAGCGTAAGCAACTTCATTTGAATATTCTGGTTGAAGATATTCAGGCTGATAAGGAGCGTTTAGCAGAATTAAATCAGTCTTTAACAGCTATTACAGCTGATTTGGCAGCTTATTATGAACAGCGCCAGCAATTTGAAAGACAAAATCAAAACTTGAAAGAAAAACGTCATCAATTGTCTGAAGAAATATCAAGAAGACAAGAAGGATTGCTTGATATTACCAGAGCAATTTCTGACCTCGAGCGCCAAATGGATTTGATTGCCTTAGAATCAAGTCAAAAAGAAGAGAAAAAACAAGCTGCAAGCTCGCAATTGGCTGATTTGAAGGAAAATCAAGCGAGATTAACAGAAGAATTGACACAAAAAGAGCAGCAACTCTCACAATTAGATGCCAAATTAGCCCAGACAACAGCTGATATTCAAGCGTTGCAGGCTGAATTAGACCGTTTTTCAACCGACCCAGACCAAGTTATCGAAAAACTTCGCGAAGAGTTTGTTGGGTTAATGCAAAAAGAAGCTGATTTATCGAATAAATTGACAGCAACGATTGCTGATATTGACAATCAAAAGCAATTGTTAGAATCAAAATCAGAAGAATTGGCACAAACACAAGAGACGCTAGCAGAAGTAAAATTAACGGCAAAAGAAGCTTTAGAAAACTTTGAAGTAGCTCGTGAAAAAGTCAAAGTCTTGCTTGATGACTACCAAGCATTACACGTGCAAATTGTTCAAGCCGAAAAAGATTACCAACTAGAGCAAACTAAAATGTTTGACAAACTGGATGTTATCAAATCAAAAGAGGCTCGCAAGGCTAGTTTGGAATCTATTCTTAAAAATCACAGCAATTTCTATGCTGGGGTTAAGTCGGTTCTACAGGCGTCAAGTCAGCTAGGTGGTATTATTGGTGCGGTTAGTGAGCATTTGACATTTGAGCGAGATTATCAGACTGCTCTTGAGATTGCACTTGGTGGGTCAAGCCAGCACGTTATTGTCGAAGATGAGGGAGCGGCTAAACGTTCGATTGCCTTTCTAAAGAAAAATCGTCAAGGACGTGCGACATTCTTGCCTTTAACGACTATAAAACCACGTCACTTATCGCAACAAAATCATTCGATTTTGGCTTCAAGTCAAGGTTTTCTTGGTGTTGCAAGTGATTTAGTTTCATTTGATAATCGTTTGGAAAATATCTTCCAAAATCTTCTTGGGGTAACTGCGGTTTTTGACACGGTTGACAATGCTAATAAAGCTGCGCGTGCGCTTCGTTATCAAGTGCGTATTGTAACACTTGATGGTACAGAAATTCGCCCTGGTGGTTCTTTCTCAGGTGGAGCAAATCGTCAAAATAATACCACATTTATAAAACCTGAACTAGATAATCTTATGGTTGAATTACAAGACTTGCAAGCTCAGCAAATCAAACAAGAAAAGCGTGTGCAAGAACTCCAAGATGCTTTGAGAGCTAATAAGGAAACTTTAGCTAGTTTCAAAGCACAAGGAGAGGAAGCGCGTTTTGCTGAACAAAAAGCAGAGCTTGAATACCAACAATTGGCTGAACGCTTGAACGACATTAACCAGCTTTGCGAACGCCTGCAAGAATCAGAAACAGATGGTGGTTCACATGATTTGGAATCACAAAAAACAACACTTGAAGCAGAATTAGCAGAAATAGCTGCGCGTAAACAAACTTTAACAGTTGAAATTGAGCAAATTAAAGAAAACAAAAATACCATTACGCAAAAAGTTGAAGCTTTGCGTCAACAAGTGTCACAAGCAAAATTAACTGAACGTGAGTTGTTGAGTGAGCGTAAATTTGAATCGGCTAACAAAACACGCTTAGAAGTTAGTTTAGCTGAAAATAAAGCTGAAATTGCAAAATGCGAGGATTTGTTAGCTTACCATGCTAGCGATAATCAGACTGAAAGTCTGCCAACCTTGCAAAAACAATATGATGTGGGTGTTACTAGAAAAGCTAGTGAAGAAGAGTGCTTAGTTAGCCTCCGTTTTGAATTGGAAGATTGCGAAGCTAATTTAGAAGAGCTTGAAGAACAAGTTGCAAAAGAAAATCAGAAAAACGAAGAATTAATTCGTCAGCAAGCGCAATTAGAAGCTCAAATCAATCAAGTTTCTGACCGCTTGCGTGCCTTCTCACATGATTTGACAGAAGATTATCACTTGACCTTGGACGAAGCCAAGGAAGCTAGTGAACCAATTGATAATATGGAAAGTGCATGTCAACGTTTGCAAGAATTGCGCCGTCGTATCAAGGCATTGGGTCCAATTAACTTAGACGCCATTTCACAATACGATGAAGTGAACGAGCGTTTGACATTCCTTAACGCCCAAAAAGAGGACTTGGTTCATTCTAAGAATCTTTTGCTTGATACGATTAATAATATGGATGATGAAGTGAAAACACGTTTCCAAGTGACTTTCAATGCTATTCGTGATTCATTTAAGCAAACCTTTACTCAAATGTTTGGTGGTGGTTCAGCTGATTTATCACTAACAGAAGGAGACTTGTTAACAGCTGGGGTTGAGATTTCCGTGCAACCGCCAGGGAAGAAAATCCAATCACTTAACCTCATGTCCGGTGGGGAAAAAGCCCTCTCGGCTTTAGCTCTGCTATTTGCTATTATCCGCATCAAAACCATTCCATTCGTCATTTTGGACGAAGTGGAAGCTGCGCTTGACGAAGCTAATGTGAAACGTTTTGGAGACTACCTCAATCGCTTTGATAAATCAAGTCAGTTCATCGTCGTTACTCACCGTAAGGGAACAATGGCTGCCGCTGATAGCATTTACGGAGTAACCATGCAAGAATCAGGTATTTCTCGTATCGTTTCTGTTAAATTAAAAGAAGCCGAAAATCTAGTGGAATGACATTAAAGGGTAAAAAATGGTAAATAAACTAATTGTGCACAGTTTAATAAAATATCACGAAAAATACTTAGTGATAAAACGCGTTGCCACAAGCAATGGTAGAAGTAATGTTTATCCGTTTTATTGGGATATTCCTGGTGGTAGTGTTGATAGTGAGGAGTTGCCGAAAGCTACTGCTATCAGAGAGTGTCTTGAAGAAGTAGGACTTCAGATCAAAATAGATGATATTATTCATGAAGATAGTAATTTAGATAATGGTATTGTATACACTAGATTAGTTTATGATGCTCATCTTCCTAAGAATAAGGAAATAATTGTTACATTAAATCCCGAAGAACATACTGACTATCGTTGGATAAGTGATTTGAATGATTTGGATGGAGAAAAAATTGTTCCTTATCTGGTAGAAATTTTGGGAAGTAAATAGTTTTTGTGATATTAAACAACCTCCCAACTAGAATCAGTTGGGAGGTTTTGTTGTATTCAAAAGTTTTAGTTTGTTACCGCAGTTTCTGTTTGTGATTCTGTTGTTTCGTCAGCTTGGTTGTCTAATGAAGAAGTTGTGAGTGTGTCATCACTTTCTTCTTGACTATCTGAGAGTTCTACTGTGTCAGATTCGGTTTGTGTGTTCTGGCTGTATTGGTCTGAAACTTTGTAAAAGACATTGCTGACAAATTGGTTAGTTGATTCATAATCAAAACGGCTACCTTGTGTTGCAAATAGGCGGTCACGACCGTAATCAGACGGGTCAGTCTCTGTTATGCCAAAATGCCAGCTAGGAATTTGGCTACCAGCAGCGTAATAATGTAAAATGAAACCACCTCCACTTTCAGTATAAACGTTAGAAATAGCTTCACCGTTTTCATTATAAACAAGAGCAGACAAGATTAATTTGTCGTCAATAATACCTTGTGGTGAAAATTCAAAAGTGTAACCATTAGCGTCCATCCATGTGCCAGCAAGACTTGAGAAATCTGATTGCGCTAGCGCATTGAAATCAAATTGACTAGTCTGTTGACTGACTTGACGGGTGCTAATAAGATTTTCTCCATCTTTTATCAGTTGCTCTGTGACTTGTTTTTCAGTAGGTGCTTTCAGTAAATCCGCGCGTTTGCTAGCAACGTGGTTCTGTGTTTTTGTTGAAGAACTTGTTGATTTTGAAAGTTTTTTCTGAGCGTGATGATGTTGGCTAGAAACCGTAGAAGCGTGGTTGTGATTTGAATGGTATTTTAGAGTAATGACACCGCCACCAACCGCAAGCAGTACCAAACCAGACACTAGGAAGTATGATGTTCCTTTTTTCATTGTAATCCCCTTTATTTTTAACTTCACTATATATATTCGAAAAAGAATTTTAAAAACTGGAAAAAATTTCAGCTTTATTTAGAAGATTGAAAAGAATGTGTTATTAGCAAGAAAATTGCTGTGTTTTTTGCTAAAATAGAGTTATGTAATTCTTTAGGAGTATAATAATGGTAAAATTAGTTGCAGCAGATATGGATGGTACATTTTTAACAAGTAATGGCTATTTTGATAGTAAGCGCCTCCATGATGTTCTAGAAAAATTTAAAAAAAACAATATACTATTTGTCGCAGCGAGCGGACGTTCACTTATGGCTTTGGAAAAAATGTTTGCTGAGCATGCTGATAAAATGGCATTTATTGCTGAAAATGGGACTTTGGTAAAAGTTGGTAAAGATATTGTTTTTGAATCTGGTTTGAGTAAAAAACAATATTTGGAGGTCATTGATACCCTTCTTGAAAGTCCATATATGTTAGGTTATGATTTCCTGTTATCAGGTGAAAGTGGGGCTTATTTACATCCAAAAGCTAGTGATGATTACCTAAATTTTATTAGCAATTATTATGAAAATGTTCAACGTGTGGCTGATTTGGCGCAGGTTGAAGATAATATTTTAAAAGTCACTGCAAACTTTTCAGAAGATACTGTACGTCAAGGCGAAGCATGGTTTAATGAACGCATTAGCTACGCACAAGCGGTGACGACAGGCTTTAAATCTGTCGATATTGTTATCCGTGACGTCAATAAACGAACAGGACTAGAAGCACTTTGCCAAACCTTTAATATGGATAAATCAGAAATTGTAGCGTTTGGCGATAATCTCAATGATTTTGAAATGCTTGATTTTGCTGGGAATGCAGTTGCGACAGAAAATGCTCGACAAGAAATCAAAGACATCTCAAATGAAATCATTGGGCATTGTGATGAGGAGTCTGTCATGGCTTATATGGAAGGATTGGTAGAATAATGGAAGATATTAAATTATTAGCTTTGGATTTAGATGGCACACTTTTTAACAGTCAAAAGGTTGTTTCACCAGAAAATAAAAAAGCTTTGCGAGCAGCACGTGATAAGGGAATTAAAGTTGTTATCACGACTGGACGTCCTTTAAAGGCGATTAGCGGTTTGCTTGAAGAGCTAGATTTGATTTCTGATGAGGACTATATCATCACTTTCAATGGTGGTTTGGTTCAAAAGACAAATGGCGATATTTTAGATAAAAGTGAGCTAACACGTGCGCAGCTCAAGCGTTTACACAGCACGCTTGATCCACTTGCTCTTCCATTTGATGTGCTTAGTGATGGAATTGTTTATAGTCTTGCCAGTCAAGGCAATCAGTCCCTTTACCCACAAGCCAACCCCAAACTTAAATTTGTAGAATTAACTTCTTTTGATGATATTCCTGAAAATATTATTTATAACAAAGTCGTTAGCGTGACAAATCCTGAATTTTTGGACAAGCAGATTTTGCAATTTCCGAAAGAATTATACAATGAGTTTGAAATTTTCAAATCACGTGATATTATATTGGAAATGATGCCTAAAGGCGTCCATAAAGCAGCAGGGTTAAACCAGTTGATTCAGCATTTGAACTTACTCCCTGAAAATGTTATGGCTATGGGAGATGAAGAAAACGACCTCTCAATGCTTAAATGGGCTGGTTTAGGTGTTGCAATGGCAAATGGTGTTGCTATTGCGAAAGAAACAGCTGATGCGGTAACAACACGTACCAATGACGAATCAGGTGTTGCAGAAGCTGTTGAAAAATACATTTTAAATGCGTAATAGAAAGGAAAAGTGGATAAGGTAACCTTATCGATTTTGGTACTTAGTATGGGATTATTTGACCGTTTATTTGGAAATAAGAAAAAAGAAGTTGGGGAGACGGTTGACAGCCAAAGCCAAGAAGAAACACTTCAAGAGGTTGTCGAAACATCAGAACAAACTGAAGCCTCTTCTGATACAGTAAAAGAAAGTGTTGAGGTTTCAGAACAAGCAGAAATCGTCAACGATACTGTGGAAGAAGTTCAAGACGTTGTTAATGTCGATAGCGAAGCTGAATCTGTTGAAACAGAAACGTTTGTTCAGTCTAAAAACAGCGAAACTGTGGTTAAAAATACGGCTAATCAAGCTGAAGAAATTTCAGAAGCAACCGCAGTAGCTAATGAGGTTGAGCCAGACCAACATTTTTCAGATATCATAGCGGATTATTATGCGAAAAAAGCAGCCGCTCAAGAGGCTATTGAACGTGGTGAAGCAGTTACTTTTGAAGCTGTCAAAACACGTCAAAAAACTGAACCAGAAGAAGTAGTTGTGCAAGAAGCAACCGAAACCGAAGAAGAAAAATACAATCGCAGTCTGAAAAAGACCCGTACTGGTTTCAGTGCACGTTTGAACGCCTTCTTGGCTAATTTCCGTCGTGTTGATGAAGAATTCTTCGAAGAACTAGAAGAAATGCTCATTCTTTCAGACGTTGGGGTGAATGTCGCAACACAATTAACAGAAGATTTACGTTATGAAGCCAAACTTGAAAATGCTAAGAGAGCTGACGATTTAAAACGTGTTATCATTGAAAAATTAGTTGACATTTACGAAAAAGACGGTGTTTTCAACGAAAAAATTAATTTCCAAGATGATTTAACCGTTATGCTTTTTGTTGGGGTTAATGGTGTCGGAAAAACGACATCAATCGGCAAATTAGCCTACAAATATAAAAACGAAGGTAAGAAAGTCATGCTTGTTGCTGCTGATACATTCCGCGCTGGTGCGGTTGCGCAGCTTGTTGAATGGGGACGTCGTGTCGGTGTGCCAGTTGTAACAGGACCAGAAAAAGCTGACCCAGCTTCTGTTGTTTTTGACGGTATGGAAAAAGCTGTCGCTGAAAATGTTGATATTCTTCTCATTGATACAGCAGGACGTCTGCAAAATAAAGATAATTTGATGGCAGAGCTTGAAAAAATTGGTCGTATCATTAAGCGTGTCGTACCAGATGCACCGCATGAAACACTCCTTGCGCTCGATGCTTCAACAGGTCAAAATGCGCTTAGCCAAGCTAAAGAATTCTCAAAAATTACACCGTTAACTGGGCTTATCCTAACTAAAATTGACGGAACGGCTAAAGGTGGTGTTGTTCTTGCCATTCGCCAAGAACTTGATATTCCTGTCAAATTTATTGGGTTTGGTGAAAAAATTGATGACATCGGTAAATTTGATTCTGAAGACTTTATGCGTGGTCTCCTAGAAGGGATTGTTTAAAAGCTAATGTTAGAATTTGTCAAAGAGCATTTATCAACAATTCTCTTAACGTCGTCTACTCTTATTTTAACAGCCATTTATGCCTTTGAGGCAAACTGGGTTATCATGCTTATTTGGGCATTCGTGTCACTCATAAACATTGGACGGCTAGTTTATGCTTATAAACATACTAGCTAACTATTTCATAGTCAAGAATAGAAATCTGAGCTTTGCCTCAGATTTCTTTATTTTTTTCACAATCAACATTGTCAAGGTAAGTTTTCAACTCATGTTTTAATTGGTCATGTTCTTGAATGGCTTGTTGTAATTTTTTATCAGAAACTTGAATGGCTTTTTGTAACAACTTTTTACGGTCGCTAGACTTGGTTGGGTCATATTGGTATTTTTCAAAAAATTGGCGAATTTCTTTGAGAGACATTTGACTTTGTCTAAGAAATTTTATGGCGTACAACCAATGAATAGAAGCTTCATCAAAAATACGGTTGTTATTCTCATCACGTTGTAAACTTGGGATTAAGTCAAGGTCACAGTAGTGGCGAATAGTGTGTAAGGTTAGCCCAGTTCGTTTGCTAGTTTCTTTAATTGTATATGACATAATGAAATCCTCTAAAAAATAATAGTAAATAGTTGACTTCGGGTTACCCGAGGGGTCTATAATCATGGTATCAAAAAAAGATTACAAAAGTAAAGGAGAAACTTTTATGGCAACATTAGTTCGTGTTCACGGTCAAGGGATTGACCAGTTACAGTTGGATGAGGTTGAACTTCGTGAATTAGCCTCAAATGAAGTGAGAATGACTGTCAAAGCGAGTCGAATTACTGGCGATCAGCTAAACTACATCAAGGGATTACGTTTGCCAGGAGAAGCTATTCATGAAATTAGCTCTCTTGGGTATGAGGCTGCTGGAATTGTGACTGCTATTGGAAAAGCGGTTGATGAAAAATGGCTTGGTAAGCGAGTTATGCCTGTTGGACCATATGATTTTGAACGTTATCCAAGTTTGGGAGATGATATTATTATTCCAGCCAGTCGTCTGGTTGAGATTCCAGATAATATAGATTTTGCAGCAGCTGCTAGTACCTGGGTACCATACCTAACAGCTTACCCTGTTTATAGTCAGAGTAATCTAAAATCTGGTGATTACGTGTTGATTATTGCAGGGACTTCTGCTGTTGGTCAAGCGGCGATTGATTTGGCACGTGAATTAGGAGCAATTCCAATTGTGACAACCCGCTCACGCCGTAAAGCAGCGCAACTGCGGCAGCTAAAACAATTGAACCATGTCATTATTAGTAATGAAGAAGATTTGGTTACTAGAATTTCTGAAATTACTGTTGGAAAAGGTGTTCAATTCATTTTTGATCCTATTGGTGGTAATGCATTGCCTGATTTGCTTCAAGTGGCTAGCGTAGGGGCAAAAATTTATGAATATGGCATTCTTGGTGGCAGTGAGTGCCAATTTTCGGCAGGACTTTTGCTTGGTAAAGGTTTAATGCTTAAGGGATGGACAGTAAGTGAACTTGTTGAGGATGACTTGGCAAGAAGCCAAGCGGTGACTCACATTTGTGAAAAATTATCACTTGGTGATTTTAATCCTACTATTGCTAAAACTTACCCTTTAAGTCAGATTTGGGAAGCTTATCGTAAACTTGAAAAGAATGACTTTTTAGGAACGATTATTATTGAACCATGACATAGTAGCATAAGATTCTAATCACCAAGCAAAACCCCCCTTCCAGTTTTGGAGGGGGGCTTGTGTTTAAAAGACACGATAAACATAAGGATTATCAGGTTCACTAGTCTCTTTCATTTCTGTAATATGAAGAACTGGGAGTGTTTGTTCAAGGGTTTGGTTGTATTCGAGGCTGATTGTGCCTGTTGCGGTAATCCAAGTGTTATCAGCGTAGTTTGTATTGTTTCCAGTTGTCAATAAGCCATAAACACCAGAATCCGCAATACAGTGAATGATACCAAAACGGAAAAGGAATTGATAGCCTTCGTGGCCAGGCTCGTTATAAACAAATCCAGTATAAGTAATCTCACGTCCCATAAATTCGTCAGGATAGAGATAGATGAGTTCCATGACTTCCATATAATTTTCGGTTGTGATTTTAAGTTCGCCTGAACCTTTATATTTTTTGAGTTCTTTCTGCATTTCTTTTTCGTAAGCAGAAGATGTAAAATACAAACTTGTGTCAGGTTTCAGGTATTGGACTGTTGTTCCATCATCACTAACCGTACCAGCAGAACCAGCAGCAAGTGGGAAATTATAGCCTTTGGCAGCCACTGTCGTTGAATCCAGCGTTACCGTAGGAACTAAGAGTCCTACCAAAACTGGAATGACCAAAATCATCGGACTAGTCAGCTTCGCTATTTTTCCATGTAAATGGCTGTGCAATTTCAGGTTTTTCATCCAAATAACCAGTTGAATAACTGCTAAAAGGAATGATAAAACCATGGAAATGTAGGCTAAATAAGCATAGTGAGTATTGATGTATTGATCCAATTTCCCAGAGATTTGAAGATACATGGTTAATTCAAAGTAACCCGCTAAAATTAAAAATCGAATCATCAAATCACCCCCACAAGTAAACAGTAAATAATAATCATCCCAACAGATACTGTGATAAATTGAACGATAAAGCGAGGTTTAAAGGAATTTACCATCATCATTAGGTTTTTAATATCTACCATTGGTCCAATCAAAAGAAAGGCTAGAACAGGTGCTGTACCAAAACTTGATAGCAAGGAAGCTCCGATAAAGGCATCTGCTTCACTACAAAGAGAAAGAATGAATGCCAGTAACATCATGACTAAAATGGCTGTAAGGGCATTACCACCAATTCTGGTCAAAATGCGTGTTGGCAGGTAAATCTGCATTCCTGAAGCTACCAGGGTACCAAAAACCAAATAACGTCCAGTATCAAAAAATTCATCAATTGCGTGCGCAAGAGCTAAGAAAATTTTGCGATACCATGTTTCACCAGAATAATCATGAAAATGTGTTGGTTTAGCATTTTCTTTGAGGATATTTTCATCAACCACAAATCCCAGCATGATACCCAACGTAATAGCAACAATGATGGCACCAAGCAGTCGTAAGCCTAAGAAGCGCCAGCTATTTCCAAAAGCTGAATAGGTGGCAAAAAGGACGATTGGGTTGATAATCGGAGCTGTTGCCAAGAAAGGAACAGCGGTGTAACTAGGAACTTTTTTCTCCAAAAAGCGCGTGATAATGGGAACAATACCACATTCGCAGGACGGAAAGACAAAACCGATAAAAGTTCCAAAAAGGATTCGTAAAAAACGATTTCGAGGTAGAAAACGTTGTACCAAATCAGGCGTAACATAAACCTCAATGAAGCCAGAAAGAATAGTTCCTAGCAAAACAAAAGGCAGTGCCTCGATAATGATTGAAATAAAAATCGCAAACCATTGTAAGACACTAGCAGGTAAATTATTAAAAATTTCCATAAAAATTAATCAGTCGCTTTCTCAGCTTTTTTGTCCTTAACTTTCTTTTCTTTTTCAGGGTCGCTAGAGATTTTAGGAATACTTGCAAAGCTTGCAAACATTGACTCTAAATCATCTTGACGTTTATGTGTGATAGCCATAAGGCACCTCTTTTCTATATGTAATCACCTCTTATTATACTATCAATCCTCAAATAGTACAAAAACTAAGCAGACAAGTTAGCTATTTTAATGCGAAATAGTGTGTCATTTAGATATTTATCTGCCTAAGAAATTGGCGTGAATTTCTCATTATTGCATTTAAAAATCTAAGAGAAAACCTTAGATTCAGCTGATTTATGATATAATAGAAGCACTATGGAAAATGTAACAAAAATTGCTCAAGATTTAAACCTCAAAGAGAGCCAAATTGCCAAAGTTCTAGACTTGACTTCACAAGGAAATACCATTCCTTTCATTGCTCGTTACCGTAAGGAAATGACAGATAATTTGGATGAAGTACAAATTAAGGCTATCATTGACTTGGATAAAAGCATGACAGCTTTAACTGACCGTAAGGCGACTGTTCTTGCTAAAATTGAAGAACAAGGTAAGCTTACTGCGGAACTCAAAAAAGCTATTGAGAACGCTGAAAAGTTGGCCGACGTTGAGGAACTTTATCTTCCTTACAAGGAAAAACGTCGTACCAAAGCCACTATCGCCAGAGAAGCAGGGCTATTTCCACTAGCTCGTTTAATTTTGCAAAATAAACCTTCGCTTGAAGTAGAAGCAGCGAATTTTATAACAGAAGGATTTGAAACAGCTGACAAGACACTTGCTGGCGCTTGTGAAATTCTCATTGAAGCTTTTTCAGAGGACAACCAGCTCCGCTCATGGGTTTACAATGAAATCTGGTCTTACAGCTCAATCATATCAACAGTTAAAGACGAAGCTGCCGATGATAATAAAACCTTCCAAATTTACTACGATTTTTCAGAGAAAGTTTCTAAAATTCAAGGTTATCGTATTTTGGCGCTTAATCGTGGTGAAAAACTCGGCATTTTAAAAGTTGGTTTCGAGCATAACATTGATAAAATGGTGCGCTTCATGGGAGCTCGTTTTAAAAATAAAAATGCTTATATTGATGATGTCATCGCCAAAACGATTAAGAAAAAAATCGTTCCTGCTATGGAACGCCGTGTTCACAGTGAGTTAACAGAAAGTGCAGAGGATGGTGCAATCGAACTGTTCTCCGAAAATCTTCGCAATCTCCTTTTGGTGTCTCCTTTGAAAGGAAAAATGGTGTTAGGATTTGACCCAGCCTTTCGTACAGGAGCTAAGTTAGCTGTTGTTGACCAAACAGGAAAATTGATGACTACCCAAGTTATCTATCCTGTTCCACCAGCTAGTCAGGCTAAAATCGAGCAATCGAAAAAAGATTTAGCAGAGCTCATTCGCACATATGGTGTTGAGATTATTGCTATCGGAAATGGGACTGCTAGCCGTGAAAGTGAAGCCTTTGTGGCACAAGCTTTGAAAGATTTTCCTGATGTTTCTTATGTGATTGTCAATGAAAGCGGAGCTTCTGTCTATTCAGCATCTGAATTGGCACGTCATGAGTTTCCAGATTTGACTGTTGAAAAACGCTCTGCTATTTCCATTGCGCGTCGTTTGCAAGACCCACTTGCAGAATTGGTTAAAATCGATCCAAAATCAATTGGTGTCGGACAATATCAGCACGATGTTAGTCAGAAAAAACTTGCCGAAAACCTTGATTTTGTTGTAGATACTGTTGTTAACCAAGTCGGCGTTAATATTAATACAGCAAGCCCTGCGCTATTAGCCCACGTTTCAGGATTAAATAAAACAATTTCTGAAAATATTGTCAAATACCGTGATGAAAATGGACGAATTGCTTCGCGTGAAGACATCAAAAAAGTTCCACGTCTGGGAGCTAAGGCTTTTGAACAAGCAGCAGGTTTCTTGCGTATTCCAGGGGCAGAAAATATCCTTGACAATACAGGCGTTCACCCAGAGTCGTATAAAGCCGTTGAACATTTATTGAAAGAATTAAATATCACAGATTTAGATGATTCAGCAAAAATAAAACTGCAATCTGTTTCAATTGAAACGATGGCTGAAACCATTAATATAGGGCAAGAAACACTTAAAGATATTATTGCTGACCTCTTAAAACCAGGACGTGATTTGCGTGATGATTTTGAAGCACCTGTGCTCCGCCAAGATGTTTTGGATATTTCAGATCTTGAAATTGGGCAAAAATTAGAAGGAACTGTCCGTAATGTCGTTGATTTTGGTGCCTTTGTTGATATTGGTTTGCATGATGACGGCTTGATTCACATTTCACAAATGAGCAAGTCCTTTGTCAAACACCCAAGTCAAGTGGTTTCTGTCGGAGACGTTGTGACGGTTTGGGTTTCAAAAATCGATAAAGAACGTGGAAAAATCAATCTTTCCTTGGTAGATTTACGTGAACTTAACTAATTTTGTCAAAACAGTTTCACGAGAAGATTTCGGAAAAGAATTTCGCCATACGGCACTTTGGAATCCACGTTTGCGGACAACGGGTGGTCGTTTTTTCCCAGCTGATGGGCATTTGGATTTTAATCCCAAAATTTATGAAACATTTGGTGTTGACGTTTTTCGAAAAATTGTTCGCCATGAGCTTTGCCATTACCATTTGTATTTTGAGGGAAAAGGCTACAAGCACGCTGATGCAGACTTTAAAGCATTATTGCAAGCAGTTGATGGTTTGCGTTATGCGCCAGCCATGCCCCAAAAGACGGAAAAATACTTATACCGTTGCCAAAAATGTGGACAAGACTATCACCGAAAATGCCATGTCAATACTCAAAAATATCGTTGTGGACATTGCCATGGCAAGCTCTTAGAAATCAAAACTCGAGAAACGTAAGGTAAACTTCAAAAAAGATTTTTTCTTCAGTATAAAATCAGTCGTAGGACTGATTTTATTTTAAAGGCGATGAGATATAATAACTATAGTGAGATAAAAAGAAGGAAGGGACTAAAATGAAATCAGCTCTTTATAAACAGCGAAAAAATAAACTGGTTTGTGGTGTCTGTGCCGGAATTGCTGATAAGTTTGGTTGGGACTTGCCTTTGACGCGTGTCCTGACAGCATTGCTGATGTATTTTTATGGCTTTGGCATTGTCATTTATATTCTTTTAGCAATTTTTCTTCCTTACAAAGAAGATATCACTCGCGACCATTACGGAACGGGGCCACGCCGACGTAAGGATGCTGAAGTCGTTGATGAAGATGACGACAACGACGGTTGGTTTTGGTAAGAATTGACAGTTCAACTTCAATGTAGCAAAAACTTGACACTTGTAAGGATAACAGGAACTTATAATGGTCTTTCAAAACAGGAGGAACTCAGAGCAACATAGTTGTTCTGGGTTTTTAATTTAGTGGCTCTTTATCAACATGAAACTGACAATATTTTTGAATAAGTCTGCGTGAGCGCTTACTTTTATAGGTTAATGTGATATAATAATGAAAAAAGAGGAAAAGGATTGAACAAAAATTGATGAGAAACTGAAAATAGTTTGTGGTTTAGACAATCTTATTTTCTAAGATTTTCAATTTATTTACATAGTCACGAGGTGATTGGTAAATGGTTCATGGTACATCAAATGTCGGTTACTGTAAAAATGTTGGTGGACAAGGTCAAGCTAGATGTTATATATGGTGATGATAACTTATTAGCTAAAGAAATTACAACATCAGATATTTCACGGCCTGGGCTTGAGATGACAGGGTATTTTGATTATTATTCGCCAGAACGTCTGCAATTGTTAGGGATGAAAGAGTGGTCTTATCTTACTAAGATGTCATCGCATAATCGTCATCAAGTCTTGGCAGAAATGATTAAGCCAGAGACACCTGCTATTATTGTGGCGCGTAATCTAGCCATCCCAGATGAAATGTTGGCAGCCGCTAAAGAAAAAGGTATTGCTGTTTTACAAAGTCATGTGCCAACAAGTCGTTTATCTGGTGAGATGTCATGGTATCTGGATTCTTGCCTTGCCGAACGTACTAGTGTTCATGGTGTTCTTATGGACATTTACGGTATGGGAGTTTTAATTCAAGGTGATTCAGGAATTGGTAAAAGTGAAACAGGTCTTGAGTTAGTCAAACGTGGTCACCGTTTGGTAGCTGACGACCGTGTCGATGTATTTGCCAAAGACGAAGAAACACTTTGGGGTGAACCCGCAGAAATTCTCCGCCATTTGCTTGAAATTCGAGGTGTTGGTATCATTGACGTGATGAGCTTGTATGGTGCTAGCGCTGTTAAAGACTCATCACAAGTTCAATTGGCAATATACTTAGAGAATTTTGAATCCGATAAAATCTTTGACCGTTTAGGAAATAGCAACGAAGAAATCGAGTTATCTGGTGTAAAAATTCCACGTGTGCGTATCCCAGTAAAAACCGGACGTAACGTGTCAGTCGTTATTGAAGCAGCAGCCATGAACTACCGTGCTAAACAAATGGGATTTGATGCAACTAAGACATTTGAGGACCGCCTCACTCAGCTTATTAGTCAAAACGAGGAGAACTAATGATTGATCCAGTTGCTATCCAGTTAGTTTCTATTAGCATTCGTTGGTATGCGATTTTCATTGTTTCGGGATTACTTCTTGCTGTTTATTTAGCAATGAAAGAAGTACCGCGTCGGAAGATAATTCCTGATGATATTTTAGATTTTATTTTAATTGCATTTCCGCTTGCGATTATTGGTGCTCGTGTTTATTATGTCATTTTTGATTGGTCTTATTATGCTAATCAGCCATTGAGCGAAATAGTTGCCATTTGGAACGGTGGCCTTGCTATTTACGGTGGCTTGATTACAGGAGCAATCGTATTATTTGTTTTTTCTTATTACCGAGCAATCAATCCACTCGATTTTTTGGACATTGCAGCACCTGGTGTCATGATTGCGCAAGCTATTGGACGATGGGGAAATTTCATAAATCAAGAAGCTTATGGTAAAATAGTAGATAATCTGAATTACCTACCAGATTTTATCAAGAACCAGATGTATATTGATGGTTCGTATCGTGTTCCGACATTTTTATATGAATCATTGTGGAATTTATTAGGATTTGTGATTGTCATGAGCCTGAGACACCGAGCACGTTTCTTCAAACGAGGCGAAATTGCCTTCTTTTACCTTATTTGGTATGGCTGTGGACGCTTTGTTATCGAAGGAATGCGGACAGATAGTCTAATGTTACTCGGAATTCGAGTATCACAATGGCTTTCTGCTCTACTCGTTTTGATTGGTGTGGTCTTGGTTATCTGGAGAAGAAAACAGAAAGATGTTCCGTATTATCAGGAATAAAAAATAGGTAGATGGGAGAAAAAATGTTTGAAGTAGCACTATTAATTATTGCCATTGCTTTTGCTGTTTTGGTTGGCGTTTTTATACCACTGGGTGTTAAACTATATAAAACAGTTGATGTTGTAAATGAGACAATTGATGAAACAAAGCAGACCATAAAAGTGTTGACCAGTGATGTTAACGTCACTCTTCATCAGACCAATGAAATCCTGGCTAAAGCTAATGTTTTAGTTGAGGATGTTAATGGTAAGGTGGCAACAATTGATCCACTTTTTGTGGCAGTTGCAGAGTTGTCTGAGACTGTTTCGGACTTGAATACACAAGCTCGTAACATCACTCAAAAAGCTACTCAAGCCTCATCAAATGTTAGCAAAGCTGGTGCAGCATTTGCTGTTGGCAAAGTTGCCTCAAAAATATTTCGTAAAAAAGGAGAAGAAGCATGAGTAAACTATTGAAAAACGTAATTATTGGTGTTGCCTCTGGTGCAGCCGCAGCTTATTTCCTATCTACTGAAAAAGGTAAGGAATTCCAAAAGAAAGCTGCTAAAGCTTATGAGGCCTATAAAGAAAATCCTGCTGAGTATCATCAGAAAGCAAAAGATAAAGCAACAGAATATACAGATTTAGCTGTTGATACTTTTAACGATTACCGCCAAAAATTTGAATCTGGTGAATTAACAACCGATGAATTTTTGGATACTGTAAAAGAAAAAGGGAAAGCCGCAGCCGACTTTGCTTCTGAAAAAGTCTCAGGATTCACTTCTAAAGTATCTGAAGCGGTTAACGAAGCAGAAGAAATTAAAGAAGAGACAAAAGCAGAAGTTGATGACATTATCATTGACTACACACAAGACGAAGAAGCACCAGCAATTAAAATGCCTGAGACTACTACCGAAGAAGCTGATGAAGAATAATAAAAAGGTCCAGTGGACCTTTTTATGTTCGAGCCCTAAAACAGGAAAGCGAGAAGGTCCAGTGGACCTTTTTATGTTCGAGCCTGAAATAGGAAAGCAAATTTGTGTTTAGCGGACTTTTCAGAATGTAGCTAAATCTACTTTTAACCAAAAATAAGTTACAATTCAATTTTAGAATTATTTGCGAGCGAACCAAACATAAAAGCGATAATTACCGCTGTGATAAAAGTGGCTGAAACAGCGATAAAAGCAGCCACACGGAAATTTTGAGGGAGTGGTACTGAACACAAAAAGTTCTGTATTCGTTGTACCATCCCCGCATAGTTGATTAGTTTAAATAGTTCAGTGAGCTATTGAGGTTACAGATAAAGCTGACAAGGTTAGTATCATTTGTAAGAAATTTTTGTGAAGCTAAAATAAGAAAAATATAAAAACAACCCCAAAGTGGAGTTGTAGTGGTTCATTTCAATGTCTTAAAGACCAAATAATACTTGAAACAGCTGACGTAATAGCTAGGCTAATAAGAGAGGCAAATAAGAAAGCCCAGATTGGAGCTAGATTCAAGACCAGCAAAAAGAATGAAATGACGACAGTCGAAATTCCAAATAATGCAATACGAGCAAAAAACATTAACTCTTTTAATTTAGCATTTCTGTGGTCAATTTCTTGAAATTCTTGAAATTTTGGTGCATTATCTTCTTGATAATGCCGTTCTTCAAACTCTTTGTGTTGCTTTAATGGTGTTGGCATAATCCTCTCTCCTCTGATACTTAGATATCATACCATAAATTAACAAATTTGTCACCTTTTAAAAAAATCCCTTGACTGATGTTAAAAAATATGTTTAAAATAGTTGTTCCTCTTTTTTGTTTCAAAATGAGGATTTCTTTTTGAGCCTCTCCTCTCATAAAGTTTTTCTCATTTTGAGATGACACTAAAACTTTTTAGAAAGCTATAACAATAAGATTTTAGAGGATATCTGTGACTAATTGTTATAGGAGTGGTATAATTAAAACGTTATGGAAAAAATAATTATTACTGCGACAGCTGAATCTATTGAGCAGGTCAAAGAGCTTTTAGATGCCGGCGTTGATCGTATTTATGTGGGTGAGGAAAACTATGGTTTACGTTTGCCTCATAATTTTACTTATGATGAACTTTCTGAAATCGCTAAGCTAGTTCATGATGCTGGAAAAGAACTAAGTATTGCTTGTAATGCGTTGTTGCACCAAGATATGATTAATGCAGTTCGCCCGTATCTTGATTTTTTGAAAGACATTAAAGCCGATTATTTAGTAGCAGGAGATGCAGGTGTTTTTCACATCAATAAAAATGAAGGCTACGATTTCAAGATGATTTATGATGTTTCTGTTTTTGTAACATCAAGTCGTCAAGTGAATTTCTGGGGAGACCATGGCGCTAGTGAAGTCGTTCTTGCTCGTGAAATCCCGTCGGTCGAATTGTTCAAAATGTCAGAAAATCTTCGCTACCCAGCTGAAGTGCTTGTTTACGGAGCTACTGTCATTCATCATTCAAAACGTCCATTATTGCAAAATTATTACAATTTTACGCACATTGATGATGAAAAAACACGTGAACGTGGTCTTTTCCTTGCTGAACCAAGCAATAAAGACTCTCATTACTCAATTTTTGAGGATAAACATGGCACACATATTTTTGATACTGATGATCTTGATATGATGCCAAAATTGACAGAGTTAACTGACCATAATTTCACTCATTGGAAATTGGACGGTATTTATTGTCCAGGACATGATTTTGTTGAGATTGTTAAATGCTTTGTCAAAGCTAAAGAATTGATTGAAGCAGCTGAATTTACACAAGACCAAGCTTTCTTATTGGATGAAGAAATTCGTAAATTACATCCAAAAGGTCGCACACTTGGAACTGGATTCTATGAATTTGACCCAGAGGAAGTGAAGTAAAACTACCCCAAAATGAACTCTTGTCATGATTGAGTTACTATTTCAGGGCATGACAAGTTAGCTAATTAACTGAAATTGTTGTAAAGATATTTATCTTTAAATTTTACTATCTTGGAAATAGGAATATAATAATGTCAGAAAAAACTTTAAAACGTCCAGAGGTTTTAGCACCTGCTGGTACTCTTGAGAAATTAAAAGTCGCTGTTGATTATGGAGCTGATGCAGTCTTTGTCGGTGGACAAGCTTACGGTCTTCGTAGCCGTGCTGGTAACTTCACGATGGAAGAATTGCAAGAAGGAATTAATTATGCCCATGCGCATGGTGCTAAGGTCCACGTCGCAGCAAATATGGTTACCCACGAAGGAAACGAAACTGGTGCAGGAGAGTGGTTCCGTGAACTTCGTGATCTGGGCTTGGATGCCATTATCGTATCTGACCCAGCACTTATGGTAATTTGTTTAACAGAAGCACCAGGTTTAGAAGTCCATGTGTCAACACAAGCTTCGACAACCAACTATGAAGCCTTTGCTTTCTGGGAAGAAATCGGTGTGTCTCGTGTTGTTTTGGCGCGTGAAGTCGGAATTGCTGAAATTGAAGAAATTCGTAAACACACCTCACTTGAAATTGAAGCTTTCGTTCACGGCGCAATGTGTATCAGTTATTCAGGGCGTTGTGTCCTTTCTAATCATATGAGTCACCGTGATGCTAACCGTGGCGGTTGTTCACAATCTTGTCGTTGGAAATATGACCTTTACGATATGCCGTTTGGTCAAGAACGTAAAAGTCTTGAAGGTGAAATTCCAGAGCCCTTTTCTATGTCATCAGTTGATATGTGTATGATTGAACACTTGCCTGATTTGATTGAAAATGGTGTCGATAGCTTTAAGATTGAAGGTCGTATGAAATCAATTCACTACGTATCAACGGTCACAAACTGCTACCGTGCAGCCGTCGATGCTTACCTAGAAAGCCCAGCAAAATTCGAAGCTATCAAAGGTGAATTACTTGATGAGCTTTGGAAAGTTGCCCAACGTGAATTAGCAACTGGTTTCTACTATCAAACACCAACAGAAAACGAACAACTCTTTGGCGCTCGTCGTAAAATACCACAATATAAATTTGTCGGTGAAGTTGTTGCCTTTGATGAAGAAACAATGACAGCAACAATCCGTCAACGTAACGTTATTCTCGAAGGAGATGCTGTCGAATTCTATGGACCAGGATTCCGTCATTTTGAAACTTACATCAAAGATTTGCATGATGCTGATGGCAATAAAATTGATCGTGCTCCAAATCCAATGGAATTATTGACAATCACTGTCCCTCAAGCCGTTCAAGCAGGAGATATGATTCGTGCTCGTAAAGAAGGACTTGTGAACCTTTATAAAAGCGACGGTTCTAGCAAAACTGTTAGAGCATAATCAGTAATAATTATTAAAAAATGAACGACTCTTAAACGTAATGGCGTAGGTAGGGTCGTTCATTTTTTGTCTAGTTCTTGAGATTTACGGACAGTTGGTGGTACCAATGTCAAACGATTGATATCACTGATAGCGATGATTGTTGAGATATTCTTTTGGAAGTTTTTGAGGATTAATTTGTTATTTTTGGGGTCGTATTTGACCAAATCACCTGTAAAACTGCCGTCTTTGTAAATAGCATGGAGCGCTAATTGCTTTTCTTGCGCTTCTTTGATGGTTGTGATGATTTTGTGAGTTTTCAGATTAATATCTGCGGCTGGTTGAGCACGAAAGTCAACATAAGCCTGTGCTTGCCTTTTTAAACGTTTGATAAGATTTTTCATAGTCATTTACCTAAAAAATTGATAAAATGATTATACACCTTTTGAAGAAAAAAATAAATAATCAAAAGTTTAGAAAGTTTTTTTACGAATATATATATTAGGAGGAAGATTTATTATGTCAGAATTTAAATTTGAAATTGTCGAACACTTACTTACCCTATCTGAAAGCGATAAAGGTTGGACAAAAGAATTGAACCGTGTTAGTTTTAACGGAGCAGAGCCAAAATTTGATATTCGTTCATGGAGCCCAGACCACAGCAAAATGGGTAAAGGTGTGACACTCACAAATGATGAATTTAAAATCATCTTGGACGCTTTCCGCGGCTAAGTTAGAGATAAAAAGTTGGCAGATTTTTCATCTGTCAACTCTTTTTTATGCAAAATAAGCAGTATTTTTCAGAGAGAGAAATAAAGGTTTACTGATAGCTGTAGTAGCTATAAGTTTTCCAATTTCAGGAATGATGAAGGGGACAACGCCAGCCAAGAAAGTAGCTTGCCAGTTCATATTTGCTAAAAATTGTAAGCCAATCAATGCTTAAACAATTACCGAGTAGATTGCTAACAAAAAATCTTAGCCAAAGAGCTTTCGATATTGGTTAGGTAAGAAGTTAAGGCAGCGTAGAAAAGAAATCCCCAGAGAAAACCAGATGTTGGACCTGATAATGCTGCAATGCCGCCGCTACCGCCTGCGAAAACAGGAAGTCCAATAGCGCCAAGTATCAGATAAAGCGCCACACTGAACGTGGCTTCACGTGAACGGAAGATCGAAGCAATAAGCCCAACAGCAAGCGTTTGAAGTGTAAATGGAATCGTTCCAATAAGAATCACAATCTGTGAAAGTATCGTAATTAAAGCAGCACCAAATGCTGGGAAGATGAGTGTTAAAAGCTTATTTCTAGACATAACATCTCCTTAGTTATTTTAGTTAATCTCAAACTTTATTTTGGTTGACTAAATTTCATTCAAAACTAATCAGAATGTCAAGAAAAAAATCGCTTTTTTAGCGATTTCATTTTCCTTTATGTTTGAGATAGTCTGCTACCCCAATCACTCCAAAAACAATTCCCAGAATGATAAAGATTGTTTTATGTGTTAACAAACCATAAGTTAAAAAAATGATAGCAGAAATGAAATAGATGATATTTTTAGACATAGCAATTCCTTTTCAATATAATACTTATCTACATTGTAGCATAAAGTGGCTTTCTTTGACATTCTAAGGCTAGTCAAATCATGTATTTTTCTTTATAATGAAATTTGGAAACGTAATCATAATCACTAAAAAAGGCGAGAAAAATGGCAGATTTGCAATATAAGAATTACATTTTTGACTTTTATGGAACACTTGTGGATATTTGGACAGACGAGGAAAACGAGAAGCTTTGGGAACAAATGGCTGCGCTTTATGCTGCTTATGGCGCTGATTATTCTGCTGCGGAGCTTAAAGCAAATTATAATGAACATATTAAACGTCAAGAAAATCAATTACGCAAACGTTATCAGTTAGAACATGTTGAGGTTGATTTGGTGGTTGTTTTTATTGAATTGCTGTTAGAAGCACCGCACAAGCATGCCACAGATAGCATTATTTTAGACCTTGAAACATGGGGAAATCTAATTGCCCAAACTTTTAGAATGTTGTCACGCAAGAAATTGCAAACGTACGAAAATACCTTAGCGACTTTGAAAACACTCAAAGAAGTAGGAGCAACAGTTATTTTATTGTCAAATGCACAGCGAGCTTTCACTCAAGCTGAAATTGAAATGACAGGGTGCAGAGAATTTCTTGATAAGATTTATATCTCGTCTGATTACAAAATGAAAAAACCACAAGTTGAACTCATGAATCTGGTCTTGAACGACAATCAACTCAATCCAGAAGAAACCGTTATGGTTGGCAATGATTTTACGAGCGACATGGCAATCGCACAAGCAGCAGGCATCGACGGTATCCTGCTTAACACATTCCCATACAACCAATCAGAAATCGAAACCCTCAATACTATGAACGCCAAAGTAATTGAGGATATCAGTGAGTTGGTGGTGGAGTGAAAAATCATATCTAACTTTATATTAGGGAGATTTTAGGTATTTAATCAGAGACGGTAACAGCTGTATGATTGATATATTCATAAATAGGTGTTCTGATAAGCCTCAGAAATTCTCCCTTAAAATGCTTAGGTGGAGAGGGATTATCTTGAGTAATCCAATTTTTAATAACAACTACAGTAAGTGATGTAACGAGTTGAACCACTTCTTCATTTGAGAGATTGAATTGTCCTTCTTTTGGGACAATATTTGAAGCACCCCGCTTAGTGTAAGTAGAGACAATAAAATCTTCAAAATTAGGATCGATATTTGTAGTATAGAGACACCTTATCCACTGTCTCTCCTTCCAAATTGCTGGTAAAACATTTTCAGCTATGTAATCTAAAGGGTTGATTACTGAAGAGATTGTAATTAAATACTTGGAAAATCTCTTTATTGATGAGATTATGATCATATAATTTCATTGAAATTTTTAAAATATTTTTGATAAAAGGCCTATCTTGAACTGCCTGCTTTGGAAGCAATCTTGGAAATTGTAATATTTGATTTCTCTGGATTTTCTGAAGCCAATGCAAAGAAGGCATCGATAATTTTTTCATGTGTATATTTTGCATAGTGTCAATTCCCAGTAAATTGATAGGTATTTTAGCACAAGCAGAAGAATTTCAGCTGTCAGTTTTCTTTTATTTTAAGCTAAAAAATATCCCTTGAATTATTCAAGGGAAGGTTTTAAATGATTATATAATCTAATTTACTTCATCGTTGGGAACAATAAGACGTCGCGGATTGTTGTTGTGTCTGTGAGGAGCATGACAAGGCGGTCGATACCGATACCAAGTCCACCTGTTGGTGGCATACCGTATTCAAGGGCTTCGACGTAGTCGTAGTCAATTCCAGTTGCTTCGTCATCACCAAGTTCTTTAGCTTTTGCTTGGGCTTCAAAACGTGACAATTGATCGATTGGATCGTTAAGTTCGGTAAAGGCATTACCGTATTCTTTAGTCATGATGAAGAGTTCGAAGCGGTCAGTGAAGCGAGGATCTTCTGCGTTTTTCTTAGCAAGAGGAGAAACTTCAACTGGGTGTCCATAAACGAATGTTGGTTGAATCAATGTTTCTTCGACAAATTCTTCAAAGAAAGCGTTGATGATGTGACCAACTGAAGTGAAGTGTTTTTCAACTGGTACATTTTTCTCTTTGGCAATAGCTTGCGCTTCTTCGAGAGTCATTTCTTTCCAAAAATCAACGCCAGTGACTTCTTTGATAGCATCAACCATGTGAACACGCTTAAATGGTTTGTCAATGGCAATTTCAGTTCCTTGGTATGAAATA